>JANOKC010000210.1:0-4033 GCA_031419035.1 Novosphingobium sp. | reverse complement strand
GATAAAGATCGGATCGGCGGCGGGGCTGCCTGAACCGGCAAGCCCGGCAAACAGCGCCGGGGTGCAGTGTTCGATCTGCAGCGCGATCTCCTTGGAGATCTTGCGCCAGTCATAGCCCACCTCATCGCGCTTCAACTGGTTACCGCGCTGATAATAGGCGAAAGACGCGGTATAATCGCCATGATCCTCAAGCGCCTTGCCCAGCGCGAAACACAGATGATAGCGGTCTACCAACTGGGTAGAGGGCGCCGCCTCCTGTATGCGCATCGCGGCGATCTGGGTTTCATCGAACTTATAGGTTTTAAGGTTGGCCAGGCTCCAATAGGCATCACCGAAATCAGGCCGGATTTTGTAGGCCTGACTATAAGCCTCAATCGCTTCGGGTTGCTGACCAATGGTCTTGAGCGCATGGCCAAGCGTCAAATGGATGTTGGGATATTCCGGCATCTGCACCGCGCATTGGCGATAGACTGAAAGCGCCTCATCAAAATTGCCGACCGAGAGATTCTCGTTGGCATAGAGCATTTCAATCTGCGGGCTGTCCGGCGCCTTCGCGCGGAGCAGGCTGGCCTGTTCGAGCGCGGCGGCGAATTTCTGCCGCTTGTGCAGCACTTCAACGTAATCGTAATGCGCCCCAGCATTGTCAGGCTCCAGCACCAGCGCGGATTCAAGGAGGAATTCGGCCTCATCGAGCGAATTGAACTTCGATCCGATCTCGGCCAGCATCCGCATTGCCTCGACATGGTGGCCATTGCTCTGGAGGAAGGCGCGGCAAAACTGCTCGGCTTTGAGCGGGCGCCCCTCCTTGATGAAATTGGTCACTGCCAAAAGTTCGGGCGGCAAGTTCACCAGATAATCGCCTTGAGCCTGAGCAAATTCAGCCGCAGTAGTGCGGCCCGCCGCGCGATGCAGCTTTTCAAGCATCCGCCAACTTGCGAGCAGCGCAGGGTTAAGGCCCACCGCATTCTGATAAGCTGCGAGCGAAGCAGCACTCTGGCCCATATCGCGAAGGCAGTGGCCCAGTTCCTGATGCGCGCGCGCATAGGCAGGATCAAGCGTGATGAGGTCTTCGCACAACTGGCGGCAAGATTCGAATTCGCGGCTGTAGCGGGCTGCAACCGCGCGCAGATAAAGTGCATCACGGTAGGCTGGTTCATCAGCAGCAATCTGTCCGGCCAGCGCCGCAGCATTGGCAAACTTACCGCTCTGCATCAGCCCGCGTGCCTGGCCCAGCAAGGCATCGCGATTGATCGGAACAGGATCTGCCTGAGTCATGCCCGGTTCCTTAACTGCGGTCGCGGACATAGTCGATATGCGCTCCAGCCAAGGAGGGTTCTGATTGGCGAAATGGCTTGCCAGATTTGCCCGTAATGGCCGGGCCCCCTTCCCGAAGAAAGAGGGCCCGTTGCGACCCGAGTAGCTTACATCTGGTAGGAAACGCGCAAGCCCGCGGTCAATGGCCGCGACGTTGTGATGCGCTGTTCGCCATCGTTGCCAAAGCGATAGAGTTCTGGTCGTTCATCGGTCAGATTATCGACATAGGCTTCGATCGACCAGTTATCCTTGCCCACGCCTATTGCGCCGCTGATCGTGGTATAGGCCGCCTGCTTCAAGGAGCCTCGGAGCGGCACCACGACATCACCCGGCCTGACCGTTACACCGTTGTAAACGACTGGAACCTGAGCGCCGTAACCAGCAGTCGCGTTAAAGGTCGGGAACCGGATATCGACATTGTCGATCACTGACGAGATGCTGGACCCGACATAATGAAGCCCAATCTGAGCAAACGGACGCAAGCCCGAGCTGGTCTCAGTTTCATAGCGCAGCCGCAGATTGCCCTGGAACTTCGGGCTGAGCGCCAGCGGACTGCCGATCGGCACCAGAACTGTCGCTGCCTGACGATATTTGGTCAGCTCTGAATCATTGTAAGAGAAGGCCGCATTGATCGTCAGCTCACGCGTGGTCCGCCAGGTAATGTCTCCCTCAAACCCGCGGATACGGGCATCGGTAAGGTTGGTGGTGAACGTCTGGTTGGATATGTTCTGATCGAACACCGTCATCTGGATGTTCTTCCAGTCGATCTGATAGGCTGCTGCGTTGAACTGCAGTTTGCGATCAAGCAGCGAGAGCTTCCAGCCAATTTCGTAGTTGGTCACATTGTCAGGTACATATTGCTTCAGGCCATTACAAGCCGCCGTAAGGGCGTTGCAAGGCTTGCGATTGAAACCGCCCGGACGGAAACCTTCGGAGTAGGTCGCATAGACCAGCGAGCCTTCGCTGAACTTGTAGGTGACATTGCCCTTGAAGATCACGCCCGAATATTTGGCGGGCGACAGGCCCGCCAAGGTCTGCGCCAGATTGGCGCTGATACCATAAAGCGTCGTCGGGTTTGCCGGCAGACTATAGGTTCCAGTTGCCGGATTGTAGACACCGCGACCACCAGTAGCAAAGCTAGTGTTCGACGAGCCGGTCATGGATGCCTTCTCGTCATAATATCTAGCGCCTGCGGTAACCGTCAGCTTATCAGGCACAACGTCAAACGATGCTTCACCATAGATTGCAAGCTGGCGATCCTTGCGGATTACATCGTTGAAGAAGCCGACCTGAAGCGGCTTCACATTGGGATCATTGGGGTTGACGATCGGATTGGCACGGCGCGGAATAATAAAGCCGGCACCGGACTGGAGATAAGACCAATCAGTCACATCCTTGAGCGTGTTGCTATCATAGAACAGGCCAGCGGTTGCCCGCAGCCGGTTTTCAGCTGGCGTCGTGACGCGGAATTCATGAGTCCAGCGCTCGGTCTTGTTATCAACCTTATAGCTCTTCGACGGGGTGTAGCAGGTCTTGCCGATGTTGCCGTTATAGGCTGCCGTGTAATACACGCCGCGATCGCATTCGTAATAGGGCAGGTAAAGCCCGATATTCGAATAGGACGCATAGTCCGCCACCTGAATCGCACGGTGATTGAGGTAAGAACCGGAATAGATCAGATCAAGCATGCCCAGCCGTCCGCTGAGGGTCAGCGTGGTCATGTTGAACTTGTCGCTAAGGGTGTTGGGGTTGAACTGGGTAACCTTAAGGTCGCCCACGCCCGGTTCATAGCTGAATACGCCATCGGTTTCGAGCGACTGGCGTGCATGCATCACATCGAGCGACCAATCATCGGCCAGCTTGACAGAAAGCGCGATGCGGCCGCCCGAATAGGACGCATCATTGTAGTTATCTTCGACGAACTTATCATTGTTGATCGTCTGGCGGATCGGCGCGGCATAACCAGCACCAGTGCAGTTCGCCACACCCGAGCAGGATTCAAGTGCCCGGATCACCAGCAGCGGATTGCCCGTTGGCAGCTTGCCCGCCCGCCCTACATTGCCATTGAACGGCATCTGATAGGTGCCTGCGACATTATCGATATAGCCGCCCTGCTTGTCGGTATAGATCACTGCACGAACCGCGATCCGGCCTTCGACTATCGGCACGTTTACAAAAGCGTTGCCCGAAGAGCTTTCGTCGCCGCCTTTGGTGAAGGAATAGCTGGCATTGAAGCCGGCCTTGAACTCATTCAGATCAGGCTTGTTGGTGATATAGCGAACCGCGCCGCCCATCGAGCTTGCCCCGAAGAGGGTGCCTTGCGGTCCGGCCAGCACTTCGACGCGCTGCAAATCAGCCGCGTAAAGATCTAGGTTGCGTCCCACCAGCGAAGCAGGCGCATCATTCACATAAAGCGCAACGGTGGGATAAGGGCCGGCGGTGCCGTTGATTTGCAGGCCGGGCGTATCGGTTGAAAGGCCGCGAATATATATCGACGAGGTGCCTGGGCCTTGCGAAGCGCTGCGGACATTGGGCAGATACTCGATCAGCTTGTCAAAATTCGTGACGTTAAGCTTTTCCAGCGCATCGCCGCTCAGCGCCTGAATGGCGAGCGGGATCTTGTTCTGCGATTCCTCGCGCCGTGTGGCGGTAACCACAATATCGGCGATGCTGCCGTCATCTGCCTGCGGGGCAGCGTCCTGGGCAAAGGCCGGAGCCG
>JANOKC010000209.1:0-15028 GCA_031419035.1 Novosphingobium sp. | reverse complement strand
CTGGACCGAAATCGGCTTCCCATCGGCGCGGACGAGCAGGCGCATCAACACCTACAGGAAACTCTTGTCATCTGAGCGATTGTAGAGCGCCGTGAGCGGGGAGAAGCAGGTCGGGACGCCATTGTGGAGCGCGAGATAGGTGCCGCCGCTGGCCTGCACAAAGATTTGCGCGCCGCGATCCTTGTCGATGAAGATCTGCCGTGCGCCGGTCTTCTCGGTCTGCGCCATCAGGAAGTTGAGCAGCACGGTCTTGCCGCCGCCCGAAGGCCCGATAATCAGAGTATGGCCGAGATCGCCCTTGTGGAAATTGAAGAAATAGGGGCTGCGGGCATTGGTCTTCAGCAGTGCAATGGCATCGCCCCAATGATTGTCGCTGGCACTTCCTGCCGGGAAGGTATGAAAGGGCGAGAAGGCCGCGAAATTGAGCGAGGTGATCGGCGCCGGCCGGGCGCGCCATGCAAAATTGCCGACGAGTTGCGACCAATAAGCCGCTTCAAGCGCGGCTCCTTCGCGCGCTGCAACCATGCCAGTATCGGCGAGGGCCGCGCGTGCGACCGACATATGATCGCGCAAGCCCTTCATGCTGTCGGCATAGACCGCGAGCGTGAAGTGGTGATCGCCCAGCACAAAGCGGTTCGACATCAGGTCGTCGCCCGCATCAATCAGCGCATCGGCCTGACTCACGGCCCGGTCGCCCGCATTTTCCATCTGCGTCATGCGCAGCCGGAATTTCTCGGTCGCTGCCGCGCGCCCGAGGAAGGTGAAACTCTGCGTCAGCACAAACCCGAAATCGACCGACAGCAGCGCCTCGAGCTGGCGCGGTGTGGTTTGCGCGGGATATTCGCGGATACCGAAGATCCCGCCGAACGCCGACGCATCGGCATCGCGCACCTCGATGGTTTCCGCGCCAAAGATCGTCCGCGAGCGGTAGAGCGCACCGCCGAGATGGCCGCGCACCACGGGCACGCGGCGGTGGCGACCTGTCATCACCATGTCGGCCACTTCCATCGTTTCCGAGAACATCAGGCCGCGGTGCTCGTATATGGCGCAGCGGCGCGGTTCGCAGCGTGCCATCAGTTTCTCGAAGTCGCGCGCCTTGTCGTCGAGCAGTTCGACGAGTGCCTCATCGATAACCACGCTTTGAGACGCGCCTTGCGGCGCGCTCCTGGAAACACTGCGTTTGAACAACTGGATGATCTTGTCGCTGCCGGTGGCACCAGGGCGGATCACCAGCGTTACAAAGAAGCGATTTATGAACATCCGCTCCCGGTTGATCCGCCCGAAATAGGCGCGGTCGAGATCGGCCGCGAACCCGGATTTGAACTTGCCGCCGGGATATTGATCGACCCGCAGGCGAACAAGATGCGTCCAGATCGACAGCCGTTCATCGTGCAGGTTGCGGAGCAGCCCGTTGAGCTTGGTGTGCCAGTCGTTGAGATCGCGGACATCGGCGGTCTCGAAGGCGCGGCCTTGTAGCTCGAAGGTCAGCATGATGTCGCCGGAATCGAGCGCCACCATGTCCTCGTTCAGATGCCGCGCATAGGGCAGGAATTTGGCAGGGTCAGCCTCACGCTGCGCTACTTTCAACGGCACCTGCCCAGAACCGAGCAGACTCGAGGCGATCAGCTTAGCCATGACGGCCAAAACCTTTGCGGCGCAGGCCAGCGAGCGGGAGCGGCGAATAGCTGCTGCCACCCCAAAAGACGCGGTTGCGGTTGCCGAGCTTGATTCGGCCCCACAGGAACAGCAAACGGAAGGCGTTGACATCGTGACGGACGATCAGCCGCGAGATCGAATATCCGAACGCAACCACCAGCGCGGCATAGACCGGGCTGTTGCTCTCGATCAGCACCGAGGCGCTGGTAATCAGCAACAGCACGGCAGCTTCGATCGGGATGCCCGCCCACAGCGCCGGGCGTGTCACCGCGAGGAACAAGGTGTTTTTGGTCAGGATTTCGTCGTCGCTCACACCATCAGCCTGCGATGATGCCGACGATGGAATCCGCCGAGAAGACAATGGCGATTCCGATGATCACCGTGACCAAAATGGCGGTCGAGGCGCGACCCGTGAACCAGAGCAAACCTGTAACGATAACGGCGATGACGGCCAACGTGCGGAGCAGCGTAGATGAGAGCAGACCGCGCACCTTGGTCGCAAAGCTCTCCAGGTTTTGTGCGTAGGCAGGATCAGGGTTTGCAAACGAAATGATGGTCGCCGCAGCCAAT
Source organism: Novosphingobium sp. (assembly GCA_031419035.1). GTDB lineage: Bacteria > Pseudomonadota > Alphaproteobacteria > Sphingomonadales > Sphingomonadaceae > Novosphingobium. Next base: position 12,802 of record JANOKC010000209.1, on the reverse strand, counting down.
GCTGCGCCCCAGACTATGGCGCTTTGTCGCGATTTGGGCATGGCATTGAATCGGGCAGCAAAGTTTGCGCGCCACGTTCCGATACCGCGCCCGACTCTCCGGATGACATTCATATGCTGGTGCTTTCGTTTCCGGCGAGATTTTGCGTTTCGCGGTCATAAGCGGCGCGTTCAAAGACGTTCCACCTGGGCGGCGGAGCCGGGCGGGGTTTGATCGTTGGTGCGTGGGGTGCCGCGTTTTCCAAGGTCAGCAGTTCGCGCAGGTCGCCGCTTGCCGGTGCAGCTACGGCAACGGTCGGAAAGTTTGTGGCGTATGATACGCTCGTGTCTGCGACGCCCGCGTTGCGGGCGACCTTGGCAACATAACCATTCCGAAATCCGCGCGTCTGGCTTCCCGTGTTATACATCGAGAGTGCGACCCGAAGGGCGGTTTGGGGATCGCGTCCGGCTTTTGCCGCATTGTAGTTCGCGGTAAGGACGCGGCCCAGAGCTGCGACATTGGTGCATGGGTCGAATACGGTCTCCCACGTCAGGCCAAGCCAGCGCATGTTGCGCGAGTTGATTTGGCCAAGTCCGAGATCGACAGAATATCCGGCTGCTACATATCGCCGGGCTATTGCTGCGGCATCTGCGACGCTGATTTGGCGGGTGGGTTGCCTCCCGCCGTTTACATTGAGGGCGAATTGCTCGCCGCTGCTTTCCGTTTGGATGATGGCCAGCACCGTTCCGGGTGCGACTGTTGGTGCGCATTGCGACGCCAAAGCAAGGATGGCAGTCGCCGAATAGGCCATTACAGCCGCTGTCCCGAATTTGGTCTTGATTGCACTTGGAAGATCATTGCACTGCTCCCGACTTGCTGATTTCGTTCAAGAATGCTCCATTTGACTATTGAACTAACGATAGCTGCGGGGGCAGCCAGTCAGCTATGGTTTCAAGAAGACGTAACTGGCTTTTCGACTCTAAAGTCGAAACCGGAAACGACCTTTGACCTTCAATCTTGACCCTGTGGACTATGCTCGTCGCATTGCTGGGTGGGTTCGCGACCAACAGATTCTTGCGGAGAGTTCACACAAATAAGGCAAAATCGAACATTTGCCTTCGCAATCACAAGGCCCCGCTGGCGTCATCCAGCTAGGGGTAAATTATGAACCGAAGCCGTTATTTAAACCGGCGCATTGATCATATTGATCGAGCAATAATCGCCGCATTGTGCGAAGATGGCCGCAGGGCTATCAAGGAAGTCGCGGAACTGCTTGATATGGCGAGCCCCAGCATCACGGCTCGTGTTGATAAGCTCAAAGACGCGGGCGCGATCACGGGATACACTGTTGTGGTCGATCCCGGAGCCTTCGGCCTCAATGTCGCGGCATACGTCCGAATGAACGCCATGCCCGGCCAAGTAAGGAAATTGGAGCAGTTGATCGACGATGCGCCCGAAGTTGTCGAAGCGCATCAAATTACCGGAGAGGACTGCTTTCTCGCAAAAGTCGTGGTCAGCGACCTTCATGAACTCAAAATCGTGGTCGATCGCTTTCAGACGTGCTCAAAGGCCGACACCGCGATAATCCTATCCTCTCCAGTGCCAAGGCGGCTTCCCAAATTGTAACGTCGTCCGGCTCCGGCGGCGACAGTATCAGTTTGTCTCGTTCAGCCGCTTTTGAAGAGCAGCGACGCTATCCAGCACGGCTTCAAAATCTGGAATTTCGCCAAAGATCATGCCTGACATCGCGGCATAGTCTCGTTTCAAATCCGCGATCATCGCACGGGCAGGCAACAGATCAAAAGTGTCGACCGCAGCCGTCGCCAAACCAAGATCGGGGCTGTTGAAAAACATCCGGGCATGACGGACGCAATCGCGTCCGAGATTGAGATCGGCAAGCGCGGCGTCACCTGTGCCGGATACGAGCAACTGATACACATCATAATAATGCCGAGAAACCCGCTGGCCGCCGCCGCGCAGCGCGCCGCGCTTGTCGAACCAGTTCCGCAAGCCGTGCAGGATGACGATTTTATCCCAGAATGTCCGTTCGGCATCTACCGTCACGATATTGAGAACGGTCAGGTCAAGCGCAGGCACATCTTCCGCTACATAAGGGCGAATGGCTTGGCTTCTGTTCGGATCGAGCGCCGACTTTGCCCCGCACTCTATCTTGACCGCAGGACGAATATATCCGTCGGTTGCAGCCAGGACACTTGGATACCAGAGCAGCAGGCTTTGCCCACTCACATCGTCGAGATCGAGTTCGACCTTTGGCGGCTGGTCGATTTGCGCGCGTTCAAGGGTGTCCTGGAAATATGCCTTGAGCTGTTCCATGAACATGCCGCCGATATAGGCCTGACAGGCATCCTTGATCGCATCAAGCTTGGCTTGTCGCTTCTTGCCGCTCAGGGCTTCCAGGGATTCTACGCTTGCCGTTTCGCCAATATCCTCACGGAACACGGTAATATCTATGTCCTCGGAGAAACGCGAAATGAGGCCAAAGGCTTTGGAAAGCGAGGTGCCGCCTTTGAACAGCAGGCGTGGGCCGCCCGTTGGAAGGTGATTGAACAGGGCATCAAGTGTCCAGCAGACCCAGAAATCTTTCTCGATATTCTGCGCTGCGGTGCCGAGCCTTCGGCTAGCGCCCACGAATGCATCGCGCCGGTCGTTGGAGGATGCCGCAAGGAAGCCATCGAAATCTGCGTTCATCCTCTTGCACTCCGCGAGATGGAGCTGGGCACATTGCTATCAACATCGGGTTGACGATCAGGTGGGATGGCGCGGTCAGCGATCAGATCGCGCAGGAAGATTTGCATCCATGTCGGCAAGGTGGACAGTCCATCGCGTAAGTCGGCAGTGATCGCAGACCCGTGCATGGGATCAGCGAATATCGATAGCAGCCGTTTTCTGACGCGCGGCGCATCGCTTCGGAGCGTGTTGTGGAGCCAGTGGAGTGCTTGGACAACGCGCATTGCTGGGCGTCCTGCCCAGTAGAGCTTGCTGGGGGCGGTCGTCTTGAAGCGGATAGTGAGATTCCCAAGCGCAAGCGATTTAAGCCGTGCATCAGTATGGACGATGATATGTGCCGGAACTGCGTCCGATAATCCAATGTCGTTAGCGGCTGTAATACCATCGACAATCATCCTCGCAGAATCGCGTCGGGCGAGTGCATCAATGACGGCTCGGGGGTCAGGATTGGTGGGCTTTCCTGTCAGACTGTTAAAGTCGGGCTTGTCATAGAGGCCACGCGTGATCCTGCGTATAAGTTCTGCCCGTGTCATCCGGTGTAGCACCTGATCCACAGCATCGCGCGAACCGAGGTCGGTAAAATCAGCAGGCACCCACACGCCGAAAGGCGCTCGCGCTGCCATGCGGTTTGAGATCATATCCTTGAGGTCGAGGCCTGGCCCACGCATTACCAACTCCATCTGTCAGAAAAACATATACATAATTCTGACAAATATGCAAGCGTCAATATTGACGGACGAGAGCTGTGCGACGAAAAGAACTTTGAAGAGCGAGCATGGGCCGGTGAGCCGGTATATCGCTTAGTCGCTAACACAGCCTTGGAAGTCTGCCATTTTTACCCACTCTTCAATTTTGTGTTAGCGAGCTAACACAAAATTGGCGAAAAACTGCAAATTGTTACAAAATGCTAACACAGAATTTAACACTTACCACAATTCTATGATAAGTTATCCTGTAATACTATATATTTACGTTAACGGCGTTCCGTCTCATAACCTGAAGGTCGTAGGTTCAAATCCTACCCCCGCAACCAACAATTCCTGAGAAAAACAATATTCTAGCAAAAAATCTCGATCTTCGGATTGGTGCTTTCGTTCGTTTTAGCACTAGTATCACCAAGTCAGCTATACTCTATCGGAGGTGAAGGGGCGGTTCTGCCTTATCTATCGAAGCCAGTAATAGCTTTTGACCTCGGATATAATTTCGCAAACTATGTGTTCCTCGGAGTGAATGATCTAGCTTTGTCGCGTTACGCTAACGTAATAGCTTCGAAATGATCCGCCATCATTCCGCATTTCCTGCCATTTGTTCATATTTTATGGCCGAACTTCGATAGCATCAGAGGCCGGCTTGAAATCAGATAGCAACACTAGCGTTGCTGATACCGGATAGATGGCGTTACATCCGCCAGTCAATTCTGGCGCGGGCCAGATCCCGGGCGGAAATCTTTGGGGCGTAATCCATATCGATTCAGCTTGTCGTAGAGCGTCTTACGAGGTGTGCCGAGCGCCTGTTCGAGCCCGAGGACATCGCCGCCAACAGCGCGCAATGCGTTTTCGATCACCGTCCTTTCGAACTCTGCCACTGTCAGGTGTAGCGGGCGGCCATTCATAGCGAGCCGCACCTCGTTATCCGTTAGATTGAGGCCAATGGCCCAGCTTTGCGCGTACGCCGCGAGTTCACGCAAATTGCCTGTCCAATCATGCGTCTGCAGATGTTGCCAGACGCCGTCAGTGACTTCGCGGTGGGATAACCCGAGTTCGCCCTCATGCCGGGAGAGGAAATATTGAAACAGCGCGGCAATGTCTTCACGTCGGTTCGCAAGCGGAGCCATCATCAGCCTGACCGCGCTGAGCCGTTCATGGAACGTGCTTCTGCCACCGTCGGAATGATCAGACTGGTTGGGCAATTGCCGGGTGACCACGACACACAAGTTTAGCTTGCGCGAACGCTCGGCCCCAGCAGGCAGGATCGACCTAGTAGCCAAGACGGACAGCAACCTCGCCTGGAGGTTCGAGCTTGCGGTTTCGATCTCGTCGATCAGCAAAGTTCCTCCATTGGCCCGCTCAATCAACCCGGTTCGCGACAGGCCGCCTCGGCCCGGTTCCCTCCCGAACAGCAGCAGATCGGCATCCTGATGGGTGAGTGTTCCTGCATCAACCGTGATGAACGGGCGGCCTTGGCGAGGGCCAAGTTCATGGATTAATCGCGCAACAAAAGTTTTGCCGGTGCCAGTCATTCCCTCGACCACTACATCGACTTCAGTCTGGGCCACGGCCGATAGCATAGCGCGCAGTCGCACAGCGAATTCGGATGAACCGATGAAGCCGCGTTGCGCCTGCTGCTTCAGGGCATTGCGAAGCCTGCGGTTTTCTAAGACAAGCCGACGTCGCTCCGCCGCAATTGTGATTGCTCGGATCAGTGCCGCAGACGAATAAGGTTTGATCAGGAAATCTGCGGCACCGCCCTTCATCGCGGCCACCGCCATCGCTACATCGCCATGGCCAGTGGTGAAAATCACCGGAAGATCGGGGTCGCGTTCCTGCAGATGTGCAAACAGGGCCAAGCCATCCATGCCCGGCAAACGCACGTCGCTGACCACCACCCCCTGAAAGTCAACCGATAGGGCACCAAGAGCGGAATCGGCCTCGCCAAACAGCGCAACCTCCATGCCCTCCACGCGCAAAGCTTGCGCGACTGCCGGGCCGAGCGCTTCATCGTCTTCGACCAGAACAACGTTAATGGGCTCGCGGTCGGTCATGTGCCGGAGATCAGCATCGTGAAGCGCGCACCTTGAGCTAACGGCTCCTCCACCAAATCGCCGCCCAGTCCGCGCATGATGTCCTGGGAAATGACCAGCCCGAGGCCAAGCCCATCAGCTTTGGTGGTGGTAAAGGGTTGGAAAAGATTGGTGCGTTGTTCAGCTGTTAGACCAGGGCCGTTATCGGTAACCGAAAGACGCCGGAACTTATCGGTTTCGGCTATGTCGATGGCTACCCTGCCGCCTTGCCCGGTGGCGTCGAGGGCATTTTGCAAAAGGTTCACTAGCACCTGTTCGAGAGCAACATGCTCGCCGCGAACGATCAGGTCGAGCGCGAGCTGGGGCGGCAGGACAAGGTCGATCTCCAGCTGCGCCACCCGGTCACGCAGCAACAACTGCGCTCCATCTATCACTTGGCGCAGGGGAACCTGACGGGGCTCGCGATTGCCGCGCCGACTGAAGCGGCGGAGTTCATCGGTTATGATGCCGATGCGGTCGGTCAGAGCGGTTATCCGGGAAAAGTTTGCGGCCGCCTCGTCATGTGCGCCGCGTTCGCCCAGCCGTTCGCCCGTCTCTGCCAATATCCGGATCGCAGCGACCGGCTGGCGTATTTCATGTCCGACGCCGGCAGTAATCTGGCCAAGCGTTGCCAACCGGTTAGCCTGTTGAAGCTGATCGCGCAGCCTCCCTGTTTGTTCGCTAACTAGCGCCTCTGCTTTGGCTTCCCGTCGGCGGACGACAATGAAGGCCATCGCAGCGACGACGGCGGCGAGCACTAACAGCAGGAGAAATAGCAAGCGCCCGTTCGCCTTAGCTGCCGCGAGCGAAGTCGAAGGATCGGACAGAAGATGCAGGTTCCAGTCGAGCGGTCTAACTGACTGACGGCTTTCGATCAGTGCGGGTGTGCCCGTCCGGGCACTACCCACACTGGGATCGAAGCGCGCGAGCTCCGCCCTACCGAACTGGCGCAAATCCTGCTCGGCATCGCGTTGTCCCGGTGCTATCGGCCATGTAGTGTTGAAGCGCCAAGCGGGGTTGCTGGTTACCAGGATAATGCCATCGGCGTCGGTCACATAGACCCCGGATGTGGCCTTGGCCCAATTCGCTTCGAGCGGGTTGAACTCCACCTTTATCGCAACAACGCCGACCGGGCCGGAAGGACCGTCGACGCGGCGGGCGATGTACAATCCTGGCCGCCGACTGACCGTCCCCAGTGCAAACTCGGTCGCTACGCCTGACCTCCGTGCATCGCGATAATAGCGCCGGAAACCATAATTGGAGCCGACAAAGCTGTCTGACTGGTTCCAGTTGCTTGCCGCAAGCGTCAGCCCGTCACGGTTCATAAGATAGATTACTGCCGCACCGGACTGCTTGGCGATTTGTTGAAGACGCTGATTGAGACTGCTTTGCTGTGCGCTGTCACCGGCCATAAGCGACTGTACCTGCGGATCGTGTGCCAGCACCAGCGGAACCAGACTGAACTTGTCTAGCTCGCTTTCCAAACCTGCTGTTAAAATGGCAGCCTCATTTTGCGCGGCATTTTCGGCTTCATTAAGCGCCGAGGCACGCATGGTGCGATCAGTCGCCAGAAGCCCTAACGCAGCAATGAGCAGAACTCCTATCGCGATTATGCCGGCGAGGTATTGGCGCCCGGGTAGCGGTGGTGATGGTGTCTTGCCGGTCAACATCATGGATTGCCGGTCGCCTCAAGCGGAGTTCCCCGTCCGAGTGGAGCAACGATTGTCTGGTTCGTTGGCAAGTCTTGGGGAAAAAACAATGGGTTCGCCCCTTTTACGATCACGTGGTGTTCAGATACTATGTCTGGAAATCCGCACTCCTGGCAAGGATTTTGTCTGGAAGGTCAGAATTATTTTGAATTATGTAGATCTATCTTGCTGTTTCTATGAGGACTTGTGATCATGTTATTTTTTGTTGTTACTGCACACGGTCGCCTTATCCTGTTCGCAGCCGGGTACTAAGTCCGGAGGAGGGGCGGACATAATGGGGGCAATAGCGCCGACAACCGGTGGAGCAGACAAATCTGTCCGGCTGCCATTCTACCGGCAACTATATGTCCAGGTGCTGGCCGCCATCTTTCTGGGTGCGTTGTTGGGGCACCTCTATCCCGAAATCGGTTCTGCGCTGAAACCGCTGGGTGATGGCTTTATCAAGCTGGTGAAAATGATCATCGCTCCGGTGATTTTCCTCACCGTCGCCACCGGAATTTCAGGGATGCGCGATCTGTCGGCCGTCGGCAGCGTGGCGGGGAAGGCATTTGCCTATTTCCTCTTTTTCTCCACCCTCGCGCTGATCATCGGTCTCGTGGTTGGCAATATCGTGCGACCAGGGGCGGGTCTTAACATTGACCCTGCGACCCTTGATGCCAGCAAAGTCCAGGATTACGCCAAGACATCGGAAGGCCAGACGATAGTCGGCTTTCTGCTGCACATGATCCCCGAGACTTTGTTCAGCGCGATGACCGATGGCAACATCTTGCAGGTTCTGCTCGTCGCAATCCTGACCGGCTTAGCGCTGGCCGCCACCCGCCCGCACAGCGATCTCGTGCTCGACGTGCTCGCTTCGTTCAACGAGGTGATCTTCAAGCTCGTTCATATGTTGATGAAGCTGGCGCCGATCGGAGCATTTGGGGCGATTGCCTTCACCATCGGCGAATTTGGCATCTCGTCGCTCGCGAGCCTCGCCGCTTTGGTCGCCACTTTCTACCTCACGTCATTGTTCTTCGTGATCGTCGTGCTCGGCGCTGTCGCCTATTTCACTGGCTTCTCCATCTTCAAGATGATCCGTTACCTGCGTGAGGAACTGTTGTTGGTGCTTGGCACTTCGTCATCGGAAGCGGCGCTGCCGAGCCTGATGGAGAAGCTGGAAATTGCCGGCGCGCGGAAATCAGTAGTCGGCCTTGTGGTTCCGACCGGCTATTCGTTCAATCTCGACGGCACCAACATTGATATGACCTTAGCGGCGCTGTTTATTGCGCAGGCGGTCGGCATTGATCTGTCGCTATCCGATCAATTGGCCTTGGTGCTGGTTGCCATGATCAGTTCAAAGGGCGCGGCGGGCGTTACCGGTGCAGGGTTCGTCATTCTTGCGACCACGCTTTCGGTCGTACCTTCGGTCCCCGTCGCAGGCATGGCGCTGATTCTGGGCATCGACCGGTTCATGAGCGAATGCCGGGCGCTGACCAACTTCATCGGCAACGCTGTGGCAACGATTGTCGTCGCGCGGTGGGAAGGCGCGTTGGATACCGAGCGTTTGGCGGCGGCGATGGCGGGCACACCGATGCCTTTGCCCGAGGAAGATATCGAACGGCACGAACGCAGCGGGCTGCGGAGCGGAGCGTTGGCAGAGGCATTGGGCGAGCCGTCATGATCGCGCGACGCACCTTGCTGCAAAACCTCGCCGCGCTGACGGCGATTGGCGCTGTGCAATTGGGTGGCGTCATGCCCGCGATGGCCGAAGAGTGGGAAGAAGTTCCTTTGTGGCCGGGCAAGCCCCCGGGCCGGGGCGGGGTGACGGGTCCTGAGAAGCTGGGCGGCGAAGGTGCTGGATTTGGCGCGTTATCGAATATCTCGACGCCGCGTTTGCGCGTCTATCGCCCGGCAAAGCCAAACGGGGCCGCTATTGTCGTGTGCGGCGGCGGCGGATATTTCCGGATCCAGCTATGGAAGGAAAGCACACCGATTGCACGCTGGCTGCAAGAACGCGGCTTTACTGTGTTCGAGCTGCTTTATCGCCTGCCGAACGATGGCTGGGATGCCACCGTGCCGTTCATGGACGCGCAACGGGCGATGCGCATCGTTCGCACCAGAGCAGCCGAGTTCGGCGTCGACCCAAAGCAGATCGGCATCATGGGCTTCTCCGCAGGCGGGCATCTCGCTGGCTTCACCGCTTTACAGCCGCGACGCCAGCTTTACGCCGGGTCCGATAAATATGAAAAAGCCAGCGCCCGACCGGATTTTTCGGTGCTTTTGTTCCCTGTCGTGTCGCTGCGCAAACCGTATGATACAACCCGGACCCGGCGTGAAATTATTGAGGAAACGCCCAGTGCCGAGGCAGAGAATGCCTGGTCGCTTGACACTTATGCCAGCGCCGACGCTCCGCCGACGATCATCTTTGCATCGGCGGACGATAAGACCGCGCCGCCGGGCCATGGCATCATGCTGTTCGAGAAACTTAACGCCGCTGGCGCTTCGGCCGAGCTGCATCTGTTTCGCGACGGCGGTCATGGCTGGGGCCTTGGCAAGCCGGAGCAGGTGTTGAGCCAGTGGCCGGAAATGTTCGTCAAATGGTTTGATTCAGGAAAAATAGTACAAAGCAAGCAGGGAGAATGAAGATGGCAACCAAGATATTCCGCAAGCTGGCGTTGTTCAGCAGCACGGCATTGATGACCGCAAATATAGCGCACGCGCAAGATGCTGCCACCGTCGCGGTGGAGGCCGCCGAGGAGGCGGAGGCAGCAATCGTCGTAACCGGCACACAAATCCAGGGCGCACAGATCAACGACGTCCTGCCAGTCACCGTTCTTGATGAGCAGCAGATCGAGAATACCGGTGCCTCGTCAGGCGACGAACTGTTCCGCTCCCTTCCGCAAGCGGGCACAGTCGCGTTCAACGAACAGAACGCCACGACGCAAAACAATGTTCGCGGCGATGTTGGGTCGGTCAATTTGCGCGATCTTGGCACAGGCAATACGCTATTACTCATGAACGGCCGCCGCATGAACCTGCATCCCGGCTTTCAGACCGAGTTGCTGGTGCCAGTGGTCAGCCCCGACACGAACGAGATTGCACCCGGCAGCGTCCGCCGGATCGAAGTTCTGCGCGACGGTGCGTCGGCCATCTATGGGGCCGATGCGGTCGCAGGCGTGATCAACACGGTGCTCAAGGGCAATTTGAAAGGCGGCTTTCTTGAAGGCGACTGGCGCGCGTCGGATGGAACCAGCCTGTACAGCTATTCCATCAGTGGCGGATTGGGATTTGATTTCGGTGGTGGTCGCGGCAATTTGACGTTGTACGGCGGGCATTTCCACGAAAACGGCCTTGATGCGTCAAAGCGCGACTATTCGAGAGATGATGATCGCACGCGATTGCTGGTGGGAACCGATTTCGAGGGTGAAGCCTCGTTCAACAACCGCAACACTTTCGGTCCTTTCGGCCAGTTCGACATTCAGACGTCACCCAACAGCCGTACGCCGATAAACGATGACGACTTCTTTCTCCAGCCAAGCACGTTCACCGGCTGCCGCATGGATTTCCGGAACGGCATCTGTGCTCGCAACGGCGAAACGCCCATCACCGCCGTGCGTTACAACACGATTTTCGGCAACACACTGATTAGCCGCAAGAACCGCTACAATGCGATGGCGTTGCTCAACTACGAGTTGACCGACACTATCGAAGCCTATTTCGAAGGCAGCTATTATCGCTCTGAAAACCAGCGGTCCAACGACGCTTCGGCCATCCTCAGCGCGGTACCAGTGGGCATCTCGCGCACCGCTTACTGGAACCCGTTCGGTCCGACCACCTTGGTTGGCGGCGGGGCCAATCCCAATCGGCTGCCAGGTACAACTATTCCTACCACAGGCGCTGATGTGATCATGGAGCGGTATCGCTTCGTCGATGCGGGCAACCGCGGCGTGTTTGTCGACAAGGACGCGTACCGTTTTGTCGCGGGCCTTCGCGGCAATTTCGGCGCATGGGATTTTGACAGCGGGTTTGTCTATTCGGAATCGAAGTTGACCGATCTTGAAACTAACCGTGTTTCGCTGACCGCTATGCAGCAGTCCATCAACCGGACGACGCCCGATGCCTATAATCCGTTCAACGGCGGCTGCCTTGGCGATCCGGGCCAAGGCGATTGTACCCCAAACCCGGCATCGGTGATCGACACGTTCCGTATCAATGTAACCCGCGACGGCGGCACCAGCCTAGCCCTCGCCGACTTCAAGATCAGCCGTGACGACCTGATCTCGCTGCCCGGCGGTAATCTTGGTGTAGCAACGGGCATCGAATGGCGGCGCGAGACATTTTTCGATGATCGCGATCCACGGCTCGATGGCACGATTACCTTCACCGACAGCGTAACGGGCGTGTTCAACGGCAGCGACGTAGCGGGCACCAGCCCGTCCCCCGATACCGATGGAACGCGTACGGTCTACTCGGCTTTTGCCGAATTGTTCGTGCCGGTGGTCAGCCCGGACATGAATATTCCGCTGGTGGAGGAATTCAATGTCCAGATGGCCGGACGGATCGAGCGCTTTCAAGACATCGATGCGACCGCGATGGTCCCGCGCGTCGCTGCTTCATGGACCACCATTCCCGGCGTTACTTTCCGGGGCGCGTGGTCGCAAGGCTTCCGTGCGCCGAATCTGGTGCAGGTCAATGATGATGGCACGACCCGCTCCAACACCCGCGACGATTTCGTGTTCTGCCAGGCACAGGTCAGAAAAGGCCTTCTATCCGGCCTCGACGCCTGCCCTGGTGCAGGTGTCATCAGCTTCCGGTCGGGTGCTCGCAGCCTCAAGCCCGAAGACAGCGAGAGCATCAACCTCGGTATCGTGCTTGAGCCGAAATTTATTCCCGGCCTGACACTGACAGCGGACTATTGGCGGGTGAAGCAGACCGGGCTGGTTGGCACGTTCGGCGACGACAACGCAATTGCGCTCGACCTGCTCCGCCGTCTTGGTGGCAGCACCAACCCGAATGTCATTCGCGCCGCACCGACTGTGGATGACATCGCTTTGTTCACCGGCACTGGTCTTGCCCCGACAGGCAGGATCATTCAGGTCCTCGACCCCTATCTGAACCTCGATAGCCGCGTGTCAAAGGGTTGGGATTTCGGGATGTCCTACAATGTGCCGGAATTCGGAGCGGGCAAGTTCCGCCTCCGTCTCAACGCGGCTCGGCTAAAAAGCTTCGTCCAGACCGCCGGGGCGGACGGAGAGGAGCTGCTCGCGGGAATCGCTGCCGGAACGCTGCCGGCCGACGTTACTGTCGGCGGGCTGGGCGAACTGCTCGAAATCGATGGCCGCCCCAAATGGCGCGTGAGTGGTTCGATCAACTGGGAAAGCGGTCCTGTTGAAATCGGCCTGTTCGGCCAGTATACCGGCAAGGTATGGGACACCAGCGTGGTGCGCGACATATTGCTGGTGTCGGATGATCCCAATGCCAACTTCTTCCGCGTCAACGACCAGTTCCTGACCAACCTGTCGGTTTCCTACACGATCGATAACGACACTGGCCTCAACGGCACCCGGTTGCGCTTTGCCATCAACAACCTGTTCGACAAGGACCCGCC
>JANOKC010000208.1:0-28604 GCA_031419035.1 Novosphingobium sp. | reverse complement strand
CATGATCAGCTTCTTGAAGGCGGCGCTGCCGGTCACGTTGGTGCGCTCGCCGATATTGACGAAGCTGGAGCCGGAAGGGCGGGCAAGGGAATCGCTCATCAAATTCTCCCCCCTCCCGCGTGCGGGAGGGGTAGGGGTGGGTCTTTCGGAACTGGGTGTAAAGTCTCCACTGACCCACCCCCAGCCCCTCCCGCAAGCGGGAGGGGGTTAAGCTGCCATAACGAACGGCTCCAGCCCGGCCAGCCGCGTAACCAGTGCCAGCCCGGGCAATCGACGCGCGGGCAAACCCGCCACCGCCCCCGCCATCGCCGCGATATGCGCAGGGGTCGATCCGCAGCAGCCGCCCAGAATATTGACCTGGCCGGCCCGCGCCCACTCGCTCACCAGTGCGGCAGTCTCCTCGGGCAGTTCGTCATATTCGCCCAGCTCATTGGGCAGGCCGGCGTTGGGATAGACCATGATCAACGTATCGGAGATCTCCGACAGCACCTTGACGTGGGGTCGCAGCTGGGTCGCGCCGAAGCTGCAGTTGAGGCCGATGGTGACCGGCTTGGCATGGCGCACCGCATACCAGAAGGCCTCAACCGTGTGACCCGACAGGTTACGGCCCGAAAGGTCGGTCAACGTCATCGACAGCATGATCGGCACATCGCGGCCCAATTCACCCTCAAGCCGCTTGATCGCCATGATCGCAGCCTTGGCGTTGAGCGTGTCGAAGACTGTCTCGACCAGGATGAAGTCCGCCCCGCCCTCAATCAGCGCAGCGGCCTGTTCGTTGTAAACATCGACCAGAAAATCCCAGTCGATCTCGCGGTAGCCGGGGTCGTTGACATCGGGCGATAGCGACAGCGTCTTGTTGGTCGGGCCGATCGCGCCTGCAACAAAGCGCGGGCGGCCATCCTTGACCTCGAACTCATCCGCTACGCGCCGGGCGAGCCTTGCGGATTCGAGGTTTATCTCACGCACCAGATGCTCGGCGGCGTAATCGGCCTGGCTGATCCGGTTGGCGGAGAATGTATTGGTTTCGGCAATGTCAGCACCAGCCGCGAAATAGGCGCGGTGGATCGCTTCAGGCACGTCTGGTTTGGTCAGCGCCAGAATGTCGTTGTTGCCCTTCTGGTCCTTGGTCAGGCCCAGCGAGCCGGCATAATCTGCTTCGGTCAGCTTGCAATTCTGGATCTCGGTCCCAAACGCACCGTCGGTGATCAGGATCCGCTTGGCGGCCTCGGCGATCAGCTTTTCACGGGCTGTCATTTCAATAACTCCTCCTCACCGCGCATGCCGAGCAAGTGGCAGATCGCATAGGCCTGCTCGGCCCGGTTGAGCGTGTAAAAGTGAAAATCGCGCACACCGCCTGCATAAAGCCGGCGGCAGAAATCAGCGGCTACCGTTGCGGCGATTAACGCGCGCGGACCGGGACGATTGTCCAGTCCTTCAAACATGGCCTCCATCCAGCCAGGGATTTGCGTGTTGGCCGACATCCGGCGGATCGCGGCAAAGCTGGTGACTGGCATGATCCCGGGCAGGATCGGCGCAGTGATCCCGGCGGCTAGTGCCTTGTCTAAGAAGCGGAAGTAGGCGCCAGTTGAAAAGAAGAACTGGGTGATTGCCTGTGTGGCCCCGGCATCGAGCTTGCACTTGAGATTGTCGAGATCGGCCTCGGCGCTGGCGGCATCAGGGTGGACTTCGGGATAGGCGGCGACCGAGATTTCGAAATCGTGGCGCGCTTTGAGGCCCGCGACCAGTTCTGCGGCGTTGGCGTAGCCATCAGTGTGCGGCACAAAGCCCGCGCCGCTAGTCGGCGGATCGCCGCGCAGTGCAACGATGTGGCGCACCCCGGAATGCCAGTATTGATCAGCAATTTCAGCAATTTCAGCTTTGCTAGCGTTGACACACGTCAAATGCGCGGCAGGGATCAGGCTGGTCTCGTTAATGATCCGCGCAACGGTGGCGTGGGTCCGCTCACGGGTCGATCCGCCCGCTCCATAGGTGACCGACACAAACCGCGGCGCAAGTGGGGCAAGCTCGGTGATCGCCTCCCACAGCTGCGCTTCCATCTTCTCCGTCTTGGGCGGGAAGAATTCAAACGAGACCGAGAAATCGCCCGCCAGTCCGGCAAACGGGGGGTCGGCAAAGGGCGGCTCGGGGGCGGTCATCGGATCAGCACCTTTCGGGCATTGTCGGCAGTCGGAGATTTGATGGCCGGCCGATTGCTGCGCTGTCCAGTCCAGATTTTCACCGTTAGCTGCTTGCCGGGCAGCGCAATTGCGGGTTCAGCCGTGAAGCCTGCTTCGGTTAGCATGGCCAGCATTTGCTCGTCCGAAAAGCCCAGGCGGGCATGGGCGTGAAGTGTGCGCAGCTCTTCGCGGTCATGTGCGGCAAAATCAGCGATCGCAATCCGCCCCCCGAGCCGCGTGACTCTGCCAGCCTCGGCCAGCACAGCCTCCGGCTCCTGCGCATAATGCAGTACCTGGTGGAACAGCACCGTGTCGAACGCGCTATCTGCAAACGGTAAGGCGCCAAAATCGCCCGGCACCAGATCGATCTTGTCAGCGCGAAGATGCTGTAGCCGCGCACGGGCGATACGGAGCATTTCCGGGCTCTTGTCAAAAGCGGTAATTCGGTCTGCACGCGGCCCGAACAATTCGGCCATCCGCCCCGTGCCCGTGCCGACATCAAGCAGCGAGCCAAGGCTGTCTTTGCCAAGCGCGCGGGCCAATGCAGCCTCAACCAGATCATCGGGGCTATGGAGGCTGCGCAGACTGTCCCATTGCTCGGCATGACGGGCGAAATAGGTCTCGGCGCTGCTTTCGCGCGCGGCCCGGATTGCGGCGAGGTGGCGGCGATCTTCGGCGCAGCGGGCTGCAAAGCCAGCATCGTCGCGTTCCGCCAACTCCAGCAGCTTTGCTGCGGCAGCCCCTAGTGGGGGGGCGCGGTCTTCCTGGATTGCGCTGCGCAGGAACACCCAGCTGCCCTCTTTGCGCCGCTCAGCGAGGCCTGCGTCGCACAGAATGCGGACATGGCGCGAGACGCGCGGCTGACTTTGCCCCAACACTTGCGCAAGCTCACCCACTGCCAGTTCCATAGCGCTAAGTAGCCGCATAATGCGCAGCCGGGTTTGGTCTGCCAAGGCGCCGAGGAGAGGGTCAATCCGCATGGAGATATCATATAAAGAATTCTTTATATGATATCAAGGCTGATGATTCTTGCTCCGACTGGACGGAATGGGGGGAAATCCAGACCATTGCATTTGCACCGAATCGAGGGCTGAGTTAAAGTCCTTGTCTGTGCAACTGGATTTCAGCTGCCCCGTCCAATCACTCATTTGAGAGGCTTTTGCATGAAAAAGATCGCTTACGCAGCATTCTCTGTCGTCGCCGCCTTGGCTCTGTCCGCTTGTGGCAGTTCCGACAGCGCAAAGGAAGAAGCTGCTCCTGATAACGTTGAAATGCCAGCTGAAGAAGCAATGGGCAATGTCGATGCTGCAGCTGCGCCCGCCGTTGATGCATCTGCCTCTGCCAGCGATGCTGCTGCTGCTGTGGTACCAGCCGATGCGGCCAGCGCCGTTGAAGACGCAACCGCTGCGGCTGAAAAGAAGATGTAATCAGGCGTCAGCTTGAAATGGGGAAAGGGTGAGCGGCTCTCCAGCGGGAGCACTCACCTTTTTCTTCTTCAGCCATTCAATCCCCAAGAATTGGAGGCTATAGTCCCGGCATGTCAAGACCAGCCCCCTTATGTGCACTAATCGCCCTCGCCCTCGCCCTCGCCCTCGCCCTCGCCGGCTGCGGCAAGGCCGACAATGAGCCCGGCCCAGGCGGCGTTACGATGGGCGAAGCCCGCGCGCTGGATGAAGCTGCCGAGATGATCGAGGCGCAGCGATTGCCGCCAGAGGCGATCCCACCCGTTGGCCAGTCTGGCCCAGTTGCGGCTCCAACCGCTAACAATTCCGCTAAGCCACTGGGCAGGACTCCTGGTTGAACAGGTCTGGTAGTTGATTTTCGCACTTGCCTTCGTCATGGCTGTTTAATCGAACGATTAAATGGATGGAGTTAACAGCATGGGCATTCTTGACGGCAAGGTTGTCGCCATTACCGGCGCAGGCCGCGGGATCGGTCGCGAGATTGCCCTGCTCTGCGCGCGCGAAGGGGCCGCTGTTGTGGTCAATGATCCGGGCGTCGCTCAAGAAGGTGATGGCGGCGATGCAGGACCTGCCCAAAGCACTGTGGCCGATATTATTGCAGCGGGGGGCAAAGCCGTTGCCAACCTCGCCAATGTTGCCGATCCCAAGGCTGCGGCCTCGATTATCGAAGATGCGATCCAGCGCTTTGGGCAGATCGACGCTGTGGTCAACAATGCCGGGATTCTGCGCGATGCCATCTGGCACAAGATGAGCTATGAAGACTGGACCAGCGTCATCGATGTAAACCTGACCGGTGCATTCAACGTCTCCAAGGCAGCGACGCCCTATTTCCGCGAGCAGCAATCGGGCAGCTTTGTCCACTTCACCTCAACCAGTGGGCTGATCGGCAACATCGGCCAGGCCAATTACTCTGCTGCCAAACTGGGGTTGGTGGCGCTGTCGCAATCGATCGCGCTGGATATGGCCCGCGCCGGGGTGCGATCCAACTGCATCGCGCCGTTTGCGTGGAGCCGGATGACCGCCTCGATCCCGGCCGAAACGCCTGCCCAGCAAGAACGGGTCGAGCGGCTCAAAGGGATGAGCGCCGACAAGGTCGCTCCGCTGGTGGCGTTCCTTGCCTCCGATGCGGCGAGGGATGTGAACAACCAGATTTTCTCGGTCCGCAAGAACGAGATCGTGCTGTTTTCCAAACCGCGCCCGGTCCGTTCGATGACCAAGGCCGAGGGCTGGACCGTGCAATCGATCGCCGACGAGCTGATCCCGGCGTTCAGCGCCAGCTTTGCCCGCGCTGATGAAGTCACCGCCAATGTTTTCCCCTACGATCCGATCTGAGGAGCTGCGAAATGGCTGATACCGGAATGGACGCAGATGTTTTCCACCAGTTCATCGAACAATTGCGCCGCTATGTCCGCGAGCGCCTGATCCCGGCGGAAAAGGGGATCATTGAAACCGATCTGATCCCGGACGAGATTCTGTCCGAAATGCGCGAGATGGGCCTGTTTGGTCTAACCATTCCCGAAGAGTATGGCGGCGCAGGAATGAATATCAGCCAATATACAACCACTATCCGCGAGCTGTCCTATGCTATGCCCTGTTTCCGCTCGATCACTTCGATCAACATCGGCATGGTCTGTTCCGCGCTGAAGAATGGCGGCACGGCAGAGCAGAAGGCCGAGTGGCTCCCTCGGCTTGCTGCGGGCGATATTGCCTGCTTTGGCCTGACCGAGCCGGGATCAGGATCGGATTCGGCAGCGATGCAAACCACCGCAACGCGATCTGGCAATGGCTATGTGCTGAACGGCACAAAGCGCTACATCACCAACGCGCCCTTCGCCAAAATGGGGCTAATTATGGCGCGGACCAGCAAGGAAGCCCTGCCCAAAAATGCCCATGTCTCCGCTTTTATGGTGTCGATGGATAGCCCCGGCATGTCGGTCGGCAAGTCGGACAGGAAGATGGGACAGTCCGGCAGCCACATCGCCGATATCGTGATGGACAACGTCTATGTGCCCGGTGAGGCACTGCTGAGCGGGGAGGAGGGCAAGGGCTTTGTCACCGCGATGCAAAGCCTCGACAATGGCAGGCTTTCCGTAGGTTCGGCAGCAGCTGGTTATGCCCGCCGCGCACTCGATTCGGCGCTGCGCTATGCTAATGAGCGCAAGGCCTTTGGCGAACCAATCGCCAATTTCCAGCTGATCCAGCAGATGCTCGCGGAAAGCGATATCGAGATTTACGCTGCCGAATGTATGCTCGAAGACGCTGCGCGGCGCGCGGATGCTGGCGAAAAAGTGCTGCGGCAGGCAGCGGCGGCCAAGGTCTTTGCCACTGAAATGTGCGGCCGGGTGGTTGACCGGGTGGTCCAGATTTATGGCGGCGCGGGGTATCTGGCCGAATACGAGGCCGAACGCTTCTTCCGCGATGCGCGGGTTTACCGGATCTACGAAGGCACCACCCAGATCCTCCAGCTGCAAATCGCCAAGCATATGCTGCGCGAATGGGCTGCGGCGTAAACCGGGATGTATAATCTACTTTCCAACCTGTCGGTAATCGAGGTTTCCTCGTTCGTCGCCTCGCCCACAATCGGGCTTTATTGCGCGCAGATGGGGGCGGAGGTGATCCGGGTCGATCAGATCGGTGGCGGGCTTGATTACAACCGCTATATGCAGACAGCAGAAGGCCGGTCACTGTCGTGGGAGAACCTCAACCGCGCCAAGAAAAGCGTCGCTCTAGATCTGGGTTCGGCGCGGGGACGTGAACTGGTGGCCGAACTGGCGCGGGTGACCGGGCAGCTTATCACCAATGTGCCGGAAAAAAGCTTCCTATCGCATGAGCGGCTGGCTTCAGGCCGGGCCGATATCATCACGGTGCGGGTCATGGGCTGGCCCGATGGCCGCCAGGCGATGGACTTCACCGTCAATGCGGCGAGCGGTTATCCTTTGATGGCCGGACCAGTCGATCTGGTGGACGAGAATGGGCAAGTTCCGCCGGTTAATCAGGTGCTGCCCGCGTGGGATTTCATCACCGGCGCTTATGGTGCCTTTGCGCTGCTGGCGGCGCTGCGCCACCGCGATGCCACCGGGCTGGGAAGTGAGGTGCGCATTCCGCTGGGCGATGTCGCAATCGGCACGCTGGCTAACAGCGGGGCCATGGCCGAAATGCTCTATCGCGGCGGAGATCGTGAGAGGCTTGGCAATGCCATCTGGGGCGCGTTCGGCCGCGATTTTGTATCGCGTGACGGATTGCGTTTCATGGTCGCCGCGCTGACCGGCAAGCAATGGGCCGGGCTTGTTCAAGGCTTTGCAATAGCTGAGGGGGCCGCGGCGCTGGAAGCTCGACACGGCTTGCGCTTTGCAACCAGCGATCACAACCGCTTCACCCACCGCGACGCACTGTTTGCGCTGATCCAGAATGCGGCGAGCGCGCTTGATTATGCGCAGATCGCAGAGCGACTGGCGGCGGCAGGCGCGACCTTTGAGCATTATCGCACCGCCTATGAAGCAGCGCGCGACCCCATGCTGGTGACCGAAAATCCACTGTTCGGGCCGTCACCCGCCAACCCCAGCGGCTTCGCCTATCCTGCTGCCGGACCCTTTGCTAATTTCCCGGGACTGGAACGCGGCGCACCCAGTGCCGCGCCCTATTTGGGCGAGCACAGCGAGGAAGTCCTCAGCGAACGGCTTGGGCTCGGCGCGGGCGAAATCGGCGCTCTGATCGATGCAGGTATCGTCGCCACCAGTGATAAGGAGCCATCATGACCAAGCCCCTTCTCCGCCGCGCGGCCATCGTCGCCCCGATCCGTACCGCTGTGGGCAAATTTGGCGGATCGCTGTCTTCGCTCACCGCTGGCGAGCTTGGCGCTGTGGTGCTGAAGGCGCTGATGGAACGCACCAGGATTGACCCGTCGCGGGTCGATGATGTGGTTTTCGCCCAAGGCTATGGCAATGGCGAGGCACCGTGCATCGCGCATTGGGCGTGGTTGCTGGCGGGGCTGCCGTTGGAAGTTCCCGGCTATCAACTGGATCGCCGCTGCGGATCAGGCCTGCAAGCGATCGCCAATGCGGCGATGATGGTACAGACCGGGGTTTCGGATGTGGTTGTCGCGGGCGGCGTAGAGAGCATGTCGAATGTCGAACATTACTCGGTCGATATCCGCAAGGGCGTGCGCGCCGGGAACCTCACATTGCATGACCGGCTGACCCGAGGCCGGGTGATGTCGCAGCCGGTGGAACGGTTTGGCGTAATCTCTGGCATGATAGAGACAGCGGAAAACCTCGCCAGGGATTACGAGATCAGCCGCGAGGCTTGCGATGCCTATGCCGCCCGCTCGCACCAGCGCGCTGCCGCAGCGTGGGACAAGGGGCTGTTTGCCGATGAGCTGGCGCCGGTATCGGTGCCGCAGAAAAAGGGCGATGCGCTGATCTTTGACCATGATGAAGGCTACCGCGCCGATGCGACGCTTGAATCACTCAGCAAGCTGCGTCCGCTGGAGGGTGGTGTGGTCACGGCGGGCAATGCCAGCCAGCAGAACGATGCCGCCGCCGCCTGTCTGGTGGTTGCCGAAGACAAGCTCGAAGAACTTGGCCTTGAACCGATCGCCTGGTTCCACAGCTGGGCCGCAGCGGGCTGCGACCCTTCGCGGATGGGGATCGGCCCGGTCCCGGCGGTTGAGCGGTTGTTTGCCCGCAATGGGCTGGGCTGGGGCGACATTGATCTGGTCGAGCTGAACGAAGCCTTCGCCCCGCAAGTGCTCTCGTGCCTCAAGGGCTGGGGCTGGAGCGATGATGACAGCCGCCACGAAATCCTCAACGTCAACGGCTCGGGCATTTCGCTGGGCCATCCGATCGGCGCCACCGGTGGCCGGATCCTTGCCAATCTAACCCGCGAGTTGCACCGGCGCGGCGGTAAATATGGCCTCGAGACGATGTGCATTGGCGGCGGTCAGGGCATCGCCGCGGTGTTCGAGCGGGCATGAGCGAATATACCGACTGGATTGGCCGCGAAGAGCACCGGGCGGACCTGATCGATCCGGGATTGGTGACGCGCTGGCTCGCCACGCTCGATCGCGCGGCCACCGCAGACGGCACCGTACCGCAAGCGTTGCACTGGTGTCTGTGCACTCCGGATGCAGCAACGTTGCAATTGGGGCCGGACGGGCATCCTTTGCGCGATGACAGCCCGGACAGTTTCCTCCCCCCCGTGCCCCTGCCACGCCGGATGTGGGCATCGAGTAAGGTTGAATTCCTGAAACCCCTGCGTGCGGGCGAAGCAGTGACGCGCCGTTCCCGCGTGGCTTCAGTGGCGGGAAAGCAGGGCAGATCGGGCCTGCTGGTGTTCGTCGATGTGATCCACGAAACCACCAGCGCAGAGGGCTTAGCGGTGCGGGAGGTGCAGTCGATCGTCTATCGCGAGCCTGCGCCTTCTGCCACTCCGCCTGCACCGCTGCCGCTGGGTGAGGGAAGTTTCGATCCCGCCGGATGGGATGCCCATCGCATGGTCCAGCCAGGCGAGCCGCTTCTTTTTCGCTTCTCCGCGCTGACCTTCAACAGCCACCGGATTCACTAT
The DNA here is from genome assembly GCA_031419035.1 of Novosphingobium sp. GTDB lineage: Bacteria > Pseudomonadota > Alphaproteobacteria > Sphingomonadales > Sphingomonadaceae > Novosphingobium. Next base: position 19,402 of record JANOKC010000208.1, on the reverse strand, counting down.
GATTTGCCCTATGCCACTGAAGTAGAAGGCTACCGCGGCCTGGTCGTCCATGGCCCGCTGACGGCGACGCTGCTGCTCGATCTGGCGCGGCGCGAGCTGGGCGATAATGCCCTGAGCAAGTTTACTTTTCGCGGGCTCAGTCCGGCGATCTGCGGCGAGGCGTTGCATCTGGTGATGCGCGGGCTGGGTGCGGAAATCGAACTGGCTGCCTTTGCCGGTGATGGCCGTCAGGTGATGAGCGCGAGTGCGTCGGCTTAGAGCTGTTTCCACAAACTCTGAATCAGCCAATCCAAATTCCGTCTACCCTGAGCTTGTCGAAGGGTTGTTCTTTTCTCCGCGCCTCAGGCCCAGTATCAAAAGAAGTGCAGCCCTTCGACAAGCTCAGGGTAGACGGGTTGGCCCAGACTTTTCGCAAAAGGCGCGAGTCAATCAAAGCTCACCTTCCCGCGCCCCGCCTTCACTGCCCCGCGCTTTTTCTTGCCCTCCATCCGCGCGACCTTCCCCACTCGGTTGAGCCGTGATTTGGCGCGCTTTTGCGGCAAATCATGCGCCTGCGTCAGCAGTTCGGTCAGCCGGACCCGCGCATCGCTGCGGTTGGCTTCTTGCGTTCGAAAGCGCCGCGCGGTCAGCACCAGTTCGCCCTTGGCAGTCATCCGGCTCCCTGCGAGCAGCTTCATTCGGGCAAAAACTTCGGGCGCAAGGCGCAGGGCATAGACATCGACCCGCAGCTGCACGGCGGTTGCCACCTTGTTGACGTTTTGCCCGCCTGGGCCAGCGGCGGCGATGAAGCTCTCGCTCAGCAGCTCCAGTGCGCGGGCAATCGAGGCGTCAAGCTCACTCATCGTCGCCCATGAAGCCGAGAATGCCGAAATCAGCGGGTAGCGGCGATACGGCGATGATCGGTGGCTTGTCACCGCGATGGACGGTCAGCGCCGAGGCATGGAGCATGGTCCGCCCGACCCGGCGATCGCCCTTGCCATAGATCGGATCACCGACCAGCGGAAAACCCAGCCCCGCCAGCGCATGGATCCTGATCTGGTGGGTGCGGCCGGTCACTGGCATGAACTTGATCAAGCTGATCCCGTCGCGGACCACGATCCGGGTCCAATGGGTGATTGCGGGCTTGCCCTTTTTGGCCGGGATCATCCGCCAGCCGTCCTTTTCACTGCTGATCTTGCTGAGCGAAAGCTCGATCGTGCCACTTTCCTCCGTGATCTCGCCCGCGACAAGGCCAAGGTAGGTCTTCTCGACCTGACGTTCTTCAAAGGCGGCGGAAAAACGCTTCAATGCCTTGGGATTGCGCGCCAGCAGCAGGCAGCCCGAAGTGTCACGATCAAGCCGGTGGACCGGTGAGGGCGCGCGCTGGAAACCCAGTTTCAGTTGCTCGAGATAGTCCTCCAGCGCTTCGCCCCCGGCGCGCGGGCGGTCGAGCGGCAGGCCAGCAGGCTTGTCGATCACCAGCGCTTCGCCGTCTTCGAACAGGATAGGAAGATCCATCAGGAAACGGCCTTTGAAATACGGTTGAGTGCTTCTTCAAGCTTCGCTTCATCTGATGCAAAGCTGATCCGAAAGCCGTCTTTTGCGCCGAATGCGCTTGAACCGACAATCGCCACGCCATTGTCGAGCAGATGCATGGCCAGAGCCTCGTCGCCCGCAAAACGCCCCATTAGCGGCGCGGCATCCACCATGCAGTAGAACGCGCCATCGGGCACCGGAGTAGAGAGGCCAGGAATGGCGTTGATTGCGGCAACTACCAGATTTCGGCGGCTGCGGAAGCGCTCACACCAATCGAGCAGGAAATCCTGAGGGCCTTCGAATGCCGCAACTGCCGCCGCCTGGCTGATCGAGGATGGATTGCCCGAACTGTGCGACTGGAGCCGCGCCATAGCTTGCACCAGCCATTCCGGCCCGGCAGACACCCCGATTCGAAAGCCGGTCATAGCATGGCTCTTGGAAACGCCTGAGACGGTCAGGATACGTTCCGCCAGTTCGGGGCATTCCGCTGCCAATGTCGCATGGGCGCCGGGGATGTAGCGCAGCGGTGCATAGATATCGTCTGACATCACCAGCACGCGGGGATGGCGCAGAAGCACTTTACCCAGCGCCCGCAGCTCCTCGGCCGGGTAAATCGCCCCGGTCGGGTTGCCGGGACTGTTTAGCAGCAGCCAGCGGGTCTGCGGCGTGATCGCTGCCTCCAATTGCGCAGCGCTGATGCGAAAGCCGTCTGCCGCATTGGTGGGCAGTGCGACCACTTCGGCCCCGGCAAAGTGCACGATTTCGGGATAGCTGACCCACCACGGCGCTGGGATCAGCACTTCGTCACCTGGATCGAGCGTTGCCAGCAGCGCATGAAAGATCGCCTGCTTGCCCCCGGCGCTGACGATTACCTGTGCGGGCGGCACGCAGATACCCAGGTCTCGCTCGAAATGCAGTGCGGCTGCGGCGCGGAGCCGCGCGGTGCCCGCGACAGCGGTGTATTTGGTGTCGCCCGCATCCAGCGCGGCTTTGGCGGCGGCTATGACATGCGGCGGAGAGGCGAAATCGGGCTCGCCCACCGAAAGTGAGATGATGTCGCGGCCCTGCGCGCGTAATGCTGCGGCGCGGTCGGTCATCCCGGCGGTTTGCGAAGGTTGGAGGCGCGCCAGCGCGACAGAGATCATGAGGGCATCAGACGCGCCGGGATTAGCCCGCGCAGAGCATTGCCGATCATAAATCCGCCCGCCAGATCATCCAGCGTCAGCTCTGCCTCTTGGGCCCGGCCGCTTGCGAGCAGTGAGGCGCGCAAGACGCCGGGTAGCAAGCCCAGCCGCGCTGGCGGGGTCAGCAGCTTGCCGCCGCGCTCTAGGAACAGCGTGGTGAAGCAACCCTCGGTCAGCAGGCCATCGTCGCGCAGGAACAAGGCTTCTGCGGCTCCGGCGGCGCGGGCGGCGCTCAGGCCCGCTTCATAAAAACCTCGGTCGCTCGTTTTATGGCGCAGCCGCCAATCGCCGCTATCCACCGGTAGGCGCAGCACGGCGCAAGGTGCGGGCGCGGACAGGGCAGGCGGCAGATCGGCCAGCTCGAGCGAGATGGCCCCGCTGCGCGCCGCCACCAGCCGCAGCCTGGCCGCTCCGGTGGCTTCAAAACACAGCGCCTGGATTGCATTGCGGACCGCGTGGCGATCGAACGAAAAGCCCAGTTCCGCTGCGCTGGCCTTGATCCGCTCAAGGTGCAGCTCAAGCAGCGGAATGCCGGCTTCGGGGGAGAAACCCATGGTCTCGATCAGATCAAACCCGGGGGCGGTCATGTCGCTTGATGATCGCCGCACAAAACCCCCTTTGATCAAACATTCGCGCCATTCGGTCAGGCCTTCGGAATCAGCAATAATCGCTGACCCTACCCCCAGCACGGCTTTGCCCAGGCCATTCTCACCGGGTGTAAGCCGAAGCGTACGGATTGCCACATTGAAGGCGGCGTCGCCAGAGGCATCAATTCGGCCGATTGCCCCGCAATAAGGCCCGCGGGCATCGCGTTCGGTCTGGTTGATCAGTTCCATCGCCCGGATCTTGGGTGCGCCAGTGATCGAGCCGCAGGGGAAGATGGCCCGGATCAAATCCACCGCGCCATGACCGGGCGAGAGCTGCGCGCGGATGGTAGTGACCATCGTATGGATCGTGGGATAGGTTTCGACCGCGAAGGCATTCTCAACCTTGACGCGGCCTGCCTGCGCCACGCGCGACAGATCATTGCGCATCAGATCGACGATCATCAGGTTTTCGGCGCGATCCTTGGTCGATAAAGCCAGTTCAGTGATTAGCCGCGCGTCCTCAGCCGCATCGAGCCCACGCGGGCGCGTGCCCTTCATCGGCTTGACCATCGCCGCGCCGTCCTTCAGCGCGAAAAACAGCTCGGGCGAGAGGCTGAGCAACCAATGCGATCCATCGAACAGCACCCCGCCATAACCGGCCCCGGCAGCGGGGCGCAGCGCCGCGTAAAGCGCCAGCGGGTCGCCGCCAAACGCCCCAGCCAGCGGAAAGGTCAAATTGGCCTGATAGATATCGCCCGCTGCAATAGCCTCCTGCAACTGCTCGAAGGCGCGGACATATCCGCCGAGCGAAAGCTGCGGTTCAAGCGGGCCGATCGTCGGTGCGCTGCCATTGCTATGGGCTTCGAACCAGGCGGGGACATTTGCTGCCGGGATCACCTCATGCCCGGAAAAGGCTCCGAACCACAACAGCGGCCCGCTCGCGCCAGTGCGGGCAGCAGCCAGCGGGGCCAGCCGTGGCTCCAGCGAGAGGCCCGCCTCATAAGCCAGATACCCCGCCAGCTCATGGCCTTCGCGGCGCAGCGTATCGAGCCGCTCGAGCGCAGGTGCAACCTCAGCCACATGGCGCGCCACCACGATTTCGAGTGGCGTGCGATAGAGCCGCGCGTCGCTGGCTTCGGTCGGCCGTGCGTCGTCGAGCAGGATGAAGGGTTCAGGCATCGGAGGCGGCTTCTAGCGGCCTTGCGGGCGACTTGCAAAAAGCCTCTCGCACAATCAAGCGCGTCCCTCTATCTGGCTCACGAAACTTCTATTCGGAGCGGGACATGGACGATATTTTTCTGGGACTTGGCGCCAATGGGGAACAACAGGTGCTGCGGCTGTCACGCGCCAACCGTCACGGGCTGATCGCTGGCGCGACCGGCACAGGCAAGACGGTGACTTTGCAATCGATCGCCGAACAGTTCTCGTCGCAAGGCGTTCCGGTGTTTCTGGCCGATGTGAAGGGCGATCTTTCGGGCATCTCGATGGCCGGCAGCCCTGATTTCAAGCACGCCGCGTCGCTAGAGGCGCGCGCCAAGGAATTGGGCATCACCGATTATGCCTATAAGGACAATCCGGCGATTTTCTGGGATCTGTACGGCGAACAGGGTCACCCGGTGCGGACCACCATATCGGAGATGGGCCCGCTGCTGCTGGCACGGCTGATGGGGCTGAATGAAACGCAGGAAGGCGTACTTAATGTCGCCTTCCGCTACGCCGACGATCGGGGATTTCTGCTGATCGATCTTGAGGATCTTCAGGCGGTGCTGGCCCATACTGCCGACAATGCCAGTGAACTAGCCAGCAAGTACGGCAATATCACCAAGGCCAGTGTTGGCACGATCCAGCGCCAGCTGCTGGCGTTTGACAGTCAGGGTGCCAATCGTTTCTTTGGCGAACCGGCCTTCGAGATTGCCGATTTCATCAGATGCGACGAAAATGGCAAGGGCTACATCAACATTCTCGCCGCCGACAAGCTGATGCAAAGCCCAAAGCTTTACGCCACATTCTTGCTGTGGCTGCTAGCGGAACTGTTTGAATCGCTGCCCGAGGTGGGTGATCCCGACAAGCCCAAGTTGGTGTTCTTCTTCGACGAAGCCCACTTGCTGTTTGAAGATGCCCCGCAGGCCCTGTTCGACAAGGTCGAACAAGTTGTCCGGCTGGTTCGCTCCAAGGGTGTTGGTGTCTATTTTATCACCCAGAACCCGATCGACATCCCCGAAAAGATTGCTGGTCAGCTGGGCAACCGGGTCCAGCACGCACTGCGCGCATTTACCCCACGCGACCAGCGGGCGATCAAGGCTGCGGCAGAGACGTTCCGGATCAATCCTGATCTCGACGTTGAAACCGCGATTACCGAGCTTCGAGTGGGCGAGGCGCTGGTCTCGACGCTGGAAGTCGATGGCAGCCCATCAATTGTCCAGCGCACGTTGATCGCACCGCCGCGTTCACGGCTTGGCCCAGTCACGCCCAAGGAGCGGGCGATCGTCCAGTCGATCAGCCCGGCGGACGGTAAATATGACACCGCGCTAGACCGCGAATCGGCTGCCGAAGTCCTTGAGCAGAAAGCCAAGGACGCCGCCGCAGTGGCGGTTCAGGTCGAAGAACAGGGCGAAGAGGCCGTCCGCGCCCAGCCGCGCCAATCGCCCAGCATGTGGGAGCGGGCGGGTAAGGCAGCGCTGGGTGCCGCTGCAGCCTCAGCTGGAACAATGGTCGCGCGCAATTTGACCGGGCGCAAGTCAGGTGGCTCACCAGCTACTTCGGCGGCAACAGCAGCAGTGGGCGCGATCGGCACAGCACTGGGCGGTGCGGCATTCGGGCGTTTTGCGCGCGGCTTGCTGGGCGGGTTATTGCGTTAAAACTGCGCGCGACCTTATCAGGCTGAAGCAGCGGTCAACCGATCGGTAACCGCAATGTAGCAGTCAGCCCGGTTATCGCGCCGCTGGCATCACGCCGATTGGTAAGCTCAAGCGCGCCGCCATGCTGCTGGGCAATCGCGCGGGCCAGCGTCAGCCCAAGCCCTGCCCCGCCTGTCAAGCTGTTGCGCGAGGGCTCGCCGCGGGTGAAGGGTTCAAGCATCCGGGCGATGTCACCCGTCGCAATGCCAGGCCCGTCATCATCGATCCGGATTACCGCCGCATGGCCTTCGCGCTGCAACGAAACCCTTGCCGCGCCGCCATAGCGCAGGGCATTCCCGATCAGATTGCGCAAGGCCCTGCGCAGCCAGGTGGCGCGCAGTGACAACACCAACCGTTCGCTCCGATCAAGCGTGACCGGATCGCCGGTATCCTCAAACTCTTCGACAATCGCGCCGACCAGTGCGGAAAGTTCGGTCGGCTCGCGCGGGTCGCTTGGCCGGCCAACACGGGCCAAGGAGAGGATATCATCGAGCGAGCGGGTCAGCTCCTCGATCGTCCCGGCCATTTTGGCTCGCTCGCCTTCATCTTCGACATTCTCGATACGGACCCGCAATGCCGCCAGCGGGGTCTTCAGATCATGCCCGATCGCACCCAGCATCACGTCCTTTTCATCGATCAATGCGGCAATCCTGGCTTCCAGTGCATTGTGGGCGACGATCAGTTGTCGAATATCTTCGGGTCCTTGCGGCTCAAGCTGTCCGACCGCGTCACGGGTATCGGCAAAGCGCTCAACCCGCCGCGTCAGGGCCATCAATGGGCGAGTCATCCGGCCAAGTATCAACGCGATCGCCCCTACAAGCACGGCATAGAGCAGCAATGTCTGCCCGATCAGCGTGGCGATCAGGATCCGTTCGACCTGCGGGACTGGAACCCGGACCATCAGCCAGCCAGCCCCTCCGGGTTGTTCGACTGCGGCGACCAGCAGATGATCGGGCATTGGCGCCGCCCGTCGACCAAGGATCGCATTGCGCCGCGCTAGACGGCGCAGCGATTGGAGATCCTCCATCGCGCTGCGCTGGACCACCACGACATCGCCAATCTCAATGCCTTGATCAGTCAGTATGTTGCGCAACTCGCCCTCCGCGCCGCTCAGGCGGGGCTCACCCGCGCGTAGTGGATTGGCCTGGACCTGCTCGATCCATTGCCGCCGGGGCATGCCCAAAAGCTCTGCCTGATGTTCGTGATCACCCCGGCGCAGATGGTTGCCATTTCGGCTTGCGCTGACCAGCCGAATTGCTGCGGTATGGAGCAGCGCGGCTTCGCGCCGTTCAGATTGAGCGCGATAGAGCAGGACAGCGCTAAGCGATTGGGCCAGCAGCAATGCAAGCGCTATCGCAAGCAGAAGCTGGCCCTGCAGGCTCTTGGGCCACAATCTGTTCAGCCACCGATGGCGCTTCACGGCGGATGCCTCATGAAGGATCCGGACGGGATCGGCGAACATCTGCTGCGAGCATATAGCCCCCACCCCAGACGGTCTGAATCATGACCGGATTGCGGCTATCGACTTCGATTTTGCGGCGCAGGCGGCTGACCTGATTGTCGACCGCCCGATCAAACAGATGCGCCTCGCGGCCCTGAACCAGATCGAGCAGCCTGTCGCGGTCAAGCACCTGCCGGGGATGTTCGACAAAAGTCAGCAAAAGCCGGAATTCGAGACTGGAAATACTCACCAGCGCGCCTTCTGGATCGATCAGGCGGCGTTTGAGCGGATCGAGCCGCCAGCCTTCAAACTCGAACAATTCGTCTTCGGCGGGGACGGTTCCGCCCTTGCTTGCGCGGCGCAGGACCGAGTTGATACGGGCAACCAGTTCGCGTGGTTCGAAGGGTTTGACGACATAGTCATCGGCACCGATTTCAAGCCCCACGATCCGATCGGTCGCCTCGCCCTGGGCTGTGAGCAGAATGGTGGGAATGGCTCTGGTTTCTGCAATGTGGCGGCACAGGGACAGCCCATCTTCACCTGGCATCATTATGTCGAGCAAAACCAGTTCGGGCGGCTGATCGCGCAGCATACTGCGCGCTTCGGCGGCACTGGCTGCTTGTGTTACGACAAACCCCTGGCGCGAGAGATACTCGGCCAGGGGCTCACGCAGACTTGCCTCATCATCGACAAGGAGCAGGCGGGTGGGTGCAGCTTCTGTCATTGGTAAGCGCAAGCTGTCCTTATTGTTCAGCTGGCTGGCGAAGGCATATCAGGCCCGCCCGACCTGTGGCCCTTGTGTTCACGCATATTGGCCTTCGCGGCCTGGCGCTCTTCGCGGGTCAGTGTGCCGTCCTTGTTTGCATCAGCCATCTCAAACCGCCTCAGATGGGCTGCCGCGAACTCGCTCTTGGATATGGCCTGATCCTGATTGGCATCGGCCAGACGCAGCATCATTCTGCCGCCATGCCGGCCGCCGCGCTCACCGCCTTCACTCGCCATCCGGTGCGGGTTTTCGGCACCTTCAGAGCGAGCGCCACGGTTTGCACCAGCGCTGAATTCTTCGCGGCTAAGCGAGCCATCCTTGTTGGTGTCACGCATGGCGAAATGCTCCGCCTGACGCGCAGCCCGATCAGCAGCATCGATCTTGCCATCCTTATTGGCGTCCATCCGTGTGAACTGGGCGTCGGCATGGGCCTGGGCTTCAGCGCGCGTGATATTGCGATCGCCATTGGCATCTGGGCCACGGCCTTCATGGTGCGCGGCAAAGGCACTGCCTGCAACCGCAAGACTGGCGAGAGAAAGGCCGACGATTGACGCGACCAAGGTAAATTTCTTCATTGCGAACTCTCCACATTGTGAATCGGGTGAAGCCACTCTAGCGCCGCGATGTCGCGCGATTATGCCGGGTGGAGTCTGATTTGTCGCTATTTGTCGCAATCAGAGCGCTGCATTCATCCCAGCGCAAGCAGATCAGCGCGGGCGATGTTCTGTGCCAATACCCGCCGTGATGAACAATCCCGTAGCTTCGCCATTGATATCAGCTGTGTGCCAAACGCCGGGCGGGTTGATCGCATAGTCTCCCGTTGCCAGCTTCAATTGACGGGTCTGACCGCCCGCAAGCTCTTGAATCAGCGTCATCTGACCAGCGATGCAAACAACCACTTCCTCGCCCGCTGGGTGCATTTCCCAGCTGTCCCAGGATTCTGTGAAACGATAAAGCCCAACCAACCGCCCCTCTACGCCATCGTCACAATTGCGGGCAGCATAATCTTCATACCACTCTATCCCAGTGAAGGCAGGTTGTGGGATTGCCCGTGCACCAAGCCCTAGATGGAGCGGATATTCATACAAGGAGCGAATCAGCGGCATGTTTGTTTACCCCATGATGAATGCGGCAAGCTTGTTGCCATCGGGATCGCGGAAGTAGGCGGCATAGAAACCGCCATCGCCGCGCGGGCCGGGCGCGCCTTCGTCGGTGCCGCCGTTGGCAAGGGCTATGGCGTGGAGCCGATCGACCTGTTCCTTGTCGCTGGCCTCAAGCGCCACCATCACGCCATTGCCGATGCTGGCCGGACTGCCATCGAACGGTTTGGTCAGGCCAATTCCGGCTGCGCCGCCCGGAGTGCCCCAGGCGATGAACTCCCCGGAATCCATCATCCGCCCGGTGCCCAGCTCTGCCGCAATCAAATCATAGAACTTGGCCGCACGAGGCAGATCATTGGTTCCAAGGGTTACATAGCCGATCATTGGATCTCTCCTCGTTGAATCAGAAGATGGAACATTAAAAGAACAAATTGAGCCTTACAAGGGTGCACATTGCATCTTGAGCCAGTCCAGTGCCGCGCCCTTCAGCTGGGGCGCAAGGATTGCTTCGACCTGCGAATGATAAGCACTCCACCAGGCCAGCTCATCGCGGGTGAGTAGATTGCGTTCAACCAGTGCCCGCTCGATCGGGGCGAAGGTCAGCGTCTCAAAGCCAAGGAAATCCCCTTCGGCTCCAGCAATCTCGCGGCCTTCGACCAGCACTAGATTTTCGATCCGAATGCCATATGCCCCGGTCTTGTAATATCCCGGCTCATTGGAGAGGATCATCCCCGCAACCAGTGCCTGCTCGCTTCCCGCCTGGCCGCCAGCAGCCTTGGCGATCCGCTGCGGCCCTTCGTGGACCGAGAGGAAACTACCTACCCCGTGGCCAGTGCCATGGGTATAATCGAGGCCCGCGGCCCACAAATACTGGCGAGCGAAACTGTCGAGCTGGCTTCCGGTCGTTCCTTGCGGGAAGGTGGCGAGTGCGAGTGCAATGTGGCCCTTGAGCACCCGGGTGAAGCGGTCTTTCTGCTCGGCTGGTGCCGCACCGGGGCCGATCCAGACAGTGCGGGTGATGTCAGTAGTTCCGTCGGAATACTGTCCGCCCGAATCGACCAGATACATGCTCGACGGCTCAAGCGTCCGGCAGGTTTCTTCGCTGACCCGGTAGTGCACTACAGCCCCGTTCGGACCGGCGCCTGAAATCGTATCGAACGACAGGTCGCGCAGCAGGCCGGTTTCGCGGCGCAGCTGGTGCAGCCTTTCGGCGGCGGTGATTTCGGTAAGTTGTCCGCCGGGCCCTTCGACGCTTAGCCAGTGGAGAAACCTTGCAATCGCAGCGCCATCGCGGGCCTGAGCAGCCCGGTGACCGGCCTGTTCGACCGGGTTCTTGATTGCTTTGGGCAGCACTGTGGGATCGCGCAGCTCAACTATTTTTGCGCCTGCCCTTTCGAGCGCCGCGAAGATCGCCTGAACCGACCGTTCGGGATCAACCGCTACCCGCTTGTCGCCCAGCGCAGCAAGTGCCGGAACGAACGCCTCGCGCGGGGAAACCCGCACCGCATTGCCAAGATGCGCCCTCACCTCGGGCGTCACTTTTTCTTCCGCAATGAACAGTTCCGCCGTTCCATCGGCGTGGGCAATCACAAACGACAGAGCGACCGGTGTGCGTTCCACGTCCTCACCCCGGATATTGAGCAACCAGGCAACCCCATCAAGAGCCGAGATCACGGCGCCATCAAGCCCTTTCTCGCCGAGCCAATCAGCCACCATGCCCCGCTTTTCTTCGCCAGACTGCCCGGCAAACTCAGTGCGGTGGACAATTGCCGGGGCGGAGGAGGGCTGGGGCCGATCTGACCAGACAGCATCGATCGGGTTATTCTCAACTGCGATCAGGCTGCTGCCTTTCTCGCTGAGCGCCTTGGAAACCGCGCTGACCCAGCCCTTGCCGTGAAGCCAGGCATCATAGCCAATCTTAGCGCCTGCGGGGGCATGTTCGCCCAACCAGCTGGCTATGCTGTTTTGGGGTACCGAAACATAGCTGTAGAGTTTCCCGTCCACCTGCTCGCGCACTTGCAGCGTATAGCGCCCGTCAATGAAGATCGCGGCTTCATCTGTTAGCACAACCACGGTTCCGGCCGAACCGCCAAAGCCAGTGAGCCAGGCCAGCCGCTGGGCATAGGCGCCGACATATTCGCTCATATGCTCGTCGGAAATGGGCACGACGAAGCCATCGAGACTGCGGCGCTTAAGCTCTTTGCGCAAGGCATCGAGGCGGGCTTCATGAGTTTGCATCAACATTCAGTCTGTCTATCCGGCTTGCAGGGACTATGCAGCCAACATAGAGGCCGCGCATGACACTTACTACTCCCCCTGTCGCCGCGAAGAAACCGCATAGCGAAACCCACCACGGGATTACCCTAAGCGACGATTACGCCTGGTTGCGCGATCCCGCTTATCCCGAGGTGGATGACAAGGAAATTCTAGCTCATCTCGAAGCTGAGAACAGCTGGTTCGAGACGCGAATGGCCGGGCAGCAGGGCCGAGTCGACGCGCTGTTCAAGGAAATGCGCGCCCGGATCAAAGAGGCGGACAAATCAGTCCCGCAGAAGGATGGCAACTTCTTCTACTGGATCGAGTTCGAGGAAGGGGCCGAATACAAGAAATGGTGGCGCAGGCCCGTTTCGGCCGGCCCGGATGAGCTGATCCTCGACGAGACTCAGTTGGCTGAGGGCAAGGAATACTTCCGTCTGGGTGCGATAGCGGTCAGCATGGACGGCAAGCTGCTCGCTTATTCCATCGATGACAATGGCTCCGAGCGTTTCACCGTGCGGATCAAGGTGCTGGCCAGTGGCGAGCTGCTGACCGATGAGATTCCCGGCACGCTTTCCAGTCTAGTCTGGGTCGCGGATGACAAAGCGCTGGTCTACAGCCTCGCCAACGAACAATGGCGCACCGACAATGCCCGGCTGCACTGGCTGGGCCAGCCGCTGACGTCCGACGTCGAGCTTTACCACGAGGACGACGAGGGTTTCCGGGTCGGCTCGTCAATGTCGGCCAATGAGCAGTGGCTGATCATCGGCGCCAGCGATCACGAAACCAGCGAAGTCCGGCTGATTCCAGCGAGCGATCCGCTAGCTGGGCCGATCCTGGTTCGCCCGCGCCAGAAGGGTGTCGAGTATGACGCCGATGAGCGAGACAGTGTGCTCTACATCCACGCCAATGACACGCACGAGAACTTCCGCCTTGCCACCGCGCCACTGGCCGACCCCGGAACATGGACTACGCTGATCGAAGGCTCGGACGCATTTTACCTGACCGGGTTCGAGCTGTTCCGCGATTTCTGGGTAGCCGAGGGGCGGCGCGCTGGGCTCGATCAGATCGAAGTTCGCTACTACGACGATCCCGCGCGGATCGAACCGATTGCCTTTCCCGAAGCAAGCTATGATGCCGGGCTTGGCGACAATCCGGAATGGACCATGACCAAGCTGCGGCTTTCCTATGAAAGCATGGTCAGCCCGGCCAGCGTCTATGACTATGATGTTGCGGGCCGCAGCCTTGAACTGCTCAAGGTCCAGGAGATACCCTCGGGCTATGACGCCGCGCTTTATGTGACCGAGCGGCTGGAAATTGCCGCGCGCGATGGCACGTTGGTTCCGGTCAGCGTCGTGATGCGCAAGGACAGAAAGCCCGGGGCCCCGCTCCACCTCTATGGCTACGGGGCTTATGGCATCGCGATCGAGCCAGGCTTTTCGACCACGCGGCTGTCCTTGGTTGATCGGGGTTTTGCCTATGCCATCGCCCATATCCGAGGCGGCGATGATCTGGGCCGTGCCTGGTACAAGGCGGGCAAGCTTGAGCGGCGGGTCAACACATTTACCGACTTTGTCGATGTCGCGCGCGGCTTGATCGAACGCGGGCTTACCGCATCGGGCAAGATCAGCATTTCCGGGGGCTCAGCTGGCGGTGAGCTGATGGGGGCGGTGATCAATTCCGATCCCGCGCTATGGGGCGCGGTGGCGGCGCATGTGCCGTTCGTCGATGTGCTGGCGACGATGCTCGACGCGTCGCTTCCTTTGACCCCGGGCGAATGGCCCGAATGGGGCAATCCGATTGAGGACAAGGCGGCGTTCGAACTGATCCGAAGCTATTCGCCCTATGATCAAGTCAGCGCGCAGGCCTATCCGCCGCTGCTGGTGACAGCCGGCCTTAACGATCCGCGCGTAACCTATTGGGAGCCAGCCAAATGGGTCGCCAAGCTGCGTGAATTAAAGACTGACGACAACGAGCTGCTGCTCAAGACCAACATGGGGGCGGGGCATGGCGGCAAATCAGGGCGGTTCGAGAGCCTGAAGGAAACTGCCGAGGAGTTTGCGTTTATCCTTTGGCAGCTGGGCATAGCAAAGTGAGCAATCGCTTTACCCTGACCTTCACCGCGCTGCCGGAGCACATCGACGAGCTGGGCCACGTCAATAATGCGGTATGGGTCGACTGGATCCAGCAAATCGCCACCGCGCATTGGTCGGCCGTTGCGTGCGACGAACATCAGGCCGCCTATGTCTGGGTCGTGACCCGGCACGAGATCGACTATCGCGGCAACATTGCAGCGGGCGAGAGCGTGAGGGCCGAGACATTCATTCCCGAACCGCCGACTGGTGCCCGGTTCAACCGCCGGGTCGATTTTCGCGTCATTGGCGAAGGTATGGAAAGCGGCAAGCTGATCGTGTCGGCTCGCACGACCTGGGCAATCATTGACCGCGCCAGTGGCCGGATACAAAGGGTACCGAAAGAGGTTGCGGAACCATTCCGGCCGTTTGCAAAGGAGGAGCAAAGCGATGACTGAGATCAAACTTCGCCCGGTCGGCTGGGTGCGCGGCGGACGAATTGAAGCAGAAGACGATCGCTGGGATGCCGAACGAGCCACAATCGAGCTCGATAGCAGCTGGCTTTCCGAAGAGGCGCTCATGGGGCTCGACAGCTTCAGTCACGCCGAAGTTGTCTATCATTTTGATCAGCTGCCCGAGAGCGAAGTGGTGCTCACCGCCCGGCATCCGCGCGGCAATTCGGATTGGCCCAAAGTCGGCGTTTTTGCACAGCGCGGTCGCAACCGGCCCAACCGCATTGGAGTAAGCATTTGCAGGATCGTCGAGGTGGTTGGTTTGCGGATCATGGTTGAGGGACTTGACGCTATCGACGGCACCCCGGTGCTGGACATCAAGCCAGTTCTTTCTGAGTTTCTACCGCGCGGCAAAATACGTCAGCCTGCATGGTCTGTCGCGTTGATGGCGGACTATTGGTGATTTAACCTCGGGCAGACGCCTAAGCGCGAACGGCTCTTGGCGCAGCCCTGCTGAAGCCCTTTAGCTTTTCCCGCACGGTACGATTGCGGCCGCTGCGCTTGGCGTCATAAAGCAGCCGGTCACAGTGTTGGTAGCAGGTGACGAAGCTGGGGGTCTCGCGGCCAACATGTTCATGCTCAACCAGCCCCATGCTGGCGGTGATCATCCGGTCCAGGCCTGGGACATTGGCTGCAACCCGCGACGAGATTGCCTGACGCCGCCGTTCGGCGCGTTCGACCGCTCCTTTGCCGCGCAGCAGCAGCAGGAATTCCTCGCCGCCCATTCGCACCACGCGGGTGTCGTCATCGGGCGCCAGTGCCTCTGCCACAGCCCGCAGCACGATATCGCCCATTGCATGGCCCATCGTATCATTGACCAATTTGAAATGATCAAGATCCACCACTGCCATGGTGTGAAAGCCTTCACGATACCATTTGGTGAAATCATTTTCGAGTGCGTGCCGATTGCGCAGTCCGGTCAGCGCGTCACTGCCTGCTTGCCCTTTGAGCTGTTCGACCTGAACCTGGGCGTGGTCACGCTCACCCCGCAGCAGCGCGAACCGGCTGATGATGGCGACCGAAGTCACCAGCACTTCAAAGGCAAGGGCAGCGTGAAACGCAATCAGGGCTTCACTGGGCTGGTCGCTGAGCGCAAAGCTAGCGACCCGCCCGGCCGAAATCAGCATCAACGGAGACCAACCAACGATCAAGAAGACAACTGCTCGGCTGCGGCGGCGCCAAGCGTCTGCTAGCGCGGCAACCAGCAGCAGTATGCCCGGCAGCAGCACAAGGTGGACGATCAGGATTGCCCACGGACGCATGCCAGGGAATATCAGGGTAACTGCCGCTACCACAGCGACGCCCCACCAGGCCTGAAAAAGCATAGCCTGGTTCAAGCGCGGTGCGAGTTTGCCCGGCTCAATGAAGGCACGTGCAAACATCAATGAACCGCCACCAAGTACAGCGAAGCTAAGATCTGAAATCATGATCTGAATGCTTAGTGGAAGGGGTACTACCAGCGTCAGCAGCCCCGTCAGGACGGTGGTTTGAAGGAGTGTGGCCGAGATCATGACCAAATGCCACAGCACGTAGCGTTCTGGCAGCGCGCGATAAAATGCTGCGTTGAGCAGAAGCGGCACCAGCATGATGCCGCAGATCATTGCCAATGCAGCCATCAGTTCGATTGGCCAACCGCTGCCATCGGGTTGATCATCCAGTCGGGCCTGATCCAGAACGTGATTGATCCACGGACGTTCAATCCGTGCGACAATGGCGACGGTATTCGCACTCAACTGCGGCAAGGCGGCGCTGAAAAACGGACCAGAATTAATCCGGTGGACCTCATCCATTTGATATTCGACCGACCTTGCGCCGCCATCTGCATCCAGCGCGATCAGCGTAATCTTGTCGAACCGCCCATAGTGGCTAACAAAGCTGCGGGGAACCGGGTCATCACCGCTGGCTTTGAGGGCAAAGCGGATGAAGGTGACTTCTGGATCAAGACTGTAGCTGGCGTTCTCGCACTCCCACCGCGCTGGCTCGGCTGCAAGGCTGCGATAGCTCTCTGTAATCGCGGCGCCAACGATACAAGTGGCAGCGATGGGTACATCCTTTGCCGCAGCACTAGCGGGCACAAGCAGCAGTGCAATGGCTGCGGCAAGCAACCTCCACCACAAAAAAGCCACCCCCCGGTCCATCGCGCCCTGTTAAGGCTGAGACCTTGTGTTCAGGTTAATTCAAAAAAGCACTTCTGCCACCGGAGTCCATGCATAGCCGAGCTCGCTTGCCACTGCCTCATAGGTCACTTTACCGGCATGGACATTGAGGCCATTGGCCAGGTGCGGATTGGCTTTCAGCGCGGCCTTCCATCCCAGATCAGCGATCCGCAAGGCATGCGGCAAGGTGACATTATTCAGCGCATAAGTGCTGGTCCGCGCCACCGCGCCGGGCATGTTGGCAACACAATAATGCACCACCCCGTTGATGATATAAGTCGGATCGGCGTGGGTGGTGGCATGGCTCGTCTCAAAGCAGCCGCCCTGATCAATCGCGACATCAACCAGAACAGCGCCAGGCTTCATCGTGGCAAGCATATCGCGTGTGATCAATTTGGGAGCAGCAGCGCCAGGTACCAGCACTGCTCCGATTACAAGGTCAGCCTCCGCCACTTGGCTCGCTAGGCTGGCCTTGCCCGAATAAAGCGTCCGTGCCCGGCCTTCAAAGTGGTTGTCGAGCCGCTCCAGCACGTCGGGATCGCGGTCGAGAATGGTAACATCCGCTCCCATGCCCACTGCCATCTGGGCGGCATTGAAGCCAACCACACCGCCGCCGATCACTACCACCTTGGCTGGGAGTACGCCCGGAACCCCGCCCAGCAGCACGCCGCGCCCGCCATGGGCCTTTTCGAGGGCGGTTGCGCCGGCCTGGATCGACATCCGCCCGGCGACCTGACTCATCGGCTTCAGCAGCGGCAACGAGCCATTGGGGCCGGTCACCGTTTCATAGGCAATCGCGGTGACGCCTGATTTGACCAGATCGGCAGTCTGATCGGGATCTGGGGCCAAGTGGAGATAGGTATAAAGGATCTGACCCTCGCGAAGCATCGCGCGTTCGCCCGGTTGCGGTTCCTTGACCTTCACGATCATTTCACACGCGGCGAAAATCTCTGGCGCGGTGGTTTTTATCGCAGCGCCTGCCGCAATATAGTCCTTGTCCGAAGCGCCGATGCCATTGCCCGCGCCGGTTTCCACCCACACCTCATGGCCATGCGCAGCGAGTTCGCGGACGCTTTCGGGCGTCAGACCGACCCGGTATTCGTGGTTCTTGATCTCACGGACAGTGCCTACGCGCATCGGAATTCTCCTGGTTTTAGCCATGGCAATCATACGCCTGATGCCTGCGAATATCTTACCTAAATTTCGCTTCCTATTGCGATGAATCGGCGATATTTTCTTATTATTGCTACAAAAGTGAGAAATTCAGTCATGGACCGCGCCGACACCGCCATAATAGCTGCATTGCAACAAGATTCGTCGCGTTCAATTGCGCAACTGGCTGAGCTTGCCGGGGTCTCCCCCTCGGCCTGCCACCGCCGGATCCGCGCGCTGGAGGAAGGCGGCATCATCACTGGCTACCGGGCGCAGGTTGATGCACGGCTGCTGGGACTCAAGCTTCAGGCCTTTGTCGAAATTACGCTTACTGGCCAGAACCGCGAGGCGATGGACCGGTTTGAGGCTGCGGTAGGTGGCTTCGATGACATTCTTGAGTGCCATCTGATGTCGGGTAATGCCGATTATCTGTTGCTGGTTGCGGCCGCGGATCTTGATCAGTTCGATCATATCCACCGTGAATGTCTGTCCCGCCTGCCGGGAGTATCGTCGATGCGCTCAAGCTTCTCGATCCGCCCGATCAAGCGCTGGGCCGGGTATCCGGTGCCCCGGGGTTAGGGTCAAAGCTTGTCGCAGCACCTCAAGCGGTTTAGCCCATTGCCAATGTACTACGACATGTCTGCTCTCTCGCCTGCCGATCGCTATCGGTTGATCGTCAACACTGTAACCCCTCGTCCGATTGCCTGGACGGTTACGCGCGGCAAGGACGGCATTTGTAACGCCGCACCGCATAGCTTCTTCAACGCACTGGCCGACGATCCGCCGCTGGTTGTGCTTGGCTTGATGGCGCACCATGTTCGCGGCGGGGACAAGGATACCGCCCGGATCATCCGCGAGACAGCCGAATTCACTATAGCGCTGGTTACCGAAGCCGATGCGGCCAAGATGAACCTGACTGCTGCCGATGCGCCGCCTGGGGTGGATGAACTGGCCTTTGCGGATATCAACACCCGCCCAGCCACCAAGATCGCCGTTCCGCTGATTTCTTCTGCCCCGGTCAATTTTGAATGCCGCGTCTGGCAAATCCTCGATCCGTCCCCCCGCAGTTGTGTGGTGTTGGGCGAGATCGTCGCCATGCACATCGCTGACGAGTTTATCAGCGCCGATGGCCGCAGGATCGACACCCCGGGGATGCAGCTGATCGGGCGCCAGCACGGCAGCGGGCATTATGTCCGCAATAGTGACAGCTTTGAGATAAAGCGCGTCGGCTGGCCGTCCTGAGCCAACCGCCTAATATCCTGCCTCAATCGCGATCCTGATGGCATCGGCGCTGGATTTCACTTCTAGTGCTGACATAACAGCGGCGCGGTGCATTTTTACCGTTCGCTCGGTGATGGCCATGGCAAAGGCAATCTGCTTGTTGCGTTTGCCCGTCGCCATCGCGATCAGCACCGCACGCCGCTGGGTGGAAAGGGCATCGATCATTTGGCGCGCGATCCGCTGGCGATCCGCCGATTGCTGGTCGGGCAGCTCCGGAACCTCCATTTGCGAGCCGATAAAATACTCAAGTTCGCCTTGATCATCAAAGATCGGAGCCACCAGCAGCGCATTGCGGAACGGCGTGCCATCTTTTTTGTAGTTGAGAATTTCGATCAATACAGGCCGCCGTTCAAGCTGTCCGGATCTAATACCAACCTGCACTGATTATGACCCACGCGCCCATTTGCGGCGTCCGATGGACATGATGTGCCAGGGTTGGTCGATGAGTTTGTTCCAGGCCTCGCAGCAATGATCGATGATGTT
>JANOKC010000207.1:0-3120 GCA_031419035.1 Novosphingobium sp. | reverse complement strand
ACACACCTACCTCTTCGTTAACCAACCCCTTCTACCTCACCTTCACAGAAGTTTGCGAAATGGGGGTCCATGAACTGGACTCGCCTCAATCTTTCAGCTGTTGCGCTTGTCGCGGCGGGCCTTGGCGGCGCCGCCCCAGCTGAGGCTGCGATTGGCTTTGGGATATTGCCAGTCTCGATCGCTTTTTCGGCTATTACCCCTCCGTCTGTCCAGTGCCGATCCGGGCAGGCTCAGAGTGCAGCTAGTGCAATTTCCTTCGGCGCCCCCAATTCGATCAGCAAAACCACCGCAATTCTAGGCGGCAAGGTGAGCCAACTTGAATTGATAGCAATGCAGCAGGCTGGCAGCAGCCCGCTTCAGCCAGTGAGCACTGCCTTTGCGCCTTCGGCGTCGTCGCTGACCAGCGGGTTTGGTCCAATTGGCGATTGCCAGCAATTTACGCTGCCATCGCGCGTTGAGATTCCAACAACACTTGGCCTGCGGATATCACCACTGGGATCGGAAGATTTTCTGGCCAGCGCGCGGGTCAGCATCAAGCATACCAGCTTCGATGCGTCGTGGAACCGGGTCAGACTTGAGAACCTTCCGCGCGGCCTGACCAGAAAACTGGCTGAGCTGGGTGTCGGCGGGTCAGGAAGCGGCCTGCTTAGCGCGGTAAACGCCTGGACCAATGCCAGAGTCCGCGATGTCGAAGATTCGGTGCAATATGGCCAGGCCGACTACTGGGCGAGCGCCAAGACGACTCTTGCTCGCAGAGCCGGGGATTGCGAGGATGTCGCAATCGCCAAGATGCAGCTATTGGCAGCAATGGGCGTTAGCCGCTCCGATATGTATCTTACGATCACGCGTGATTTGATCCGCAATGCCGATCACGCTGTTCTTGTCGTGAAGAACGACGGCAAATTCTGGCTACTCGACAATTCAACCGATACGGTTCTGGATGCTGCCAATAGCAATAGCTATCGGCCGATCATGTCGTTCAGCGCATCCAAAAGCTGGTTGCACGGAAATTGGCGACCTACCGCTCGGTGAGCGCCTCGTCGAACGCGCGCAACACTGGCTTGAACAGATAAGTCAGAATGCTTTTGCGGCCGGTAATGATTTCAACATCACAGATCATGCCCGGCATGATTGGCAGACGCTGACCGTTCTTCTCAATGAACGCACGATCGGTTTCGACCATCACCAGATAGTAGGCCTGCCGTTCAACCTCGTCATAGATGCTGTCCGCGCTGATATTGCGGACCCGACCGGTCAGGCCACCATAGATCGAGAAATCATAAGCGGTAACCTTGACGTTGGCCCGGTCGCCCACTTTTATAAAGGCGATGTCCTTTGGCTCAACCCGGGCCTCGACCAGCAGCTTGTCGCCCAGCGGCACAATCTGCATCACTGTCTCGCCCGCATTCAGATACCCGCCAAGCGTGCTCACCTGCATGTCATTGACAAAGCCAGTGGTCGGAGCACGTAATTCGTTGCGATTCTGGCGCGCCGAGGCACCCTTGATCGTCTGTTGGTTCACCGCCAGCTTGGTTACCACTTCACTGCGCTCGCTCAGTGCCTGCTGGCGGAAATCAAATTGCGCCTCGCTGAACTGGGCCTGCGCCTCGCGGATTGCGGCCTGCGCACGCCCCGCGCCCTGCCGGGCCGCAGACAAGCGGCCTTGCACATCCACCAGCTCGCGCTGCGCCGTAATCAGTTCTGTTTGCGGAATGACCTTCTTGGCCACCATTGGCGCCAGCATGTTGACCTGTTCCTGAGCCAGACGCGCGCTGTTCTCCAGCGAGGAGATGGTCGCCTGCCCTTCTTGCAAATCCCGGCGGCGCTGCTCGATTGCGGCGGAAAGCCCGGTTTGCTTGCTGCGAGCGGTTGAGCGGCGCACCGCAGCTAGCTGCGCTTCCTCGGCACAGATTGATCCGGGTGCACAACCCCCGCCACCAGCGCCGCTGCCGCCCTCCTGAGATAGCCTATCGGCCCGGGCGGACAGGCGCTCGTTCTCGGCCTCCAGCTGGCCCAGCGCCGATGAGGATTGCGAATCATCCAGCCGGACGAGCAGGTCACCCTTTTTGACGAGTTGCCCCGAACGCACCAGAATCGCACTGACAGTAGCAGGTTCTGCCGCCTGGATTAGCTGAACCTTACTTGAAGGAACCACCTTGCCCATCCCGCGGGTAATCTCGTCCACGCTAGCAAGCGCTGACCATAAGACCACCAATAACATGCCGACCGCACAGGTCACGATTAGCTTGCGACTGGCATCCCAGCTATCAAATCCGGATCGCGTTCGCAGACTGGCAAGCAAGCTCATGGCTTGGTCGCCGGGCTGGAATCATCACTGATCGCAACCTGCTTTACGGGGGACTCACTCACGTCAGTCTGCTCAACCAATTGCTTGTAACTGCCGCCAGCTTGGGTGGGATCGGGGATCGACAAGCGCCATTCCTTGGAAACATCAAGCCGTCCACCGACATCAGCATCAGCATGACGATCGGTAATATGCGGCGCCACGGTAAGGCCTGGAGTTAGAGTTTCAGAGATCGGAAGGCTTTCCTGGTCCGAAAGCACCCGCAGCCGCAGCAGATCAAAGTCTATTGACGGGATCCGTTCAACCCCGCTGTAGCGATCAGAAAAGCTGGCAGAGCGCCCCCAATTGCCATTGAAGCGGTAAAAAATATGCCGCCCAAGCTGCGTGATCTTGCCCAGCTGAAAAGCCCATTTCGGCAGGACATAATCCGCGTGATAATGGGTGGCGGTGCCGACACTGGGTTCAACATATCCGGCCAGCGCTGCACGGGCGACCACTTCAGCCTCGCGCCACCGCGCCGCTGCCGGTGCGCGCAGCAACGATCCATCACAGGTGAAGCTGAACTGGCAGCCAGTGCGGCGCTCAGAACCTTGATAAATCACCCCGCAAACACTGTTGGGGTAGGCTGGATGCCGCATTCGGTTGAGGATAACCTGCGCCACCGCGCGGCGCCCCTGCATCGGCTCAACCGCTGCTTCATAATAGACCGCTTGGGTCAGGCAGCGCAAAGCGGTGCCATATCCCCCGCCCGGCACTGAACTTATCAGTTCAAATCGCGCCGGATGATCCAGCGGCAGGCCCGACAGGGGAATCGC
>JANOKC010000206.1:0-12475 GCA_031419035.1 Novosphingobium sp. | reverse complement strand
GAAGGCCGCGTCACCAACGTTGAGCTGGCCAACCGCGTCGGCCTCACCGCGCCGCCCTGTCTGCGCCGGGTCCGGGGACTTGAAGAATCAGGCGTAATCAAGGGCTATCATGCCGAGCTGGATGCCTCGAAACTCGGCTTTGCGATCACCGTGTTCGCGCTGGTCAGCCTCAAAAGCCAGGCCGAAGATTCGCTCCGCCAGTTCGAAGATCACATGAAGGATCTGCCCGAAGTCCGCGAATGCCACATGCTGAATGGCGAGATCGATTTCATCCTGAAGGTGGTAAGCAAGGATTTGCAGAGCTTTCAGGAGTTCCTGACCAGCAAGCTGACCCCTGCGCCCAATGTGGCGAGCGTGAAGACGAGTTTGACGATCCGGACGGCGAAGCAGTTGCCGGGGGTGCCGCTGGAGTAGGGGCCTGTTTTGGTGTGGAGCGGTCATTGACTTGCTGGCATTCAAATCCGATGAAGAGGCAGTCTTGCCTGATCATCGTCCTTTCCTTTGTACTCGCCGGATGCAGTGTCGCAAAGCAGCCGGAATGGGCGAAGACAGTGGCCGCTTACGACGTTCCATTACCAACGGCGGCGGACAAGGCTCGTTTTCTCGAACTCCTATCCAAAGAGGCTGAGGCCCATGGTTATCATGTCGATTCAGCAACTCAGCACGAACTAGAGGTTCAATCAGGAGTTTCGCCAATCACATTCAATGCCTCGGTGTGGCTAGGGAAGGATGATGAAGAGGTAATTGCGTCAGCGATGGATTTTCGGGATCGCATCGGACGCGTGTGGCTTTCATTCCCACTCGGTCAAGACCCAGATCGTGCACTAGATTTTCGGGAAAAACTGATCCCTCAGATTGAGAAGGTTTGGCCGGAAACAACATCGCTTCCGATCATGCCGAACGGGGCAATCCCGCTAACTGACGATTTGGTTCGCACGCCCTCAGGATTTGCGGTCAATCCCTCGGCGGCTTCGAAATATCGAAGCGAGCCTCGTTAATTGAACGTCCGCAATTGGTTAGCAAGCACCCATCACCCCACCCGCTTCGCCAGCCATTCCTCAAGCCATTTGATCGAATAATCGCCGTTGATGATATCCGGCTCGGTCAAAATCGCCTGATGCAGCGGGATCGAGGTTTTGACACCGGCGATCACCATTTCTTCCAGCGCGCGCCGCAACCGCATGATGCAGCCTTCGCGGGTGCGGCCAAAGACGATCAGCTTGGCGATCATCGAATCGTAATAGGGCGGAATTTTGTACCCGGCATAAAGCCCGCTATCGACCCGCACATGCATCCCGCCTGCTGCGTGGTAATTGGTGACAAGGCCGGGTGAGGGGGTGAAGTTGAACGGGTCTTCGGCGTTGATCCGGCATTCGATCGCGTGGCCATGAAACTCTATGTCTTCCTGGCGGACCGACAAGGCCTTGCCATCGGCGATCCGGATCTGTTCGCGGACCAGATCGACCCCGGTGATCGCCTCAGTAATCGGGTGCTCTACCTGAAGCCGTGTGTTCATTTCGATGAAATAGAATTCCCCGTCTTCCCATAGGAATTCAATCGTTCCCGCACCGCGATAGGCCATATCAGCCATTGCTTTGGAAACGATGCCACCCATCCGCATCCGGTCTTCCTGCGAAATGACCGGGGAGGGGGCTTCCTCCAGAACCTTCTGGTGGCGGCGTTGCAGCGAGCAATCGCGCTCGCCCAGATGGATGGCGTTGCCATTGCCATCTCCGAAGATCTGAAACTCGATATGGCGCGGATTGCCGAGGTATTTTTCGAGATAAACCGTGGCATCGCCAAACGCGGCCTTGGCCTCGGACCCGGCCTGTTGCATCAGCGTCTCAAGCTCATCCGGTCCGGTGCAGACCTTCATCCCACGTCCGCCGCCGCCTGAGGCCGCCTTGATGATTACCGGATAGCCAATTTCTGCCGCGATCTTGGCCGCTTCAACCGGATCGGTGATCGGGCCATCAGAACCCGGGACCAGCGGCATACCCAGCGCGCCTGCTGTCCGCTTGGCCTCGATTTTGTCACCCATGGTGCGGATATGTTCAGGTTTCGGGCCGATCCAGGTGATCCCGTGGGCCTCGACAATCTCGGCAAACTGGGCGTTTTCCGACAGGAACCCATAGCCGGGATGGATTGCATCAGCATGAGAGATTTCCGCCGCCGAAATAATCGCCGCGACGTTGAGGTAGCTGTCCTTGGCGGCAGGTGGACCGATGCAGACGGCATGATCGGCCAGGCGCACATGCATCGCATCTGCATCGGCGGTGGAATGCACCGCAACCGTCTCGATCCCCATTTCATGCGCCGCGCGGTGAATCCGCAGCGCAATTTCGCCCCGGTTGGCGATCAGCAGGCGTTGAATTGCCATCGGCCTTAGGCGACCACCACCAGCGGCTGATCAAATTCGACCGGCTGCGCGTTTTCGACCAGGATCGCGGTGACTGTTCCGGCACCCGGCGCGGTGATCGTGTTCATCACCTTCATCGCCTCGATGATAACCAGCGTGTCGCCCTTCTTCACCTTGCTGCCGATTTCAACGAAGTTGGGCGAACCCGGTTCAGTGGCGAGATAGACTGTGCCGACCATCGGCGATTTGACCGTGCCCGGATCAATCGCTGGAGCCGAGGCGGCAACAGGAGCAGCGGCGACGGGAGCCGGGACAGCAGCAGGCGCAGCAGCCACTGGGGCAGATGCCACTGGCGCAGCCTGCCGCGCGACCTTGATCTTGCGATTGCCGTCCTCAACCTCAATCTCGGTGAGGCCGGTCTCGGTCAGCAGCTGGGCCAGCTCGCGCACCAGCGCAGTATCGATACTCATTCCCCCGGAATTCCGGCCGGCGCCTTTTTCTTCGGCCATGCGATCCTCATGGTTACCTATTGATCAACCTATGCGCGGCGGCGGTGGCAGAGGCAAGGGCCGATGTTAAAGCGCAACTGCCGCCTCTAGCCCAAGCAGATAGCTTTGCGCGCCAAATCCCGCGATTGATCCCTTGGCAGCCATGCCGACATAGCTCTTGTGCCGAAACGCTTCGCGGGCATGCGGGTTAGAGAGGTGAACCTCAATCACTGGTGTCCGGATAGAGCGGATCGCATCGTAGAGTGCCACACTGGTATGGGTCAGTGCTCCGGCGTTCAGCAAGATCGCTTTGGCCCCTTCAGCCTGCGCTTCATGCATCCAGTCAAGCAGATGGCCTTCATGGTTGGACTGACGCATCTCGATTGTCAGGCCCAGCGCGCCTGCGCGCGCCGTCAGCAGCGCGGCGATGTCGTCCAATGTGTCGCTGCCGTAAACCTCTGGCTCGCGGGTGCCCAGCAAGTTCAGATTCGGCCCATTGAGGACATAAATGGTGGTGGAAGACATGATTTCGCCCCGCTTGAACCCTTGGTTGTGATCGGCTTCATAGCCTGACGAAACCCGCAGGCAAAGCTGCGTTGCGATCACAGGCGATGGGGCGCTTAGCCAACCGAGTTGTTGAAGGCACTGGAATTGGGATTCTGGGCTGCAGGATCATCACCGGTGCCATCGTCCTCGGGGTCAATCTCAGCCTCTGCTGGTTGCGCCGGAGCGGAGACTTCGGCTGCCTTTGCCGCATTTTCTGCGCGCGTTGCTGCCGCTTCAGCGCGCGATATTGCTGCGTTGACCGCCGCCATCTTCTCCGACATTTCGGCATCGCGGTTGGAACATCCGCCAAGCAGCAATGCGCCGCCCACAGTAAGAGCCAGCGCAGCCCTCGCGGTTAGCCGGTTTCCAATCATCCTGCCCACATCAAGACTCCTTCAGCACCCAAAACAGGTGAAGTTCCTAATCTCTCGTAGCAGGTAAAGATTACCCGAAACTAACCATGGAGAGCCGCGTCGCGATTTAGGTGTCACTTCCGGCAATTTTTCCCCACTGGCGGGCCACGGTGTAGCCAAGGTAGCCTGTGCCAAACAGCGCATATAACGGCTCAGGCAGGCCATTCAGATAAGATGTCATTCCCGCGCTGATCGCATTGGCTGCGTCTGGCTGGAAGGCGGCGATTATCCCCATCGGCACGGCCCACAGGATCATGGCGTACATCACATACAGAAAGCTGGGCCGGGCGCGGCTGCTCCATGGATCGGCGGAATTGGCTTCGGCCACAACCGCTGATAGCCGCGCTTGCAGCGTTTCCATTTCCTGCGAGCCTTGCAGTTTAAGCAGCTCCAGCTTGGCGCGCTCGCGGGCAGCTTTATCGGGGAGAACTTTGTCGATTATCGAGGCCAGCGGGCCGATCAATGACTCGAGAATGGGCATGATTTCGCTCCTTCGGGGATTGAGGGAGCAGTTCAGGTAACCAAAAAGGTTCGTGTAGGAAAACGGGGAGTTGGGTTTAGCGGGTTTTACGCAGAGCGTCAGAGAACGGTGCTCTGCAGCTTCCTCCCGCGCTTGCGCTTGGGAGTTTTGCCCGCAAACAGCCTCCGGCTGTTCACTCCATCGGTAAAACTGGTCGGGACGAGAGGATTCGAACCTCCGACCCCCACACCCCCAGTGTGATGCGCTACCAGGCTGCGCTACGTCCCGACCGTCTAGGCGCCGCCGATGGCGGGACCAAGGAGCGCGCGCTATAGGCAGGCGAAGGGCGGATGGCAAGCAGATCGCGCCAGCTTGAGGCGCAGGTTGGAGCGACCCTTGAACGCGCTGTCCAAAGCGCCATCTGTTGGGGCAGGTCGCTCCATTCGCAGGCCCGGACAGCGCGTTGCTATCGGCGGGCATTGCTGCTAGTCGCGCGCCTTTCCGGCCCGGCCTGCCGCGGCCCAAGCGTGACGAGCCAATTTCGCAAGAAAGCAGTTTGACCTATGAGCAGCCCGATCCTTTCTGTCCTGTCAGCCGCCGCTGCGGCAGACACCCCTCCAGCCTGGCTTCAATTCCTTCCGCTCGTTGCGATGGGTGTGATCTTCTGGCTGCTGATCCTGCGCCCGCAGATGCGGCGACAGAAGGATCAGCAGGTCAAGCTTGGTGGGATCGAAAAGGGTGATCAGGTGCTGACTGGCGGCGGATTGCTGGGCAAGGTAACCAAGGTTGACGAAACCTATGTCGAAGTTGAGCTTGGTGTGAATATGAAGGTCAAGGCGCTGAAATCGACCATCGCCGATGTTATTCCGCCGGGCAGCGCCAAGCCCGCCAACGATTGATTTCTCGCGCCTGACGATATCTGAAAGAGCCCATAGACGATGCTCGATTTTCCCCGTTGGAAGCAGATCTGGCTGTGGCTGCTGACGCTGACGATTTGCGCCGCAGCGCTGCCTTCGCTGACTTCGGCTGCTGGTTTTTCGTGGCCGACAGTGCTGCCCGCGCCGCAAATCAATCTTGGGCTTGATCTTGCCGGCGGCAGCCATATTCTGCTGGAAGCCGATCCCGCCCAGGTTACGCGCCAGCGGCTCGAAAGCATGGAAGAAAGCGTGCGTGCACGTCTGCGCCAGTCGGAACCACGAATTCGGGTTGGCGATATCTCGACCAAAGACGGCTCGCTGCGCTTCATGGTCGAAGATCCCACCCAGATTGATACGGCGCGCGAAAAGGTTTTGCCGCTGACCACCGGGGCGGGACTTACCGGCCAGCGTGACTGGGACATCAAGATCGTCGACGGATCGACCCTTGTGATGAGCCCGACGCCTGAGGGGATCAAACTGGCGGTTACCCAGGCGATGGATACCGCAACCGAAGTGGTCCGCAAGCGGATCGATGCCTTGGGCACACGCGAGCCGACGATCATCCGTCAGGGTGCTGACCGGATTGTTGTGCAGGTGCCCGGCCTCAAGGATCCAGCCGCTCTCAAGAGCCTGCTCGGACAGACGGCCAAGCTCGAATTCAAACTGGTCGATGGCACAGCCTCCCCGGTTGATATTGCGCAAGGGATCTCACCGCCGGGCAGCGAAATTGTGCCGTTTGCCGATCAGCAACCCAGCCAGACCGTTCCTTCGATTGCGGTGCGCCGACTTGGCGGGATCAAGGGCGATTCGCTGACCAACGCCCAGCAAGGCTTTGATCAGCAGAACAACCAGCCGGTTGTCTCGATCACATTCGACCAGCAAGGCGGGGCCAAATTCGCCAAGCTGACGTCTGAAAATGTGGGCAAGCCCTTTGCCATTATTCTTGATGGCAAGGTTTTGTCGGCCCCTAATATCAACGAGCCGATTTTGGGCGGGAGCGCGCAGATTTCTGGTAGCTTTACCGTTGAGGCGGCAAATCAGCTGGCCATCGCGCTGCGTTCAGGTGCCTTGCCGGTTGATCTCAAAGTGGTGGAAGAGCGCACAGTCGGTCCGGATCTGGGTGCGGATTCGATCCGCAAGGGCATGATCGCGATGCTGATTGGCACCGTTGCGCTGATGACGTTTATCCTGGCGACCTATGGCCGCTTCGGGGTTTATACCTGTGCTGCTCTGATTCTAAACGTGCTGATGATCCTGGGGGTCATGGCGGTTGCCAACACAACCTTGACCTTGCCCGGGATTGCCGGCTTCGTGCTGACAATCGGTGCGGCGGTGGATGCCAACGTGCTGATAAACGAGCGTATCCGCGAAGAACGAATTCGAGGGAGGCGCGTGGTCCAGGCGATTGAGGTCGGCTACAAGGAAGCCAGCCGCGCGATCTTTGATGCCAATATCACCAATGTGATCGCTGCGGTGCTGATGTTCCTGATTGGGTCTGGTCCGGTGCGCGGCTTTGCGATTGTTTTGATGATCGGCATCGTCACATCGGTGTTCACCGCCGTGACCCTGACCCGGATGTGGGTTGCAACCTGGTTGCGCCGGGCGCGTCCTGCTGAAATTGCATTGTAAAGGGCGGCGCTGCGATGAAACTCCTCAAGCTTGTCCCAGACAACACCAACATCCGTTTCTTGCGCTGGCGCGTGCCGTTTTATGTGATCAGCCTGCTGCTGATGGCCGCCTCGCTCACCTTGGTGGCAACCCGCGGCCTCAACTTGGGGGTTGATTTCGTGGGCGGACAGATGATCCGCGTGACCTTTGTAAATACCGCAGCTGCGCCAGTTGGTGAACTGCGCGGAACGGTTTCAAAGCTGGGTTACGGCGATCCGATCATCCAGCAATTTGGCAAGCCTAACGAGATTTCGATCCGGATGAAGCTGCCTGAAGGCTCTGCCAGCGATGACGGCCTTTCTGCCCAGATGACATCCAAGATCACTGCCGCAATCAAGCAGGGCCATCCTGATGCGCGGATCGATGGGGTCGATTCGGTTTCTGGCAAGGTTTCTGGCGAGTTGTTCAGCACTGGAATGCAGGCGTTGATTGCGGCGATGGTCGCAATCTCGATTTACATCTGGGTACGGTTTGAATGGCAGTTCGGGGTGGGCGCGCTGTTCAGCCTGGTTCATTATGTGACGCTGACACTGGGATTGTTCGCATTGACCCAGATGGAGTTCGATCTCAACATTGTGGCCGCATTGCTGACGCTGATCGGATATTCGCTCAACGATACAATCGTGGTTTATGACCGAATTCGCGAGAATCTGAAGAAGTTCCGCCGGATGCCGCTGCCAGAGCTGCTTGATCTGTCGGTCAACGAAACGCTGTCGCGGACCATCGTTACATCCTTGTCGATGCTGATCACGCTTACGGCGTTGCTGGTGCTTGGTCCCAATGTGATCTTCGGCTTCACTGCCGCGATCACGCTGGGCATCTTTGTGGGCACCTATAGCTCAGTCTATATGGCCGCGCCGATCCTGATCTGGTTGAGGGTTACATCACAAAGCTTTGTGCCGACTGAGACCGCGCTGGATCGGCAGGAAAAGCTGGCCCGCGAGCGGAGCTAGAGCGTGATGCGAAAAAGTAGGCACCGGTTTTTCGTAATAAATCACGCGACAACAAACAATTACAGAGCGTGATGCGATTCAGATTTAGCGCATCATGCTCTAGCCGGCCGCAAGCTTGCGCCAATGGGCGACCAGCTCGGCTGCGTTGCTATCCCAGTTGAACCGCGCCGCATTGGCCGCCACGGCGGATTGTGCGGGGGGATTGGCGAGTAGATCGCGGACAGCAGCAGCGATCGCAGCGGGATTGCGCGCGGCAATCCGGCCGGCGCTAGCATTTTGCACGACTTCCAATGCGCCACCAATCGCGGGGATCACTAGGGGCGCGCCGCAAGCCAGCGCCTCTACCCAGGCGTTGGCCAGGCCTTCGCGTTCCGATGGAAGCACGGCTGCATCGGCGGCGGAAAACAGCAGCGGCAGGACTTCATGGCTGACCTGACCGAGGAAGTGGACCCGCTCTGCCAGCCCCATCTGACGCGATAAGGCCCGCAAGGCAGCCTCATCCTCACCCTTGCCAGCCAATGCCAGCCGCGCGCCGGGGAGTTCCGCCAGCGCTGCGATTGCCAATCGCTGTCCCTTGATCGCAATCAGAGCGCCAGTGGCGACCAGCAGCGGGCCGTCGGTTGGAATGTCTGCCTCTGCCAGCGCCGCAATCTGCGCCCGCGCTTCCGCGCGAGGCCGAGGATGAAACTGGTCGTGATCAAGGCCGGTATAATGGGTTGTGATGTGCTGACCGGACATTCCCAGCCCGATCATATCCTGCCTGAGCGCGGCTGAAACCGCCAGCAACCCGGCTGCCTGATCTGCCGCAGCGCGCATTTGGGCCAGCGCGCGCGAGCGGCCTCCCCAATAGAGAATATCCCCGCCGCGTGACTTGATAGACAGCGGCAGGCCCAGGTCCTTCGCGATGCGTGCCGCTGCGGGGCCGTCCGGAAAAAAGAACTGGGCGTCGACCAGATCGAACGGCTGCTCGGCATGGAGCCGCCTGACCAATGGCATGATCGCCTTAACTATCCGTGCCGGGTTGCTGTCTCCACCGATCCGGGGGATCAGCCCGAAATGCGGGTGGTGGACGATGATCCCGTTCAGTTCAGAACTTGCCGGATTTTTGCCAAGGCTGCGATAGGGTTCGCGGCGCGAGAGCGGCCAGGGCGGAATGCCAATCGGATTGACCATCACCAGATCGACATCGCCCCGCGCCGCCACCGCCTTCATCTGATACTCAACAAACTTGCCAAAGGCTGGTCGCTGCGGGCTGGAGAACAGGGTGCTGAGCGAGAGGACGCGCAATTGGCTCACAGCTTGCGCACCAGCATTTCTGCAACTGCCAGCCACGGCGGGCTATCGATTATCACCTGCCGCTGGCCTGCTCCGGGTGGAAGCAGGGCAATGCGGCTTTCAAGCCGGTCAATCATCCGGCCAAAGGCAAAGCGGCCGCCGGGGCGCGGGGCCAGCACATCGCGGTTGAGGAGCCGGGCGAAGCCATCGGGCTGGGTCTGGCGCAACCACAGCTGATCACCGGCGCGATATTCGCCCGCGCTAGCCTCCACCGTCATGGCGACCAGCGGGCCTTCACCGCCCAGCGCCGAAGGAAGGATGGCATCACGTGGGGCGGGTAGAGCTTCGGCCCCCTGATCACCGAGCTGGGCGATCAGTTGCGGCTGGGCCATCTCCTCACCGCGCACCAGCAGTTCGGGTTCAACCTCCAGTGCAGCGGCAATCCGGTTCATCCACACCAGCGATAGGCTGCGCATTCCGGTTTCGAGCCGGCCAATCGTCTGGGCGGTGGTGGGCGGCGTGCAGCGCACTGCGACATCGGCCAATGTTAGGCTCTTTTCGCGGCGGATGTCGCGGATACGGTTGATCATTCGCTGCAGCCTTTAACCAAATGGGTTTTTCTTCTTTCCTACAACCAACCTGATTTGGCAAGCGGCCAGTACAACATAATGGGAGGCAGCGATGCAGCGTAAACTAGTCGAACCGGAACTGACTGACGCCGGTCCGGCCAATCATCCGCCCCGGCACGGTCGGCGCAGCGTGACAGTCAATCTTGGTGAATCGCCGCTCGGCTGGCTCCATTCGCGCGGCCATCTGAGCGATGTACAATTCGCGGCGGGTGAGCTGCTGCGCGCCGATTGGGAACGCGCCCAGCTTGCGCCGGACATAACCATGCGCTGGGATGTGGTGCGGATCAGAGGCAGCAGCGGCGACAGCGGCCTCAATCCAACCGAGCGCCAGATCGCGGCCCGCGCGCGTTTTGCGGGGGCAACCGAAGCGGCAGGACCGGGCCTTGCCGATATCCTCTGGCGGGTAGTCTGCGCTGGCGAAGCACTGCCCGATGCCGAACGAGCCATGGCCTGGCCAGTGCGCAGCTGCAAGCTGGTGCTGAAGCTGGCGCTGGACCGGGTGGCGGGGTTTTACCGGATCGGGTGAGGGGAGAGGCTGGCAGAATTCGACAACTTTTCGGCCATTCAATTGCCCTTGATTGACACCGAGAAGTGGACGTTCCGTCGGGTTCCCATTTGATACAGATGAGAGTGAACAATACTGGGGAGGCTGGGATCAACGAAAGCGTTCATAAGGCGAAGAATAGTGGGCTCAAGGCTGGTTCCGTCGACAACGATAGCGCACCATCTCGCATCACAGGTTTCCCTGTTGCCGACGGGGAACATCATCATTTGGCCCGTAGTAAAGAGCTGCGCAGGCTTCACGCAGACACCCTCCTTCAATTTCTATATCGTCGCGGTAAGCGCTGGTAACAAAGGCCAACGTGTCGATGTGGCGCGCTTCAAAATACATTGCATGAACATCTTTACGGCCTGCGCCGAACACGACTCGTTTAACCTTGCACCAGATCGTGGCCATTGTGCACATACCGCATGGCTGAAGAGTGGAATAAAGGGTCCCACCCCGGAGGTCACCATTGCAGATCATGGCACCTGCTTTGCGGATTGCCATCATTTCGGCGTGCGCGGTCGCATCATAGAGTTCCCGACACTGGTTGCGCTCGGCTGCGATCAACCTGTTATCAAAAACGATGATTGCACCAATGGGCGAACTTGCAGGGCTGCTACCTTTTGATGTTGCGATGGCAATCGCCTTTCGCATCCAGAATGCGTCATCAGCTAACTGCATGAGGGCTGCGCAATTATGCGGATTTGAGCGGCAATGTTTTCCGGTGAGAGAATGAAGTCGATACACCCTGTGTCGATGGCACTTTCGGGCATGTCTGGGGCACCTGCCGTATCGGGCTTCTGGGCAATAGTTATACCCCCGATCTCCCGGATGCCACAAAGGGCCGCTGCACCGTCCCCGTCATAACCAGAAACGATCACTGCGATGATCTGGCCATCCCAGTTTTGCGTCAACGAGCGCAGAAACACCGTAATGACGTCGGGCCAGCCTCGAGGCTTTGAAATCGGTTCGAGCCGAAAATCTCCATCTTGAACAAGAAGGTCGCGCTGCGGAGGAATGATGAACACGTGATTTGGCGTTATGTTGAGGCCTTCGACGATCAGTTCGACAGGCATCGCGGTGTGATGCGGTAGGATTTCGTGGAGCAGTGTCGTCGTGGTTCGCAGGTGATTGACAATGACAATCGCTACATCCAAGTCGGCAGGCAGATTATCGAGCAAGCGGATGTAAGCATCAAGACCGCCTGCTGACCCCCCCACACACACGATTGGAAAATCTTTGGCCAGCCGCTTTACTGTCATCTTAAAGTTTCACCTATCCCGAGCGTTGCAGCACTTTACGCAATCCATGAGAGTTACAATCGCCCCATTAGCAGCAGGACGACAACAACGATCAGAATGACGCCGATAACGCCGATTCCGCCATGCCCGAAACCATATCCATAGCCGCCAAAACGCCCGCTAAATCCTCCCAGAAGGAATATAACGAGAAGAATGATGAGAATAAGGCCGAGTGACATGGAATACCTCCTAGTTTGACGAGCACGGAGCTAATCGTATCTGTTAACTGAGTTCAGGCCGCATTGTTCCCTTTTAAACTTTATGTAGCGCGCCGTTGCCCCATCATCGGCAGCGATTCACCTGAAACAGGACAGTTGGAACAAGAACGTAGGTAGATTCCGTTCCAGCGGTAAATGAACGAAAAGCGGCTTACCGCGAGTCTCTCCAATACTTCTGCCGATCTCGACAAAATGCATGGAATGGCAGCTTTACCAATTTTAGCACTGGAAGCCGCTTGTCCGGAATCCACAACATTCCAGAACACCGCTGCTATAGGGAGTTCAACCCTCAACCTGCTCCGCCAGTTCCAGCCAGCGTTCCTCGGCCGAGTGTTTGTCGGTGCGGGCTTTGGCGATGGCGGCGGTCAGAGCGGCGAATTTCGCCGGGTTGCTGGTGTAGAGTGCGGGATCGTGCAGGGCCGCCTCATCGCGGATGATCGCCGCTTCCAGCTCCTCGATCCGGACAGGTAGCAGTTCGTAGTCGCGCTGGTCCTTGTAGGTGAGCTTCACTTTTCCCCTCCCGCCTGCGGGAGGGGCTGGGGGTGGGTCTGTCCAGGCTGATAAGACGCCCGAACAGACTCACCCACCCCTGGCCCCTCCCGCAGGCGGGAGGGGAAAAGTGAAGCTCACCTACAAGGACCAGCGCGACTACGAACAGCTACCTGTCCGGATCGAGGAGCTGGAAGCGGCGATCATCCGCG
>JANOKC010000205.1:0-9978 GCA_031419035.1 Novosphingobium sp. | reverse complement strand
CGGCACACACGACGCGCTACGCCAGCGGCTCGCTCAATGTGAGCCGGGTGAAGTAGCTATCTCCGCTGTCAGCTTTGCCGAGATCATGATGGGCGAGAATCTGGGGCATCCACCAGACATCGAGGTGATCGAGGACTTCGTGAGCGTGGTACCGATCATCCCCTTCGATGAAGCGGCGGCGCGCGCTTACGCGAAGTTGCCCTTCAAGCGAGCGCGGTTTGATCGCCTGCTTGCAGCACATGCGATGAGCATCGGTGCGATGGTGGTGACGAATAACGAAGCTGACTTCGCCGACGTGCCGGGGTTGAAGGTTGAGAACTGGACGGTTTGATGACCTTCGCCGCCACCGTTCTCACCCTTTACCCGGACATGTTCCACGGGCCGCTGGGCGTCTCGCTTGCCGGTCGCGCCCGTGCAGAGAGGAAGTGGACGCTGGATGCGGTCCAGATCCGCGATTTCGCAATCGGCAAGCACAAGGCGGTTGATGATACGCCGTCGGGCGGCGGGGCGGGGATGGTGCTGCGGGCCGATGTGCTGGGGGCTTGCATCGACCATGCAACCACACTGCATCCCGATTGCCCGGTGCTGGCGATGACTCCGCGCGGAAAGCCGCTGAAACAGGCCCGGGTTCGCGAGCTTTCACAAGGCCCCGGCGTGATCATTCTGTGCGGGCGGTTTGAGGGTTTTGACGAGCGGATTTTTACAGGACGGACCATCGAGGAAGTCTCGATCGGCGACATCGTCCTGTCGGGCGGAGAGCCTGCCGCGCTGATGCTGCTTGATGCTTGCATTCGGCTGCTCCCCGGCGTAATGGGCGCGGCTTCCAGTGGGGCTGAGGAGTCGTTCGAGAACGGCTTGTTGGAGTATCCCCACTATACCCGGCCCATTGAATGGGAAGGGCGCGAGATCCCGCAAGTGCTGCGATCGGGGGATCATGCGAAAATCGCTGCCTGGCGGAAACAACAGGCGGAGGATGACACACGGTTACGCAGGCCGGATCTTTGGGAGCGTCATTCAGGCGCTCGGGTCCAGTCTGCCTCTGGCGCGCGGCGTGAAAAAAAGGACAAGGGTTCATGAACCTGATCCAGACGCTCGAGGCGGAAGCCATCGAGGAATTCAAGTCGAAGAAGCAGATCCCCGATTTCCGGGCTGGTGACACCGTGCGCGTTGGCGTGCGGGTTGTTGAAGGGGAACGGACCCGTGTGCAGGCCTATGAAGGCGTCTGCATCGCCCGTTCCAACCGCGGCCTCGGTTCGAACTTCACCGTTCGCAAGATGAGCTTTGGCGAAGGCGTGGAACGCGTATTCCCGCTCTACTCGCCCAACATTGACAGTATCACCGTGGTCCGCCGCGGTGTCGTGCGCCGTGCCAAGCTTTACTATCTGCGCGGCCGCACCGGCAAACGCGCGCGTATTGCTGAACGTAAAACTATTCGGACCGCCACTACGGCTGGCACGGAATGAGCGGAGGCTGATCTTTCACAGATCACCTGACAAACAGACCGAGACGGCCGGCTTCCCAGACAGGAAGACCGGCCGTTTCCGTATGCGCAAGGATTGAATTGATGGGTTACCGGGTAGTTGTAGTGGGTGCGACGGGGAATGTCGGCCGCGAGATGCTCAACATTCTGGCGGAGCGTGAGTTTCCCTGTGACGAAATCGCGGCGGTCGCCAGCGGACGCTCGACCGGGATCGAGATCGAATATGGCGACACTGGCCGGATGCTCAAATGCAAGAATCTTGAGCATTTCGATTTCACCGGCTGGGACATCGCCCTGTTCGCCGCCGGTTCCGGCCCCGCCAAGGAATACGCCCCCAAGGCCGCCGCGGCTGGCTGCGTGGTGATCGACAATTCGTCGCTCTACCGGATGGACCCCGATGTGCCGTTGATTGTGCCAGAGGTGAACCCCGATGCGATCGACGGTTACAAGAAGAAGAACATCATCGCCAATCCCAACTGCTCGACTGCGCAGCTGGTGGTGGCTCTGAAGCCGCTCCACGATGCCGCCACGATAAAGCGGGTCGTCATCTCCACCTATCAGTCGGTTTCCGGCGCAGGCAAGGATGGCATGGACGAGCTGTTTGAGCAGACCCGCAGTGTGTTCATGCCGGCAGGGGAAATGCGCGACCCGGTCAAGTTCCCCGCGCGGATCGCTTTCAACGTGATCCCGCACATCGATGTCTTCCTGGATGATGGCTTCACCAAGGAAGAGTGGAAGATGGTGGTCGAGACCAAGAAGATCCTTGATCCCAAGATCAAGGTCGTGGCAACCTGTGTGCGGGTGCCGGTGTTCGTTGGTCACTCCGAGGCAGTCAGCATCGAGTTTGAGAATGAAATCTCCGCCAAGGAAGCTCAGGACATCCTGCGCGAGGCGCCAGGCGTCGTGTTGATCGACAAGCGCGAGGACGGCGGATACACCACCCCGGTTGAAGCGGCCGGCAGTGACGCTACCTATGTTAGCCGGGTGCGCGAGGATCCGACCGTCGACAACGGTCTGGTGCTGTGGTGCGTTTCGGACAACCTCCGCAAGGGCGCGGCGCTCAATGCAATCCAGATCGCGGAACTGCTCGGGCGGCGGCACCTCAAGAAGGGGTGAGGCGTTGCTCTAATGCGGAACGTCATCCCTGGGCACCACCTGCCCGGGGCGCGTGCGCCGCATCAGCAGCACCAGCGGGATGGCGGCGAAGCTGAGCCAGGTCATCAGGTAGAAGTTGTCGATATAGGCAATCATTGCGGCTTGGCGGTTTACCTCGCCGTCGATCATCCGCAACACTGCCTCTCCCGCTGTCTGGAATCGGTCCATGGTCGAAAAATCGATCGCATCGGTGACTGATCCCGTCACGTGACCGGCCAGCTCGGAATGGCTGCGCTGGATATTCTGGCCAAGCAGCACGGTAACTATCGAGATGCCAATCGATGCCCCGATCGCACGGAACAGATTGAGCAGGCTGGAGCCTTCGGTACGCAGCAGTGCGGGCAAAGTGGCAAAGGCGCTTGAATTGAGCGGGATAAAGACCAACCCCATGCCAAACCCCTGCAGGAAGCCCAACAAGATGACATTGGTATAATCGACCGCCAACGACCAGCCGGACATTTCCCATAGAGAATAGCTGGCAATGGCAAAACCGATCCCGATCAGCATTCGCCCATCAACACCGCGCCTGATCATCACTCCGGCGAGCTGCATGGCGATCAACGTACCAACCCCGCGCGGCATCAAAGCTATACCGGTGTCGATCACCGAATAGCTGAACAGCTGTTGCAGCATCGGCGGAAGCAGGGCCATGGTGGCAAACATTACTACCCCCACCACCACCATGAAATGCAAAGCTACAACGAAATTGCGATTGGCAAATAGTTGCCGGTTGAACAGAGGGTCGGACGTGGTGGCAAGGTGGATTGCTCCGATCCAGCCCGCCGAGAGCGCAATGCCAACATAGGCCCAGATTTCCAACGCTTCGAACCAGCCGATGTGATTGCCGCGATCGAGCAGCAACTGAATTGAGGTAAGGGTCAGGGCAACCATGGCAAATCCGAACAGATCAAACCTCCGTATTGCAATTGCTCGCGACGGCAGGTTAGTGATCAAGATCACCAGAGCAATCGCGCCCAGCGGCACGTTGACGTAGAACACCACACGCCAGTTCCAGCTTTCGGTCAGCCACCCGCCTATGATCGGACCCAGGATCGGCCCGATCATGATCCCCATGCCCCACAGCGCCATCATCTGCGGCTGGCGCGAGGGTTTGTTGGTGTCGATCATGGCGGTCTGGCTGAGCGGAGCAATAAACGCGCCGGTGGCGCCTTGCAGCGCGCGGAAGATCACCATCTGTGTCAGGTTTTGCGCCATACCGCACAGCATCGACGCACCGATGAATCCCGCCACCGAGGCGATGAACAGCCGCCGCGAACCGATCTGATCGGCCAGCCAGCCGGTAATCGGCATACAAATCGCAGTGGCGATAATGTAACTTGTCAGCACCCAGTTGATGGTTTCCGGAGTTGCGCCAAGCGAGGATTGCATATGCGGGATCGCGACATTGGCGATGGTCGAATCAAGGATCTGCAGCAGCGATGCGGTCATGATCCCGATGGTCAGCAGGATGTTGTTTTTGACCGGAAGCAGCGCGACATCTTCCGCGGGTAGTGGTGCGGAAACTGTTGCCATAGACTTAGTTCTTTCGGCCGTCGGTAAAGACTTTTACCTTGGTCGAAAGCCCCGCGATCAGTTGGCGCGGGCTGGGCTGATCAATTGCAATCCGCACGGGAACGCGCTGGGTAACCTTGACCCAGTTGCCAGTGGCGTTTTGCGCGGGGAGGACAGAAAATTCGCTCCCGGTTCCTGCCCCGATCGAGGCGACATGGCCTTTGAGCTTTACTCCGGGATAGGCATCGAAGCGAAGTTCGGCAGGTTGGCCGACTGCCATTTCGGCCAGATCGGTTTCCTTGAAATTGGCTTCGACATAGCTGCGCTGGGCGGCAACAATAGTCACGACTGGAAGGCCACTGACGACTTCCTGACCCACCAGCAAGCGATCGGCCTGGGTGATCCTGCCGGCCATTGGCGCGCGGACTTCGCTGCGGCGCAGATTGAGTTCGGCGGCCGCGCGCTGGGCACGGCCGGCGGCGATCTGCGGATTGACCCCGGGAACCTGCGATCCGGTTGAGAGCCTTGCCGCAGCCTCACGTCCGTTTGCCCTGGCAATATCCATCGCAGCCTGCGCCTGGGCGAGCTGGTGCTGGGCCGCCTCATAATCAGCCTTGGTGGTGAAGCCGCGGCTCCACAGGGCCTGCTGGCGTGTGAGCCGAGCCTGCGCAAAGCCGACGTCCTCACGCGCGCCTGCAACATCTGCGCCAGAAAGCGCACTGTCATTGCTCAGCGCCGTGACATTGGCCTGCGCCCCGGCGATGGCGGCATCGGCCTGGG
The DNA here is from genome assembly GCA_031419035.1 of Novosphingobium sp. Taxonomy (GTDB): domain Bacteria; phylum Pseudomonadota; class Alphaproteobacteria; order Sphingomonadales; family Sphingomonadaceae; genus Novosphingobium. The sequence goes on along the minus strand of JANOKC010000205.1, from coordinate 5,051 downwards.
CAATCTGTAACTGGAACGGTTCGGGATCGATCCGGAACAACAGGTCACCGGCTTTGACGGTCAGATTTTCGGCTGCCGTAACCGCGATGATCCGTCCGCCAACCTGCGCACTGACCGATACCTTGTCCTGCTGGACATAGGCATTGTCGGTCGAAACATGCCCTTGCAGGCTTTGCCAGTAAAGCGTGCCGCCGATGATCACCAGCAGCGGAACCGCCAGCATCAGCGCCAGACGTCCCCAACGCCGCTTGGGGGCGGGAGCCTGTTCGTTGATGGCGGTCAGGGTAATGGCAGGACCAGCCTCAGCCATTGGCGGATGCCCTGCCTTCGCGCCGAACACCAAGATTGGTCCCGATGGTGATCAGAATGCGAGCGAAAATCTCTCGGTCGGCTAGTGAAATCCCGGCCAGTGTCTCTTCAACCAGCCGGTCGACACATTCGCGCAGACCCAGCACCATGGCCTTGCTCTTGTCGGTGAGATGCAGCCGCCAGGCGCGGCGATCAGCCGGATCACGGTGCCGCTCGATCAGTCCGGCATCCGCCATCCGGTCAACCATGCGGCACAGGGTGATTGGTTCAACATCGAGCTGATCGGCGTAGAATCCCTGATTTTCTCCCTCAGTGCGGGCGATAAACAGCAACAGCCGCGCTTGTGGGCCGGTGATCCCGACCGACCGAACCCGATCGTCAAAGGCGCGGCGAAGCAGCCGCGAGCGATCACCCAGAAGATAGCCGATATTCTCCATGATTAAGCGAGCATATTATAAGCAGGCTTAGTATGTCAACAATGTTTTTCTGTTTGCCTTGCTTCGAAGGCAGTGCGGGAATAGCTTTGGCTTTGTTGCACAGCTTATTGGATGTTGAAGATGCGAGTGATAGAAAAGCTGCGCACATTCAACACGATCGCATTCTCGGTGATGAGCGTGCTAGTAATTCTGACCTTGGCTGCCGTTTTGGCCAACTTCGCAAGAAGTTGGAACGACGATCCGCGCTATAATGAGCGCAATCAGCTTTCTGAGAGAATTCGGCAATATTCCGGAGACGTCACACATTACGGTGATCGCAAGATAATCTACTACCATCGCAGTGTGCCCGGCGGTGCCCAGCTGGATGCGCGCTTCGTTGGTATGGTTGATGGCCGCGTTCTGAAAGTCAGCAAGGATCCTGGACAGTTGATATATGGCTTCGAACTTCTCCAACACAAAGAACAAAATGACGGAGGCGCAATTGGTTATGTCGCACTTGTCAATACTGGTAAGAATGGCGGAAAGCAGCTGTTCGACGTCGTGCTTGGCCGATTTTCCGACATGACCCAGATGACTTTAGCTAAGGATGTAAGTGCAATGGATTCGCCTACAGCGCTAGATGACAAGAACTTCAGCGTGGTTCTCTGGAAAGAGCGTGAAGGGGCGACATTCAACATCTTCGAAGTTGCAAGTGGGCGTGCAGTCGTCACTAAAGAGCTGGGAATGGAGCGGCGTAGTGTTCCTGATGCGGCGGCTCCGGTGAACAAGTATCATTGATCGAGCAGGTGTTCATGAGGACTGACTTTGAGGCTGGCTTTGGCGGCACGCGCCTTGCGGTCCACCGGATGGGTAGCGGACGACCGCTGGTGTTGCTCCACGGACTATTTTCAAGCGCAGCAATGAACTGGATCAAATACGGTCATGCCGCCGTGCTGGCCGAGGCAGGGTTTGAGGTGATCATGCCCGATCTGCGGGCGCATGGGCAAAGCGCGGCGCCGCATGATCCAGCGGCCTATCCGCCTGATGTGCTGGCGCTCGATCTGGCTGCACTGGTCGATGCATTGGGACTGAGCGACTATGATCTTGGCGGCTTTTCGCTCGGCTCGCGCACGGCGGTGCGCGGGGTGATTGGCGGGCTCAAACCGGCGCGGCTGATCCTTGGCGGGATGGGGTTGGACGGTCTCGCGGGCTGGGGCCGGCGCAAGGAGTTCTTCACGGGCGCGATCGACCGGTTTGACGAGGTCAAGCCGGGGGACAAAGACTATTTCGCGGTCCAATTCATGAAATCGACCAAGGTGGACCGGGTCGCGGCGCGGCTGGTGCTTGAGAGCAATCTGGATACCCAGCCCGAGGCACTGACTGCGCTGGCCATGCCCACGTTGATCGTCTGCGGCGAGCAGGACCAGGACAATGGCTCAGCTGAAAAGCTGGCCGATGTACTGCCCGATGCGCGGCTGGTGATAGTGCCGGGCACGCATATGAGTTCGGTGACGTTCCCCGATCTGGGGATGGCGATGCGCGATTTCCTGATCAGCTCGTCGTCCCCGGCCTGATCGGGGACGACGATTTACCTGAACGGCGGTTCTTTGAACGCTCGTAGCTTCCGGCTGTGCAGTTTTGCGCCCTCGGCCCGCAGCAACTCACAAGTAGTGGTGCCGATCGCCAGGTGCGAGGCAATTGCCTCCTCGTAAAAACGGTTGGCTTGGCCCGGCAGCTTGATCTCACCATGCAGCGGCTTGTCCGAGACACACAGCAGCGTCCCATAGGGCACCCGGAACCGGTATCCTTGCGCGGCAATCGTTGCGCTTTCCATGTCGATCCCGACCGCGCGGCTGAGGCTTAGGCGCCTTGCCGAGCTGGTATAGCGCAGCTCCCAGTTGCGATCATCTGTGGTAACGACTGTGCCGGTGCGCATCCGCTTCTTGAGGTCTGCTCCGCCGGTCCCGCTGACAATCTCCGCAGCCTTGGCCAGCGCCATCTGAACTTCGGCAATCGCCGGGATCGGAATCTCTGGCGGTAGGACCGGATCAAGCACATGATCATCGCGCAGATAGGCGTGGGCCAGCACATAATCGCCGATTTGCTGCGTATCGCGCAGGCCGCCGCAATGGCCGATCATCAGCCAAGCCTCGGGCCGCAGCACTGCCAGATGATCGCAGATCGTCTTGGCATTTGATGGCCCGACCCCGATGTTTACCAGCGTTATCCCCGAACGATCAGGCCGTAACAGGTGATAGGCCGGCATCTGGTGCCGCCGCCACGCCGTGTCAGATAGCAGGGTCCGGGCATCTTCGACCGGTGATTCCAGATATAACCCACCAGCGCCGGCCAGCGCGGTATAGCCCTCCTTGCCCAGCTTTTGGCCAGCCCAGCCAACGAATTCATCCACATAGCGATGGTAGTTGGTGAACAGGATATAGCGCTGGAAATGCTCGATTCCTGTCCCGGTGTAGTGGGCAAGACGGGCGAGGCTGAAGTCCGTGCGCAGGCCATCGAACAGGGCAAGCGGGATCGGGTCACCTGGTCCGCCCAGATTGATCCCGTCGGCCAGCTCATCGCCGATCGCGGCAAGTTCGGTCGAGGGGAAGTGGCGGGCCAGATCCTGGGGGCTAAGCGCGCCGAGGCCCGAGCTGGCGTCGATCACATAAGGGAAGGGTATTTCCTGAGCCGATGGGGCGACCTCTACCTTGATGTCATAATCATCGGCGAGCAGCGACAATTGTCCGGTCAAATAGTCCGCAAACTGCGCGGGGCGGGTGACGGTGGTGGCATAAGTGCCAGTGTGCGACAACCGGCCAAACGCGCGGGCCAGATCTGGCCGTGTCTCGCGGCCTTCGTATTCCACCCTGAGCTCAGGATAGCACCACGCCCGGCTAGCGCGGCGATCAGCAGGGGGAAGAGTGCCGTTTTCGGCAAAGGCAGCGATGTCTGACCGCAGGGTAGAGATAGCTGCTTCATATACGCGGACCAATTCCGCGATGATCGTTTCTGGTTCTTGCATCGCAGGCTTATACTCTGCGGCGCGTCAAACTTCAAACGGTGCAACGAAAAGGGGGCACCAGTCAGGCGCCCCCTTAGTTTATCAGACTTGCGAAACCAATCAGGCTTCGGGATCGCCCTCGGCCTCGGCCTGCTCTTCGAGCATGTCGGCCGGGATTTCGCCGGGTTCTGCATTGGGATCGTAGGCTTCGGTGAAGCCCGAGGCGTCGCTGTCAAACATCGCTGCCATCACGTCAACGCCCTGCGATTGCAGTGCGGCTTCATCAGGCGAACGCGCGACGTTGACCTTGACGGTCACGGCAACTTCCGGGTGCAGCGAAACGCGCACATTGACTACGCCAATGGTCTTGATCGGGTGTTCGAGAACAACCATCGCCTTGGTCAGCTTTGCGCCATCGGCGTTAAGGGCTTCAACGATGTCACGCACCGAAACCGAACCATAAAGCTGGCCCGAGTTCGAAGATGCACGGATCAGAACGATCTGCATGCCTTCGACAGTGGTTGCATGGGTTTCAGCATCCGAGCGGCGGGAATCGTTGTCTGCGACGATCCGGGCACGGTTGCTTTCAAAGACCTTGCGGTTGGCTTCGTTTGAACGCAGCGCTTTCTTGTTCGGCAGCAGATAATTGCGTGCGTAACCGTCCTTGACGGTGACGACATCGCCGATGGTGCCGAGCTTCTCGATCCGTTCGAGGAGGATGATTTGCATGGGGTAAGCCCTCCTTACTTAACGAGGTACGGCAGAAGGCCGACCTGGCGTGCGCGCTTGATAGCCTGGCCCAGTTCACGCTGCTTCTTTGCAGAAACGGCAGTGATCCGGCTGGGTACGATCTTGCCGCGCTCGGACATGAAGCCCTGCAGCAAACGCACATCCTTATAGTCGATCTTGGGAGCATTCTTGCCAGAGAAAGGGCATGATTTGCGGCGGCGGAAAAATGGACGAGCCATGATTAATACTCCTCGCGGTCGCGGCGACGCGGACGTTCACGGTCGGTCTTGCGGAGCATGACGGACGGGCCTTCTTCATGCTCTTCAACGCGAATGGTCATGAACCGGATCACGTCCTCGTTGATCGAGGTCTGGCGTTCCAGCTCGGCCACGACGCCAGTGGGGGCATCGATGTTGAGCAGCACGAAATGCGCCTTGCGGTTGCGTGCAATCTTGTAGGCGAGGCTCTTGAGGCCCCATGACTCGGTCTTGACGACCTTGCCCTTGCCTGTTTCAACAATCTCGGTGGCGGTGGCGGCCAGCGCATCAACTTGCGCTTGGCTCAAATCCTGGCGGGCCAGGAAGACATGCTCATAG
>JANOKC010000204.1:0-4192 GCA_031419035.1 Novosphingobium sp. | reverse complement strand
ATGGTATTGAAGCGCGGCCCGCTCTTGACGGGGGGCTGCAGCATACGCCGGGGTGGGGGTGCTATAGTAGAATCTCCTGAAATTGAACTCTGCGCGCGTCCTTAGTGGGAATCGCGCGGCGGGGGAAGGGGGTTAGGCTGCCGCCCGCCACAGCGGGTATTCGACCAGCCTATCCTTCACCGCCAACACTGCGTCCACGGCTTTCGCTGGCTGCATTGCGGCGATGATCGCAGGGTCGGCGGCATTCATCCCGCCAGTCAGTGCGCCAAAGGCGGGGAGGATCAGCTTGCGCTCGCTCACCACCGCGCAGGGCCGCGTGATATTGCGGCCTCGCACGACGATTTTGAGCTTAGGGTGAAAATGCCCGGAAAGCTCTGGCAGCGCCTCGCCCGGCTGCGCCTCGTGACGCAGCAGCAGCCCGCTTACCGCCAGTTCGGCCAGTTCGGTCCCGCCCAACGCTCCTTGGCTGCCAGAATCGTGATTGCCTGTGATCCATACCCAGTCAGTCGCGCGCGTTAACGCCGCGAGCATCCCGGCGGCGTGGGGCTCGAGCCGCTCTGCACCGTCCGCATCGTGGAAATTGTCACCCAGCGTGAACACCCGCCGCGCGCCGGTTTCGCGGATTGCCAGCGCAATCCGCTCCAGCGTCTCGCGGCTGTCATATGGCGGCAGCATCTGGCCGAACCGGGCGAAGGAGCTGGCTTTTTCGAGGTGGAGATCGGCCACCAGAAGGGCATTCTCGCGCTCCCAATAGAGCGCGCGGCCTTGCACCAGTGCGAATTCCTGATTTGCGAACGAAAAGGGAACCATCCACCACGCTTGCCCCAGCCTCCGCGATTTGGCAAGCGCCTGCCATGACTGACTGGACCCCCTGCACCGCCCGCGCCGCCGAGTGGTTCGCCGCTCTGCGAACCCGCATCTGCGCCGAGTTCGAGAGCATCGAGCGCGAGGCGGGCAGCGAAGCGGCCTTCACCTATACGCCGTGGAAGCGCGATACCGAGGACGGCTCGGACGGCGGCGGCGGCACGATGGGGGTGATGAAGGGCCAGGTATTCGAAAAAGTCGGCGTCAATATTTCCACCGTTAGAGGTTCCTTCGCCCCTGGCTTCGCTGCCACAATCAACGGCGCGAGCGAGGACAGCCCCGGCTTCACTGCCACCGGCATCAGCCTTGTCGCGCATATGGCCAACCCCCATGTCCCCGCCGTACATATGAACACACGGTTCCTGACCACCAGCAAAGCCTGGTTTGGAGGCGGCGGCGATCTTAACCCGCCGCTCCCTTATGCGCAGGACACCGCTGATTTCCATGCCGCCTATAAGGCCGCCTGCGATGCGCACGGCGCAGATTACTACACGCGGTTCAAAAAGTGGGCCGACGATTATTTCTACATCCCTCACCGCGGCGTCCACCGGGGAGTAGGCGGTATCTTCTACGATCATCTGAACTGCGGTGATGAGGCGGAATGGGAGCAGAACTTCGCCTTCACGCAAGATGTGGGCGAGGCGTTTCTGGCCTCATTCCCGATGCTGGTCCGGCGCCGCATGGGCATGGAGTGGACTGAGGCAGAAAAGCGCCAGCAGCTGGAGTGGCGCGGGCGCTATGCGGAGTTCAATCTGGTTTACGATCGGGGGACGCTGTTTGGCCTCAAGACCGGCGGGAATGTCGACGCGATCCTGATGAGCCTGCCCCCTGAGGCGGTGTGGAGTTGAGGGGGCTTGCATGGCTCGCTCGCTGGCGCCAATCGGTCTAAATGCGCATTGCCCTTTTTGAACCGGAAATTGCCGGAAACGTCGGCGCCATTCTGCGCCTTGGCGCCTGTTTAGGGGCGGCTGTGGACCTTATCGAGCCGATGGGGTTCGAGTGGGATGATCGAAGGGTCCGCCGGGCGGCCATGGACTATATCGATCATGTCACCATTGCCCGCCATGCTGATTTCGGCGCGTTCAGGACTGCTATGGGTTCGCGAAGGCTGGTGCTGTTCACCACGAAGAGCGATCAATCGGCCTATGATTTCAGCTTCGTGGTCGATGATGTCTTGCTCTTCGGCAAGGAAAGCGCGGGCGTGCCCACTGCTATTGCGGGCACCTGCCATGCAAGGCTGCGCATCCCGATGCGGCCGCAGGTGCGTTCGATGAACCTTGCTATTTCAACGGCGCTCGCCCTTGGCGAAGCATTGCGCCAAACGGCCACTTTGCCAAGCTAGCCGGCGCGCGCGGGTGGTTTGCGGAGTTCTCTGGTTGACGACCGGAGGCCATTGTCCGGGCTGAAAACCGGCGGGAATGTTGATGCGATCCTGATGAGGATGCAGCCCGAAGCAGTGTGGAGTTGAGGGTCAGCGCTTGTTTTACTTGAAATGTGATACCATATGAGGTATCACATTGCCATGAGCAAAGCAGACAAGCTGCTGGAACAGATGCGCCGGAACCCGGCCGGAGACTGGACCATCGGCGATATCCAGAAGCTTTGTGACAGGCTTGGCTGGCAGTGCTTCCCGCCCAGTGGGGGCGGTTCGCATTGGAAGATCATGGTGCCCGGGCATGAGGCGATCCTCACGGTTCCGGCCAAACGTCCGATCAAGCCTGTCTACATCCGCAAGCTGGTTGAATTGGTAAAGGCAAGCAACGATGGCGCGAACGACTAAGACTCTGATCGATTATGCCGTGATGATCGAGCCGCTGAGCGAAGCGGACGGCGGCGGCTGGCTGGCGAGTGTCCCGGCGCTGCCCGGCTGCATGGGCGATGGCGCTACGCCCGAAGCGGCGCTGGCTGATGCCGAGGCCGCGATTATCGAATGGCTCGATGCCGCGAAGCAGGCAGGCCGCGCAGTGCCCGGCCCGTCCGCACCCGGCCAATGGCGCCAGCGCGTCCCGCGCAGTCTGCATGAAAAACTGAAGATCGTCGCCGCGCGCGAAGGCGTGTCGCTCAACGCCTATGTGGCAAATGTGCTGGCGGAGACTGTCGGACGGGCGTGAGGTGCGCCGTCACCGGAGCTCAGCGAAATTGCTAGAATGAGCTGGAGATAATATGACGGTAGTTCAATTACTTCAACAACTATCGCCCTTTCTGGGCGGTTTTCTAGCAGTATGGCTAGCCTCTCGATTTTCTGCGGTTCGATCACACGAAGACAAGGTTTGGCTCCGGAAATCAGAGGCGTATGGGCATATCTTGGAGGCCTTGGCAGACATACGCGATTGGTATGCTGTAAACCTTGATGATGAGGCTGGCGGTCGAGAGCCTATGGCAGAAATCGCCGAAAAAAGGCAGGAGCAATTCTCTACGGCGCGTCGCCGACTTGCGGCAACAATTTCCCGCGAAGTGTGGTTGCTACCTGACTCGATTAAGCAAGAGACTGACAGATTGAACCGGGCCTTGTCTGAAAGACACGAAAGTTGGTTTGAACATCTTGATAGCTGCAAGTTTGAAACCAAGAAAGCGCAAGAGCTTATTGAGAAGTTGGCTCGAGGAGACCTAAAGAGACCCTCTTTTCTTTCAGTCAGATAGCACAGTTTCGGAGATAAGACAGCTAATCCCAAATGCAGTGCGGGATCACCCCCCCGACCCTAAGCCGCCAGATACCGTGCAATATCAAACTCGCCCGCGCGCTTGCGGGCCTCGGCAATCTCCCAGGCCGTCTGCATCCGCAGCAGCGTATCCATCCGCACCCCAAAGGCCTTTTCGATCCGCAGCGCCATATCGGGGGAGAGGCCGCAGTGTTGGTTGAGCAGGATCGACAGCGTCTGGCGGGTTACCCCCAGCACGCGCGCTGCGGACGAGACGTTTCTGGCCTCATTCCCGATGCTGGTCCGGCGCCGCATGGGCATGGAGTGGACTGAGGCAGAAAAGCGCCAGCAGCTGGAGTGGCGCGGGCGCTATGCGGAGTTCAATCTGGTTTACGACCGGGGGACGCTGTTCGGTCTGAAAACCGGCGGCAATGTTGATGCGATCCTGATGAGCCTGCCGCCTGAAGCTGTATGGGGGTGATGGGCTGTTACAAGCCGCCCAGATCGCAGCCGCGCTCTTCAAGCACCGGGCGCAGTGCGCGGTAGGCGGCGGGCGTGCGATAAAGCGGGATCGTTGGGTAAAGGTGGTGGATGATGTGGTATTGCATCCCCGATGAACCGGCATTGCCCAGCTTGCTGAGGAAGGCCCGTGTATCGCGGTAACGGCCCTGTCCAGTGCCCGGAAAGTG
>JANOKC010000203.1:0-30673 GCA_031419035.1 Novosphingobium sp. | reverse complement strand
CTGGTTGCGCTTGCGCCGCGCGGTGACGCCGCGTTCCAGCCAATGCGCTTCCAGCTTCAGCTTGGCATCCATCTTGTCGGCAGCGCGGGCTTCTTCGGCATAGATCGCCTCCATCCACAGCTCATAGCCGCCAAAGCCGATATCCTTGCGGCGCAGCGATCCGCGATCAAGCCACAGCGTCGCCTTTGTCAGCCGTTCCAGAAACGTGCGGTCATGGCTGATCGCCACGAACGCGCCCTTGTATCGCGCCAGCCAGCTTTCCAGCCAGTCAATCGCGGCCAGATCAAGGTGGTTGGTCGGCTCGTCCAGCAGCAGCAGATCAGGCTCTGAGGCAAGCGCCCGGGCCAGCGCAGCGCGCCGCCGTTCTCCTCCGCTGGCGCTATCTGCGGGCCGGGCAAGGTCAATGCCAAGCTGGCTGGCGATCGCCTCTACCTCGTGCCGCGGCGGGGCGTCCGGTTCGTGCAAGGCAAAGTCCATCAGCGTGGCATAGCCGGTGAAAAACGGGTCCTGTTCCAGCATCACCACCTTCGTGCCGGGCTGGACCGAGCGCTTGCCCCGGTCCGCTTCGATCTGATCCGCAATCAGCCGCAGCAGCGTGGTTTTGCCGACGCCATTGCGGCCGATCAGCGCCAGCCGGTCACGCGGACCGATGTGGAGGTCGAGCCCTTGGAACAGCCAGCCCGATCCCTGGATCAGGCTGAGCTGCTCCCAGCTGAGGATTGGTGCGAGCGCCATAGTGCGCGGCCCCTAGCTGCTAGTGTGCTGCGTTGACAAGCTGCGAACGGGACTGGAAGGTGGCTTATGCGCACCGTATGGCTCAATGGCGAATGGCTCCCGGAGAATGAGGCCCAGGTTTCGATCTTTGATCGCGGGTTATTGTTCGGGCAGGGGGTCTATGAGGTATCCCCGGTGCTGGATGGGCATTTCTGCAACTGGGCGCATCATGCCGCGCGGCTGGAGCGCTCCAAGGCGGTCGCGCGGATCAGCGATGACACTGATTGGGCCGCTGTTTTGGCGGAATTGATCGCTCGGAATGGTTTGGCTGAGGGTAGGGTTTATCTCCAGATTACCGGTGGCGCCCCGGCTGAGCGGGATTTTCTTTCACCTATTCCGCCCGCCATACCAACCCGCTTTGCCTTTACGCAGGCCGCCGCGCTGATTGACAGCCCCAAGGCGATAAGCGGTCTGAAAGTTATTCTGCGCCCCGATGCCCGCTGGCAACTGCGCTCCGCCAAGACGGTGCAGTTGCTCTATGCCGTGCTGGTCAAGGAACAGGCGCGCGAGGCTGGGGTGGACGATGTCTGGATGGTGGAAAACGGAGTCGTAACCGAGGCAAGCAGTTCCAACGCCCATATTATCGACGCGCGCGGGGTGCTGATATCGCACCCGGTCGATCACGGGGTGCTGCCCGGCGTGACGCGGATTTGCGTGATGGAGATTGCCCGGACCATGGGGATTGCGGTTGAGGAACGTGCGTTCAGCCCGGTAGAGCTGTTCGCAGCTCAGGAAGCTTTCGTGTCGGCAGCGGGATCGCTGGTTTTGCCTGTGGTTGAGGCTGATGGAAGGCCGATCGGTTCTGGAAAACCTGGCCCGCTTACCCAAACAATCCGCGCGCGTTATATCAAGCAACTCCGCGCGACTGACGGGAACATTCCATTCAGCCGAGCGTAATAGCTGAAGCGTCACCAATTGCGGCAATTGTCCAAGGAGTACCCCACGATGACTTCGCTACACCGTCCCTTGTTTGCAATGGCTGTCTTGATCGCCACACCTGTTGCTGCCGCCGAAATCCAGATTCCGGTGCAAGGCCCGGTCGTTGAGCTGACGGTCAGCCAGACTGTTAATACCAAGCCCGACATTGCCACCGTCGGTGCCGGTATCACGACCCGCGCCAATACGGCGAATGAATCGGCCCGACTGAATGCGGCAGGGATGCAGGCGATCATCGCCCGGTTGCGCCAGCTCGGTATCGCCAGTGAAGATATCCAGACCGCTAATTTCAGCCTCAACCCGCAATTCAACTATTCGAACGATGGAACGCCGCCGCGTTTCCTGGGGCATGACACAAATAATCAGGTCACGGTGAAAATCCGCAAGCTCGATCGTATCGGACCTGTGCTTGATGCATTGGTCGCAGCCGGGGCCAACAACTTCTTCGGGCCGAATTTCTCGCTGGAGAAGGACAAGGAAGCGAAGTCGGCAGCGCGGCGCGCAGCCTATGCCGATGCCCAAGCGCGCTCTCGCGAGCTTGCGGGTCTGGCCGGCTATGCCAATGTGCGCTTGCTGGAGATATCAGAGGTCTACGCGAATTCGGGCGGTTTCATGGCCGGCGGCATGCCCGGTGCAATCACCGTGACGGCTGCCAGCTCTGAAAAAATCACGCCAATCGAACCGGGGCAGGTCGGTACTTCGGCGACACTTACGCTCAAATATGAGTTGACCCGCTGAACGCCAGCAGCGCTGCGCATTCATTTCTTGTTCAATCCGTGCAGCTTAGGCACAGTCCTATCATGCACAAGCCAACCATCCTTGTTTTGCTCGCTCTTATGCTGACCCCTGCACCTGTGGTTGCCGGGCAAGGCAATGAACAAGGCCAGGTCCGAAAGGAAATGCGTGCGGGCAACGTCCGTCCCCTGCGTGAGATTGAACGCAAAGTGGTGCCGATGATGTCCGGAATGCAATATCTTGGTCCCGAATATGATCCGGCGGCTCTGGCCTATCGGCTCAAGTTCATTCGCGATGGGCGGGTAATCTTCGTAGATGTCGATGCCCGCTCGGGCGATATCATCCGCCAGTCCCGTTGAGTGCCCGCCTTGACGGCCTTGGGCTTTCGCCGCATGGCTCGTCGCACTCCACATTTCGCGCTTTACGGGGGATTTAGGCAATGCGCATCCTGATCGTCGAGGACGAACCAACCCTGGGCAAACAGCTCAAGTCCACACTTGAACAGACCGGCTATGCTGTCGATCTTTCGACCGATGGCGAAGACGGCCATTTTCTTGGCTCGACCGAGAATTATGATGCCGTGGTCCTTGATCTTGGGCTGCCCGAAATCGATGGCCTCACCGTGCTTGGCATGTGGCGCAAGGAGGGTCGGACCTTTCCGGTGCTGGTGCTGACCGCGCGCGATAGCTGGTCCGATAAGGTGGCTGGCCTCGATGCTGGGGCCGATGATTATCTGGCCAAGCCGTTCCAGACCGAGGAACTGATTGCGCGCCTTCGCGCCCTGATCCGCCGCGCTTCGGGCAACAGCTCGTCAGAACTGATCGCGGGCGATGTCCGGCTGGATACGCGCTCGGGCCGGGTCACGCTGGATGGCGAACCGGTGAAACTGACCGCGCAGGAATACAAGCTGCTGTCCTATCTGCTCCACCACAAGGGCAAGGTCGTCAGCCGCACCGAACTGATCGAGCATATCTATGATCAGGATTTTGATCGCGATTCGAATACGATTGAAGTTTTTGTGACCCGTATTCGCAAAAAGCTGGGCGCAGACGTAATCACCACGATTCGCGGCCTTGGCTATAGCCTTGACGATCCCGCCGGGCCTGGCAGGGGCTGATCTGGCCTGCGATCCGCTTACCCTGAGCTTGTCGAGGGGCCGTTCTGTTTTTGCAAGGTAGCGAGCAAGTGCAATCCTTCGACAAGCTCAGGATAGTCGGAGCCTGGGACTAGGCGTGGAGACACCAGCTCAACCTCGTCCGCATACCGGCTCTCTCTCGCGCCGGATGATGATCATTGCTGCGGGCTGGATTATTGTATTGCTGTTTGGCGGAGGTCTGGCGCTGGACCGGACGTTAACGGGGCTTGTCTCGCGCAATTTCGATGATCAGATGGGCTATATGCTGACCGCGATGGTCGGATCGGCCGAAATTGGACCGGATGGCGAGGTGTTTTTCAACCGGCCGCTGGGGGATCAGCGCTTCTTGGAGCCAAACAGCGGATTATATTGGCAGGTTGTGGGGCCAGGTCATGAGGAGTTTCTGTCTCGCTCGCTATGGGATCGTACGCTTGTGGTTCAAGCGGGTCGCTTCGACAAGGTTCCTCACACCTACGACAGCGTCCAGTTTCCCACTGAGCCACTCCGGGTGATGGAGCGCTCGATCATCCTCCCGGGCAGCGACACGAAATGGAGGTTCACGGTTGCCGCCAGTCGGGATGAACTAGACGGCCAGATTTCGCGAATCCGAACGATCCTCATCCGCAGTTTTGTCGTCCTTGGGCTTGGCCTGTTCCTGATGGCGGTGCTGCAAACCTGGTACGGACTTGGCCCGTTGCGGCGGGTGCGGTCGGCGATCCAGCGGATGCGCACCACTGGCGCGGGCCGGGTGGACGAGCCATTGCCGCTTGAAGTCCAGCCGCTGGTGGAAGAGTTGAACGGCTTGCTGGCCCACTCCGAGCGCCAGGCCGAAGAGGCTCGGACCCATGCTGGCAATCTGGCCCATGCGCTTAAAACGCCGCTGACAGTGGTGATGAACGCCGCCACCGCCAAAGCGCCGGATCTTTCTGACACGGTGATCCGGGAAGCAGCGGTGATGCGCCGCCAGGTCGATCACCACCTTGCCCGCGCCCGCGCGGTTGGCCGCCGCGCAGTCGGCCTGTCGCGTGCTAGCGTGGGGGAAAGCGTTGAGGCGGTACTGCGGGCGGTAACCCGGCTTTATGACGGTATCCGCTTTGATCTTGATGGAAAACGCGAAACTTTTGTCGCGATAGAGCGGCAGGATCTGGACGAGATTCTGGGAAATCTGATTGAAAATGCAGCGAAATACGGCGGCGGCAGTGTGTTCGTCACCATCGATCCTACCGACGAACCCGGCTGGTGCGAAATTTGGATCGAAGATGACGGTACGGGCATTCCAGAGGATGAACGCATCCGCATCTTCGATCGCGGTGTGCGGCTTGATACGGGGAAACCGGGCACAGGGCTGGGGCTGGCAATTGTCCGCGACGTGGCCGAGATTTACGGCGGAAGTGTGGAGCTGGCGGAGAGCGAGGATCTAGGCGGACTGTTGGTAAGGTTGAGGTTGCCCAGGGTTGGTCGCTAGTCACAGCCATCCCGCGCTTGCTTATGGTGATGGATAACCTCATCGATGATGAATCTTAGAAACTTTTCTGAAAATTCCGGGTCAAGCTGTGCTTCCACAGCCAGCTTGCGGAGCCGCGCAATTTGCGCTTCCTCTCTGGCGGGATCGGAAGGCGGAAGAGTGTGTGCTGCCTTATAGGCTCCGACGGCCTTAGTGATGCGAAAGCGTTCGGCCAGGATGTGGATTAGCGCAGCATCGATATTGTCGATGCTTGAGCGGAAGCCAGCCAGCGTTGGATCGGAGATATCATTAGCCATCGCGGCCTCGCTAGCATGACATTTTGCGCATGGCCATTGCCAGCTTTGCACTTGCCTTCGCAGCCGCGTCATAGCAAGGGCGCGGGCTATGAGCGCTGACATCATTCCATTGCGTCCTCGGGTTTCCGAGCCCTCGCTGATCCCGATGATGGCATTGACCGCTTTGGGCATGAACAGTGTCAATTCAGTGATCCTCGAGCGGATGCAAAGCCAGATCCCGCTGATCCCGGCGCTGGCCGGGCATCTGATTGCAGGCGGCGGCAAGCGGATGCGGCCGATGCTCACTCTGGCCAGTGCGGCGCTGTGCGAATATTCGGGCACGCGGCACCACAAACTCGCCGCCTCAGTGGAGTTCATCCACACGGCGACCCTGCTGCATGACGATGTGGTTGATGGCTCAGAACTGCGCCGCGGCAAGGCGACCGCCAATATGGTGTTCGGCAATCCGGCGACCGTTCTGGTTGGCGATTTCCTGTTTACCCGTGCCTTCGAACTGATGGTCGAAGATGGTAGCCTCAAGGTGCTGAAAATCCTTTCGGGCGCTTCCTCAGTGATTTCCGAAGGCGAGGTCGATCAGCTTACCGCCCAGCGCCAGATCGAAACCAGCGAGGACCGCTACCTCTCGATCATCCGCGCTAAAACCGCCGCGCTGTTTGCTGCTGCCTGCCGTATTTCCGCAGTGGTTGCCGAACGCAGCGAGGCAGATGAGCGGGCGCTGGATGATTACGGGCGTAATCTGGGCATTGCCTTCCAGCTGGTCGACGATGCGATCGACTATGACTCTTCCAGCGCTGAAATGGGCAAAGGCAAGGGCGATGACTTCCGCGAGGGCAAGATGACCCTGCCGGTGATCTTGGCCTATGCGCGCGGTAGCGAAGAGGAGCGCCGCTTTTGGCGCGAGGCAATTTCCGGCCACCGGATTGCCGATGCGGATCTTGCCCACGCTGTCGCACTGATCGAGCGCCACGATTGCGTAAGTGCCACGCGTGACCGCGCCAGTCACTTTGCTCAGCGCGCGATTGATGCGATTGCCGGCTTTCCTGCAGGCGAAGCACGCGCGGCAATGGCTGAGGCAGCAGAGTTTGCGGTTGCCCGGCGGTATTGAGGCAGGGTTGAACCTGCCCGACCTTCCGATTCACGCTGTCCTTCCAGACCTGCTTGCCGCGCTGCGGGTTTCCTCATCTGCCGTGCTGATAGCTCCGCCAGGCGCGGGCAAGACCACTGCGGTTGCCCCGGCGCTGATTGGCGAGGACTGGTGCAGCGGCACCGTGATGATCCTAAGCCCACGACGGGTCGCCGCCCGCGCCGCTGCCGAGCGGATGGCCGAGCAACTGGGCGAAACGGCTGGACAGACGGTGGGTTATCTCACCCGGCTCGACAGCAAGCGCTCAGCTAAAACTCGCATTCTGTTAGTGACCGAGGCGATCTTCGTGGCGACGATCCTGAACGATCCTGAACTCGCCGGGGCCAGCGCGGTGCTGTTCGATGAGGCGCATGAGCGGCACCTTGATAGCGATCTAGGCTTGGCATTGGCGATTGAGAGTCAACAGGTTCTGCGCCCTGACTTGCGGTTGGTGGTTATGTCCGCCACAATCGATGGCGCGCGGTTTGCTAGGCTGCTGAATGATGCCCCGGTGATCGAAAGCGAGGGCAAGGCATATCCGCTGGCGATCCGTTGGCTGGGCGACCGGCCCGAACTTCGGCTAGATGATGCGATGGCTTTGGCGATCATGACGGCTTGGCGGGATGAGGGCGGCGATATCCTTGGCTTCCTGCCCGGCGTGCGCGAGATCGAGCGGACAGCTGAGCGGCTTGCGGAGAAGCTGCCGCAGGCGCTGGTCCTGCCGCTCCACGGACAGTGCGAGCCAGCCGCCCAGCGCGCCGCGATCCGGCGTGATCCAGATGGCCGCCGCCGGATCGTGCTCGCAACAGCAATCGCCGAAACATCACTGACTTTGGATGGCGTTTCTGTAGTGGTGGACGCAGGGCAGTCGCGGCGGGCGGAGTTTGACAAGGCGGCGGGCGTGACTCGCCTCGTCACCCAGCGCGCTAGTCAGGCCGCCGCTTCCCAGCGCGCGGGCCGCGCCGCGAGGCAGGGCCCAGGGGTCGCTTACCGGCTTTGGGAAGTGGCCGCTCATCCCGGCCGCGCTGCGTTCGATCCGCCAGAAATGCTGACTGCAGACCTTGCTCCGTTGGCGCTGACTTTGGCGCAATGGGGCAATTCTGATCCCGCGGAAATGGCCTGGATTGATCCGCCAGCGGTTGCGGCAATGGGTGCAGCAAGGCGGGTGCTTCTGTCGCTTGGTGCACTTGATGCTGCGGGCCAGATCACACAGCATGGTCGCAACATGGCTGCGCTGCCGATGGAGCCTGCGCTAGCTCACATGTTGCTTTATGCTGCACAGCATAACGCGACCATTCCTGCGGCGCGACTGGCGCTTTTGCTGCAGGAGCGCGGGCTGGGCGGGCGAGGTGAGGATCTGGCGCAACGGCTTGATCGGTGGACGACAGATAAGTCGTCGCGGGCAGAGGCGTCACGCAAACTGGCGGCGGGTTGGGCCAATCGCGCCGAAGGCCTGACATCCAAGGACGAGAGATCACCACCTCTTGGGATCCTGCTCGCTGAGGCTTATCCTGACAATATTGCTAAACGCCGCAGTCCATCTGGCGAGGAATGGCTCACTGCGGGTGGACGCGGGCTGCGGCTCGATCCCACATCGCCACTGGCCCGCGCCGAATGGCTCGCGGTGGGCGATGCGCAGGGCGACGCCAAAGGTGCGCGGATCACTGGCGCGATTGCGCTTGATGAAGCCGAAGTGCAGCGTTGGTTGGGCCACCGGATCGAGCGTCGCTCCACCTTGCGCTGGCTTTCAGATGAGCGGCGAGTTGAGGCTCTGCTTGAACAGCGGCTTGGCGCGATCACTTTGGCGCGGGGCCCCGATCCTTCGCCCGATCCAGCATCTATTGCAGCGTTGATAATTGAGCGGGTGCGCGACGCTGGCCTCGCGCTTGTGCCTTTTTCTGCCGCAAGCCAAAATCTGCTAACGCGCGCGCGTTATGCCGGAATTGCGGTGCTGAGTGAAGGAGAGCTGCTCGCTTCTCTGGAGGATTGGCTCCAACCATTGTTGACGCGCCGCCTCGATGTAACGGATCCGCAGGCCCTCTATGAAGCTCTCAAAAACCAGATCGACTTTGCAGCCCGCCAAAAGCTTGATCGCCTCGCCCCGCCTCAGTTCACTAGTCCCATAGGGACGCTTCATGTGATTGATTATGCCGATGAGGCAGGGCCAAGTATCGAGGTGCGGGTTCAGGCATTGTTCGGCCTTGATCGGCATCCGGGCTTTGGTCAGCCCGAACAGCCGCTGCTACTTAAGCTTACTTCGCCAGGCGGAAAGCCAGTGCAGTCCACCCGCGATCTACCCGGCTTCTGGCGAGGAAGCTGGCGCGATGTGCAGCGCGATATGAAAGGCCGCTATCCCCGCCACCGCTGGCCCGATGAGCCGTGGGCGGAGGATCCCAGCCTGAAAACCCGCAATGCCTTTGAGAGATCACGTCGCACTTGATTTTGATGCTGCTTTGCGGAAAGGCACTGGCTATGACCGCACGTATCTTCCAGCGCCCGAAAAACGCCATGCAATCGGGCCAAGCCCTGACCGACCAGTGGGTCCTTGAATTCGCCCATGCCGAGGCGCGTCAGGCTGATCCGTTGATGGGTTGGGCGGGTTCAGGCGATACTCAGGCGCAGGTGGTGCTGACATTCGCTAGTCAATTAGAGGCGCAAGCCTATGCAGGCACGCATGGTATCGCTGCCAGAGTTCACTCAACTCCGCCGCGTCGCCTCAAATTGCAAACCTACGCCGATAATTTCCGCTGAGCGGCGGATTCTAATTGAGGCGTAATTTAAAAAGTGAGCCTGCAGCTACATGGGTCGCACGGTCAGTAGCATTTGCAGGCTCACCTTCGTCCTGCCTTGCGGGCGGGAGCTGGTGTCGCAGCTTTTTAGACGAGTTGGCGCAGAGATACTTGCGGAAATACGACATGCCCGCCATATGGCGCACTGGGAGTCGGGCGGACGTTTGCGTTCGCCAATCTGGTCAGGTCCGGAAGGAAGCAGCCACAACGGATTGCGGCGGGTCGCCCGGCTCCTTTTCTCCTGACAAGTAACCTGGCAACCTCTACCAAGGTCATATGGGCGATTCCTCTGACATTTTTGGCGACGAGCCAGCTGCTACACGAGATCCGGATATGCCGGAGGATGCGCTAGGGCTAGGCGAGCCGCCGCAAACCGCGCCGCAGCCAGTGCCATCTGCCGCGACCCAGCCCTATCGCGTTCTCGCGCGGAAGTATCGGCCGCAGACTTTTTCCGAACTGATCGGGCAAGATCCCATGGTTCAGACGCTGGCCAATGCGATCAGCCGTGATCGGTTGGCCCATGCTTTCTTGATGACCGGGGTGCGCGGGGTGGGCAAGACTTCGACGGCGCGGCTAATTGCCAAAGCGCTCAATTGCGTTGGGGCCGATGGCGCAGGCGGTCCGACGATTGACCCTTGCGGAAGGTGCGAGCCTTGCGTGGCGATAGCCGAGGGCCGCCACATGGACGTAATCGAGATGGACGCGGCCAGCCACACCGGCGTTGACGACGTGCGTGATATTATCGAGGCGGTGCGCTACTCCGCTGTTTCGGCGCGCTACAAAATCTATATTATCGACGAGGTTCACATGCTGTCGCGCAACGCTTTCAACGCGCTGCTCAAGACGCTGGAAGAACCGCCGCCGCATGTAAAATTCCTGTTTGCTACCACGGAAGTGGACAAGCTGCCGGTCACAGTGCTTTCGCGCTGCCAGCGGTTCGATCTGCGCCGGATTAACGCGCCGATGCTGGCCGAGCATTTTGCCGGGATTTGCGCTGCCGAAAACGTCGCGGCCGAGGGTGAGGCGCTGGCGATGATCGCCAATGCTGCTGAAGGATCGGTCCGCGATGGACTGTCGATTCTGGATCAGGCGATTGCGCATGCTGATCTGGGCGGAGATGGACTGGTTACCGCAGATCAGGTCCGCGATATGCTGGGGCTGGCCGACAAGACCGCCCAGCGCCGCTTGATGGCGGCTTTGCTGGGCGGAGATTCAGCGGGCTTGCTGGAACTGGTCGCGTCGCAGTTCGCCCTGGGGGTAGAGCCGATTGCGCTGCTCCGCTCGGGCATGGAACTGACCCACAAGATCACCGTAGCACAGGTCAGTAAAGGCGCCGCAGATGCGATTTCCCCCGAAGAGCGCCAGGCGATCGAGGGCTGGGCGCAGGCGCTATCGGCTGGACAGCTCCACCGCCTGTGGCAACTGCTGCTGAAGGGCCATGACGAGGTCAAGTCCGCGCCAGATCCGCTGGTCGCGGCACAAATGGCGTTGCTCAGGGTCATGTATGCATCTGACTTGCCAGATCCCGGCACGCTGGCGAAGAAGCTGACCGAAATGATCGCCAGCGGAGCGGTTTCCGCTCCGACAAGTCCGGCCGAGGCACCGGCTGTAGCAGAGCCGGCCGCAATAGATTGGACGGCGTTGGTCCGGCTGGTTGATCAATCGGGCCAGCTGCGCGTGGCGCAGGTGATGCATGATTGGATTCGGGTGGTCACTCTGGCACCCACAGTTCTGCGATTTGCCATGGCACCGGGCTATTCCGGCGACCCGGCGCCAGTGCTGCGCGATGCGCTGCTGCGCGCCACGGGTGAGCGTTGGCTGGTCGAACGAACTGAGGGCGATGGGATGCTCTCGCTGCGCGAAAAGGTGGAGGCTTTGCGGGAAGTAGAACTTGCCGAGATGCGCCGGTCACCGCTGGTAGAGGCAGCGTTGGCAGCTTTCCCTGAGGCCGAATTCGTTGAAGTAGACACCGCTGCGCGCGGCGATCAACACTGGAGCAAAAGCGCATGAAGTCGATGGAAGAGATGATCCAGGCTGCTCAGGCAGCGGCGGAGACTATCAGCAAACAGATGACCGAAGCGCAATCCAAACTGGATGGCATGGAAGTGGAAGGCTTGGCCGGCGGCGGGCTGGTCAGCATCCGCTGCTCGGCCAAGGGCCGTATTATCGCGGTCGCAATTGATGACAGCATGATGGCGCTTGCCGAAAAGTCGATCCTCGAAGATTTGATCGCCGCTGCCTTCAATGATGCCCGGAGCAAGGCTGATGAAGTGTCCGGCGCGGAAATGACGCGCATCCAGGCTGGCATGGGACTGCCGCCGGGGTTCAAGATACCAGGGATGGGGTGAGCGCCAGGCTACCCGGGCGCGTGCTGCCGAAAGAGTCAACCACCAGCCCAGCGGAATCATCGATCCCATCACGGTCAACCCCGCCAGTTCAATTTCACGGTGGTGCGCAATCTTGCCGCCCAGCGCTAGCCTGACCCTTGCAGGCAAACCTGACGCAATCAGCGGATTAGTCAACAACGCGGGCGGCTAACGATCCACAGCCGCGCTGCGTTGCGCCATTGCACCAGCCCGTCTGCCACCCCATATCCCGCCTCAAGACCCGGCGATCACCGGGATGCGCCTTCTGGTGCTATAATGAACGGACTATGCAGATGAATCTTTTTCCCCTCTTGCCGCTGCGCGATATCGTCGTGTTTCCAGGCATGGTCGTGCCGTTGTTCGTCGGGCGTGAGAAATCGGTGGCCGCGCTGGAATCGGCGATGGCTGGCAACAAGGACATCTTTCTGCTCGCGCAGCTTGATCCGGGTTGTGACGATCCTGACCGCGATGATCTGTATGATATCGGGGTGATCGCTACCGTTTTGCAGTTGCTCAAGCTGCCTGATGGCACTGTGCGGGTGCTTGTCGAAGGTCAGCAGCGCGGGCGGCTGGAAAATCTGCGCGAAGAAACCGCCGGGTCTGGCGAAATGCTGGTTGCTCAGGTTGAAAAGCTCGAATCCGAAACTGTCACGGGCGATGAAATCTCAGGCACGATGCGCAGCGTGGTCGAACAATTCGGTGAGTATGCCAAGCTCAACAAAAAGCTGTCTCAGGATGCTGGCGATCAGCTGGAAGATATCGACGATGCCTCGAAGCTGGCAGATACGGTCGCTGGCAGCATCAATGCCAAGGTCGCCGACAAGCAGGCGCTGCTGACCGAAATCGATCCGCTCAAGCGGCTGGAAATGGTCTATAGTTTCATGGAGGGTGAGCTTGGCGTGCTCCAGGTCGAGCGGCGCATTCGTGGGCGGGTCAAGCGCCAGATGGAGAAGACCCAGCGCGAATATTACCTCAACGAGCAAATGAAGGCGATCCAGTCTGAGCTTGGCGGCGGCGACGGTGAGGAAGCCAATGAGCTGGTCGAACTGCAAAACAAGATAGATAAGCTGAAACTCTCCAAGGAAGCCCGAGCCAAGGCGACGACCGAGCTAAAGAAGCTCAAATCAATGCAGCCGATGAGCGCCGAGGCGACCGTCATCCGCAACTATCTGGATGTGCTGCTGGGACTGCCCTGGGCGAAAAAGACTAAGGTAAAGAAAGACATCCACGCGGCGCAGGCTGTTCTCGACGCGGATCACTATGCGCTCGATAAGGTCAAAGACCGGATCATTGAGTATCTGGGAGTGCAGGCGCGCACCAACAAACTCAAGGGTCCGATCCTGTGCCTGGTCGGTCCTCCGGGGGTTGGCAAGACTTCGCTGGGTAAATCGATTGCCCGGGCAACGGGACGCGAATTCATCCGGCAGTCGCTGGGCGGCGTGCGGGACGAGGCGGAAATCCGCGGTCATCGGCGCACTTATATTGGCTCGCTGCCGGGCAAGATCATCACCAATCTGCGCAAGGCTGGCGCCTCTAATCCACTGTTTCTGCTTGATGAAATAGACAAGCTGGGCCAGGATTTCCGCGGTGACCCGGCTTCGGCCCTGCTCGAAGTGCTCGATCCGGAGCAGAACTCCAAGTTCCAGGACCACTACCTTGAGGTCGACTATGACCTTTCGGACGTGATGTTTGTCTGCACCGCCAACAGCCTAAACTTGCCGCAAGCACTGCTAGACAGGATGGAGATAATCCGGCTGGAGGGGTACACTGAGGACGAGAAGGTCGCGATTGCTGAGCGTCATCTGGTTGAAAAGCAGGTCGAGGCCCACGGACTGAAAAAGGGTGAATTCACCTTGACCAGCGAAGCGCTGCTCGATCTGGTCCGCTATTACACCCGCGAGGCCGGGGTCCGCACGCTGGAACGCGAGATCGCGCGGCTGGCACGCAAGAGCCTGCGTAAGATTCTTGAGGGCAAGGAAACCGCGATCACAATCACGCCCGAAAACCTGGGTGAGTTTGCGGGGGTGCGCAAATATCGTCACGGCGTTTCGGAAGAGGAGCATCAGGTTGGCGCGGTCACAGGCCTTGCTTGGACCGAGGTCGGCGGCGAACTGCTGACTATCGAGAGCGTGACCGTGCCGGGCAAGGGCGGTGTCAAGACCACTGGCAAGCTGGGCGAGGTCATGAATGAGAGCATCCAGGCCGCTTTCAGCTTTGTCCGCGCGCGCAGCCCCGCCTATGGGATCAAGCCGACGCTGTTCCAGCGTAAGGATATCCATATCCACCTTCCAGAAGGGGCTGTGCCAAAGGACGGGCCCAGCGCAGGGGTTGGCATGGTAACTTCGATCGTCTCGACACTGACCGGGATTGCCGTTCGCAAGGATGTCGCGATGACCGGTGAGGTTACCCTGCGCGGACGGGTTCTGCCGATCGGCGGCCTGAAGGAAAAGCTGCTCGCTGCATTGCGTGGCGGGATCAAGACTGTGCTGATCCCGGAAGAAAACGCCAAGGACCTGGCGGAAATTCCTGCCAACATTACTGAGGGGATGGATATCATTCCCGTTAGTCATGTTGATCAAGTGCTGGCGATTGCCTTGGTCCAGCCGCTTGAGCCGATCGAATGGACCGAAGCGGACGATCTGGCGAGCCAGCCGGGAGCTGCGGGGGGCGCAGGCGCTGTTCCATCAATCACCGCCCATTGATTCGCGCTGCAACGCAGCGACTCGGCTCCAGAATTGCTCGGGATTCGGGATGCTGCACTGCAATAAATCCCTGGAACCGCCGCTGTTAGGCCCCGCTTTGTCGAAACTTGCCGGAAATCGTGGATAATCGACGAAAAAATCGGGTTTTTGGCTTTGACAGGTGCAATAAAAGCGGCTCAATTCCGCCCCTGCTTTGAGACATTCCAAGCATGATAGGTTTCACAATAGGTAGGGGGTTCCCGATATGAACAAGAACGATCTGATCAGCGCGGTTGCCGACTCGAGCGGCCTGACAAAGAGCGACGCAAGCAAGGCTGTTGAAGGCGTGTTTGATGCCGTTACTGCCGCACTCAAGAAGGGTGATGAAGTCCGCCTCGTTGGCTTTGGCACCTTCTCGGTTGCCAAGCGCAAGGCTTCAACAGGTCGCAACCCGCGGACTGGTGAGCCGATGACAATCAAGGCTTCAACACAGCCTAAATTCAAGGCTGGCAAGGGACTGAAGGACGCTGTCAACTAAGTCCGCGTTTCGGAGTGCCGTGTTGGCCTGCAAAGGCTGCGCAGTATGAGATTATCAAGCGCCGCGTTTGCCCAAGGGCTTGCGCGGCGTTTCTCATTGGCAGCCTGATCGGCGATAATCGCGGGCAAGGCTGGACGATGGCAGGCGGGCCGCCTATATGGCGTGCGAGATGAACCGTTTACTTCTAACTTTGCTTGCGCTTCTGGCCGGGCTCTTCACGCAGGTATCCCCGGCACAGGCGCGCCTGTGTGGTGCCAGTGATATTGAAATCGGCGCGGTTGAATCTGGTCGTGCAGGTGCTCGTTCGGCGCCTTGCCAATCGGCAGTGACCGATGCTCCTGCGGCACGGCAGGAACAGCGCGGGCGAGAATCGTCGCGTGTCCGCACGGCACGCCCGCGGGTCTATATCCCTTCAGTTCTTTTTGGTGCTGACCGCGCTTACGAATAGCGCTCTTCAAAGCTGAAATCCACGCGGTGCGCGGCCATATTTCGGCTGGCGACCTGCACTGGCTGCATCTGTGATGTGGCCAGCACCAGATTCAGCACTTTGCCATCCCCATGTAACACAAATCCTGGAATTTCGTATGATCGGCACCATCGCCAAAGCCATTTTCGGCTCGTCCAATGATCGCTACGTCAAATCGCTCGACAAGATGGTGCGCCAGATTGGAAGCTTTGAAAGTCAGATCGAAGCGCTGACTGATGCTGAGCTTTCTGCCCAAACAGCCAAGTTTCGCGCGTTCCTTGAAGCGGGCAAGACGCTTGAAGATATTCTTCCCGAGGCCTTCTCCACGGTGCGCGAAGCGAGCAAGCGTGTGCTGGGTATGCGGCACTTCGATGTTCAGATGATCGGCGGTATTGTGCTTCATCGCGGCGAGATAGCCGAGATGCGCACGGGCGAAGGCAAGACACTGGTGGCGACGCTGGCGGTCTACCTCAATGCGATCGAAGGTAAGGGTGTTCATGTCGTCACGGTCAATGATTACCTCGCCCGGCGCGATGCCGAATGGATGGGCCAGATATACACTTTCCTTGGTCTGACCGTGGGGGTTGTAGTCCCAAATCTCCCCGAACATGAGCGGCGCGAAGCCTACGATTCTGACATCACCTATGCCACAAACAACGAACTCGGCTTCGATTATCTGCGCGATAACATGAAACACGAACGGGGCCAGATGGTGCAGCGCCCCTTCAACTACGCGATTGTCGATGAGGTGGATTCGATCCTTATCGATGAAGCGCGAACACCGCTGATTATCTCCGGGCCGACCGATGACAAGTCAGAGCTCTATGTCCAGGTAGATACGATCGTGAAGCAGATCGCGCCCGAAGATTATGAGGCCGATGAAAAAACCAAAAGCATTACTCTTACCGAGGACGGGGTTGAGAATGCCGAGCGCGCACTGGAGGCGGCCGGGCTGCTGGTAGGCTCAAACCTGTATGATGTGGAAAACACCCAGGTCGTCCATCACCTGGACCAGGCCTTGAAGGCCAATGTCATGTTCAAGCGCGACATTGATTACATCGTCAAGGAAGAGCGGATCATCATCATTGATGAGTTTACCGGCAGGATGATGGATGGTCGGCGCTGGTCGAACGGGTTGCATCAAGCAGTGGAGGCCAAGGAAGGCGTCAAGATCGAGCCTGAGAACCAGACAATGGCTTCGATCACATTCCAGAACTATTTCCGCATGTATCCCAAGCTGTCCGGTATGACAGGCACTGCGGCAACCGAAGCTGCCGAATTCTTCGACATCTACAAGGTTAGTGTCGTTACCATTCCGACCAATGTAGCGGTCCTGCGGGTCGACGAAGATGACGAGTTCTACAAGAACACGCAGGACAAATTTCAGGCGATTGCCAAGGCGATTGCTGAAAAGAATGCGATTGGCCAGCCGGTGTTGGTCGGCACTGTTTCGATCGAAAAGTCGGAAATGCTATCTGAATTCCTGAACAATGAAGGGGTCAAGCACGCCGTTCTCAACGCCCGCTTCCACGAGATGGAAGCACATATTGTAGCGCAGGCAGGCCGCCTGGGCGCCGTAACGATTGCCACCAACATGGCCGGACGCGGAACCGACATCAAGCTGGGCGGCAACCTTGAATTCCGCATGGAAGATGAGCTCAAGGATATGCCCGAAGGTTCGCAGCGCGATGCGGAGATTGAACGCTTCAAGGCCGAAATCGAAGCGGAACGCCAGCAGGTGCTCGCAGCAGGCGGGCTCTTCGTGCTTGGCACAGAGCGCCATGAAAGCCGCCGGATCGATAACCAGCTGCGCGGCCGTTCGGGCCGTCAGGGGGATCCCGGCCTGTCGCGTTTCTACCTTTGCCTTGAGGATGATCTGCTGCGGATCTTCGGGCCTGATACGCTGTTCTCACGGATGATGAACTCCAACCTTGCCGATGGCGAGGCAATCGGATCGAAGTGGCTGTCCAAGGCGATCGAGACTGCTCAGAAAAAGGTTGAAGCGCGCAACTACGATGTCCGCAAACAGGTGGTCGAATACGACAATGTGATGAATGACCAGCGCAAGGTAATCTACGAGCAGCGTGCTGACATCATGGATGCCGATGCCGTGGATGATGTCGTGGTCGACATGCGCCGTGATACGATCAATGCTCTGGTAGGCGACGCCTGTCCTCCTGGCTCCTATCCCGAGCAGTGGGACATTGCCGGGCTCACCGCGAGAGTGGCCGAAGTGGCCGGGATCGAAGTCCCGAGCGAGGAGTGGCTCAAAGAGGACGGGATCGAGCCTGATGTCATTGAGCAACGCATCAGCGGGCTTGCCGATGCCCACATGGACAGCAAGATGGGCGGCGACGCTACGATCTGGCGTCAGGTGGAAAAAAGCGTTTTGCTGGAGCGGATCGATCACTTCTGGAAAGAGCATCTGGCAACGCTTGATGCGCTTCGTCAGGTCGTGTTCCTGCGCGCTTATGCGCAGAAAACCCCGATTAATGAGTATAAGCAGGAAGCGTTTGGCCTGTTCGAAAAGATGCTGGAAATCATCCGCGAGGACGTGACCCGGATTTTGTCAAACAGCCAGCTTAGCATGCCCAATGCGGATGCCTTTCAGCTGCCCGAACTGCCAGATTTCCTCACCAGTCATATCGATCCGTTCACAGGTGAGGACGATGCAGGCGCGCGCACCCCGGGTTCGGCTGCGATGCTGGGCGCGCTCGGATCAGGCCTGGCGGTGGCCGGTGATCCCTATGCTGAGCTAGGCTTGTCGCGCAATGCGCTTTGCCCTTGCGGTTCCGGCCAGAAGTATAAGCATTGCCACGGCGCAGCTGGTTAGGCTGAGCAGGGGTAGCAAGCGATGATCTGGCTACCGCTCGGATTCTTCGCCACCGCGCTGCTCTATGCGTCAGTCGGTTTTGGCGGCGGATCGACCTACAGCGCGCTGTTATCGCTGGTGGGATATGACTACCGACTGCTGCCGATCCTTTCGCTGGCCTGCAATATCGTGGTGGTGACTGGGGCATCGATCCGCTTCGCACGGGCTGGGACCACTCCCTGGCGCGGAGCCTTGACCGTTTCGCTGATTGCCACGCCACTGGCATTTCTGGGTGGGTTGACGCCGATCAAGGAGACCCATTTCCTTGTCCTGCTGGGAGCCAGTCTGGTGCTGGCAGGGCTGGCTTTGCTGCTGCCGCGCAAACCTGAGATTGAGGGCGAGCTTGCGCGGCTGGCCCGTTTCATGCCCCTCGTCGCCGCGCCGCTCGGCTATCTGGCGGGATTGGTCGGGATCGGCGGCGGGATATTTCTCGCTCCCTTGCTTCACCTCACGCGCTGGAACGGCGCGCGGCCAATTGCGGCGACGACCAGCCTGTTCATCTTGATCAATTCACTCGCAGGCCTCGCAGGCCAATTGGTCAAAGCTGGTCCTGACCGCTTTGCCGAAGCGCTGTCTGGCGGATTGCCGCTGCTGGTTGCAGTTATACTGGGTGGGCAAATTGGGAGCCTGATGGCGCTGCGCCTGCTGCCCGAACGGATGATCCGGTGGCTAACGGCTGCGCTTACGATCTGGGCCGGATCGCGGTTGTTGCTAGGCTGAGGCTGATGGGTAGGCCCCTACGTATATACAAGCGTCCGAGACCATCATATCCTGAGGGCTGTTACCTGTGGAGGGATTTATGGCGACATCAGACCACGTTGACTTTCAAGGCTTTATGGCCGGGGTCAACCGGCGCAATCCCCATCAGCCAGAGTTTTGCCAGGCCGTCCAGGAAGTTGCGGAGGATATCTTCGACTTTATTGCTGACAAAGAGGAATACCACGCGCAGCAGATCCTGCGCCGGATCGCCGAGCCGGATCGGATCGTCTCGTTCCGTGTCTGCTGGGAAGACGATGCCGGCAATATCCGGGTCCAGCGCGGCTGGCGGGTGCAGAACAACAATGCGATCGGCCCCTACAAGGGTGGAATTAGGTTTCACCCCAGTGTCAACGAAAGCGTTCTCAAGTTCCTCGCTTTCGAGCAGACCTTCAAAAACGCGCTGACCGGATTGCCATTGGGGGGCGGGAAGGGCGGCTCCAACTTCAACCCCAAGGGCAAAAGCGTGCGGGAAATCATGCGCTTCTGTCAGAGCTTTATGACTGAGCTTTACCGCCACATCGGCGCAGATGTGGATGTGCCCGCGGGCGACATCGGGGTTGGCGGGCGCGAGATCGGCTATATGTTTGGCCAATACAAGCGCATCACGAATCAGTTCACCGGGGTGCTAACCGGCAAGGGTCTTGAATATGGTGGCTCGCTGATCCGGACCGAGGCGACGGGCTACGGCGCGGTCTATTTCCTTGCCAACATGTTTGCGACACGCGGCGAAGATTTACTTGGCAAGACGGCCGTCATTTCCGGCTCGGGAAATGTCGCGACCCATGCGGCAGAAAAAATCGTTCAGTTGGGCGGCAAGGTTCACACTCTGTCAGACTCAGGCGGTTTCATCCACGATCCGGATGGGATCACCCAGGAAAAAATCGATTGGGTAAAGGCGCACAAAACCCATCGGCGGGGCCGGATCGAGGATTATTGCGCAGAATTCAAGGGGGCGAGCTTTCATTCCGGCCAAACCCCGTGGAACGTGCCATGCGATATGGCTTTGCCCTGTGCCACGCAGAACGAGCTGCTGGGCCCGGATGCTCAGGCGCTTGTCGCCAATGGCTGCAAGGCAGTTGCCGAAGGTGCCAATATGCCGACTGACCTTGCGGGCGTTCACGTGTTCAAGGCGGCCAGGATCTTGTTTGCACCCGGAAAGGCGGCGAACGCGGGGGGAGTGGCGGTATCGGGGCTTGAGATGAGCCAGAACTCTGAGCGCCGTGCGTGGCGTGAAGAGGAGTTGCAGCAGATGCTGAAGGACATCATGAGTGGTATCCATGAAAGCTGCCGCCGTTATGGTGATCAGGGCGGTGGTTATATTGATTATGTCAAAGGCGCGAATATTGCCGGCTTCAAAAAAGTCGCCGATGCGATGTTGGCCTTTGGTGTTGTGTAAGGGTGGGTGATTATGGCGGAAAATGAACCAAGCGCGGTCCCGCCAGCGGCGCCATTTTCCGTCAATGCGATCCATTTGGTGCGAACCGCTACTCAGGCCAACCTTGCGCTTAGTCAGATGGCTGACCAGAAGGCCAGCATCCTGATGGGCGCAACATTCGTGGTCTTCACTATCACCGTCGGGCAGGCTGGGCGCGGGCTGTTTCCAGTCTCGCTGATGGTGCTTGCGCTGTTCGCGTTCATCTCCGCGATGTTTGCGATTGCGGCTGTAGTCCCGTCTGTTGGCGGCAAGACGCCCGGACCTGAAAATCCGAACTTGCTGTTTTTCGGTGTATTTTCAGCGCTAGGTGAAATGGAAT
This sequence comes from Novosphingobium sp., assembly GCA_031419035.1. Lineage (GTDB taxonomy): Bacteria > Pseudomonadota > Alphaproteobacteria > Sphingomonadales > Sphingomonadaceae > Novosphingobium. The sequence goes on along the minus strand of JANOKC010000203.1, from coordinate 9,984 downwards.
TTACCGAGAAGGTGCTGGCTGAGTTGCGCGGCGACGAGCAGGTTTTCCGGACCATGTTGCGCGATGTCTATCAAAACGGCCTGGTGCTTCAGCGCAAGAAATACCGCTTTCTGGGCTTTGCCTATCGCAGCTTTCAGATCGGTTTGATCCTGACATTCACAGCGTTTCTGTTCGAAAGTTGGGGCAGGATTTTTTAGCGGACACCCAAAATGTCAGCCTGCTGACGCAGCAGCTCGGCTTGAGCAGGATTGGCAGCGACGCCAGCCTTAAACGCTGCGGAAGCCTTGTCCGGCTGGCCCAGCGTCATCCGACTGCGCATCAGCATGATCCAGCCGTCGATATTGTCGGGCTTGGTTTGAAGCCGCTGTTCAAGCCGGGCAACCATTTCTTCGGCCATCTGGTTTTGCTCGCGCGGGGGGATCGAAGCTGCTGCACTGAGGTCGGCCGCAGTCGGTCCCGGAATGGCGCGCGCAGCCAAGGGCGGCGGCGGGGTGTTTTTCTGGATAGCGGCAAGCTTCGCGGCTACTTCTATGCGGTTGATCTTGCCAACCTGTTCGATCGTCCGGACCAGATCTGGACGCCACGGAGCGCCGGCTGGCGATCTCGCCAATAAGGCCAGCCAATCGGCGATCGCCCCGGCATGATCGCCGCCAAGATCCTTGCGGACCGCAAGGAAATAGCCAGCGCGCGGATCAGCTGGATCAAGCGACCGGGCGCGCTCAAAATTGGCGGCGGCCTCGGCCGGCATCGGATCGGAACGACTGGCCATAACCCGCGCCTCGCCCAGCGCCGACCACAGGACCGCCTGTGCCGGATCTATCGCAGCCGCCTTGGCATAGGCCCGCACGGCGTCATCGAACAGTTGCTGCTCAAAATAGGCCATCCCCAAAGCCTGCCAGGCTGCGGCATCATTGGGGTTCGCATTGGCCTTAAGCTCAAGCGCCTCCAGCGATTGCGGCGCGGCGCTTGCAGTCGGGGATGCGGCAACGGGAACTGCCGAATTGGGCTGATCCTGCGACAACGAATAGCCAACTGCGAAAGCCAGCGCAAAACCCGCTAAACCAAGGATGATTTTTCCTGCTGGCAAACTTCTACTGCTGGCTTGTGTCATGGCGCAATTCGGGTCCATAGTTTATCACCGGACGCAGGGCAGCCGGTGGAGATGACTTATCCGACGGATTGCGCAAATTCTCCGGACAATGCAATCGGCGTGCTCCGACCGACAGGGGAAATTGCTGTGAGCGCTCGGGTTCGGGTTGCGATTGTCGGCTCTGGGCCAGCTGGGCTTAGCGCGGCCGCCCGCGCCGCAGCGCTAGGGCTGTCGCATGTACTGCTGGAAAAGTCCGATCATCTCTCTGATACGATCTACAAGTATCAAAAGGGCAAGCATGTGATGGCAACGCCGGCCATGCTGGTGCTGCGTTCCGATCTGGCATTCGTTGCAGGCAAGCGCGAGGGAATCCTCGGAACATGGGAAAGCCAGGCGTCGGAACGAAAGATCAACGTCCGCCCTCACTCAGACGTAACCGCGATCACTGGCGAGAAGGGCGGTTTCGTTCTTGCGCTCAAAGGCGGGGAAACGATCGAGGCCGAAGCGGTGGTGTTGGCGATCGGCACGCAGGGCAACCCCAATCTGATGCGCTGCCCGGGCGGCGATCTGGGCCATGTGCAATACCAGCTCAACGATCCGGGCGAATATGTTGACGAGCATATCACGGTGGTTGGCGCGGGCGACGCCGGAATCGAAAATGCGCTGGGGCTGACCGCCGATCCGGCGCAGCGCAATGTTGTGACAATCCTCAACCGCGGTGCCGATTTCGCCCGGACCAAAGAGGCTAATGTGAAGCTGCTGACCGAGGCCGCAGCGGCGGGACGGATTACCATTCGCAGTGAAACCTCGCCTGCCGAAGTGCGCGCCGGGGAACTGGTGCTGGATACCCGCGATGGGCAGGAAACCATACGCTGTGACCGGATCATCGCCCGGATGGGCTCGGTTGCGCCGCGCAGCTTTGTCGAGGCCTGCGGGATCGCCTTCACCAGCCCTGACCGCGAGGCCTTTCCGGTGCTCTCGCCGATTTTCGAGAGCACCAAGCCAGGGATCTATGTGATTGGTGCGCTGGCTGGATACCCGCTGATCAAGCATTGCCTGAATCAGGGCTATGATGTGATCGAGTTCATCAATGGCAATTCGGCGCTGAAGCCAGCGGACGAGCCGATCCTTGCGGGCAAGTTTGCCAAGCTTGCCGCCAAGCGGACGGTTGATGAATGGTTGACACTGCTGGGCCACAATATCAGCATCTTTAACGAGCTTTCAGCGCTGCAATTGCGCGAGTTGATGCTCGACAGCGAAGTGCGGAGTTTTGCCCGCGGTGAAGTGATCTTTGAACGCAGCGCGCCGGGATCGTCGCTGTTTGCAATCGCTGAAGGATCGGTCGCGGTTGAGGTCAACAAGGATGATCCCGGCCAGACGGTGCCGATCGAGCGGGGCTCTATCTTCGGCGAGGTTGGTCTGATCTCAGGTCGGCGGCGCGGGGCAACCATCCGCGCGGCGGAGGCCACTGTAGTGATCGAACTCTCGCGCAATGCGGCGCTGAAGCTGATTGCAACAGCGCCCGCCGCAGCTCGCGCAGTGGCGCGAATTTCGATCGAACGGCAGGTGTTGCAGATGTTCGGTTCTGGTCTGACCAAGGACGATGTCAGCGAACTTGTGGCAGGAGCGGAAGTGCTGACAGCGCGCGCGGGCGAAGTTGTGTTGGCCGAGGGGGATGAGGGCAACGATATCTACATCATCAGGCGCGGTTCGATGATCGTCGAAAAGCAGGTTGGCAGAAAGCCGGTTTTCCTCTCTTATTTGCCCGCCGGATCCTATGTCGGGGAAATGGCCCTGATCGATGGTGGGCGGCGCACCGCCACTGTCAAAGCAGCGATCCGCTCGGAATTGATCCGGCTGCCCGGCGATGTATTTGCCCAGCTTCTGGCCCGCAAGCCCGAACTGCTCCGCAAAGCGCAATCCGATATGGCGGCGCGGCGCGACATCAACGCTTTTGTCGAAGGGCGGAAAGACAATTTCTCCAGCGTGGTCGATATGTATTCACAGACCGCGCAGTTCCTGATCGACAATGGGATCGGCGAAGCAACTGACGTGCTGCTGATCGACGAGACGCTGTGCGTTGGCTGTGACAATTGCGAAAAAGCCTGCGCTGACAGCCACGACGGCCTCTCGCGCCTCAACCGGGAGGCGGGGCGGACCTATGCCCACCTCCATGTGCCGACCAGCTGCCGCCACTGCGAGCATCCGCACTGCATGGCCGATTGCCCGCCAAACGCGATCAAACGCGGCCCCGATGGCGAGGTGGTGATCGACGATACCTGCATTGGTTGCGGAAATTGTGAACGCAACTGCCCTTACGGCGTGATCCGCATGGACAGCGTGCCGCCGCCCAAGCCATCGCTGCTCAATTGGCTGATGTTTGGCAGCGGTCCCGGCCCCGGCGAGCCCAGCAAGAAGTGGCGCAAAAAGCACGTAGCCGAGGGAGCTGAACAGCCCAAAAAGGCGATCAAATGCGACATGTGCTCAGGGATCGAAGGCGGACCAACGTGTGTGCGCGCTTGCCCGACCGGCGCTGCGATCCGGGTTTCGCCTGAAGGCTTCCTTTCGGTTTCCCGCCTGGAGGCTGAAGGCTGATGCCCGGAACCTCGCGAAAGGCTGCCCAGATTGAGCGCCGGGTGAGCATCGATCACGAGGGCTTTCTGCGGTTGGCCGGATTCCGCTGGCTCAAGATCGCGCTTGTTTTCAGCCTGGCGGCAATCCTGGGCTATATCATTGCCGACGTGCAGCCGCGCCCCAATGGCGGCAGCTGGTATGGCTATACGCTGGGTACGATCGGAGCCGGATTGATCGTCTGGTTGGCGCTTCTGGGGGTCCGCAAGCGGGCAATGACGCCGGGGGGCTGGTCGCTCAAAGCGTGGACGTCTGCGCATGTCTATCTCGGCCTCGCGCTGATCGTGGTCGCCACGCTGCACACCGGGTTTCAGCTGGGGTGGAACGTTCACACGCTGGCCTATCTGCTGATGCTGGTGGTGATCGGATCGGGCGTTTTTGGGATAGTGGTCTATTCAACCTTGCCCACCGCGCTGAGTGCCAATCGTGAGGAAATGACCGAATCCCAGATGGTTGAAGGGATTGCTGCAGTTGATCGCCAGCTCCACGATGCAGCGCAGCCACTTTCGATGACTTATTCCGATCTGGTGTTGGCCGCTTTGAACGAGGATCCGTTCCGACAGGGGCTGTGGCGCAGGCTTTCTGGCAAATATCGCGGCGGGGCGACCGAGCTTGCGATTGCTGCTTGCGAGAGCGCAGGGCCAATCCCCGCCGATCCGGCCATCGCCCGGGTCGAGGCGCTGCTGCGGCGGCGCAAGGCGCAGCTTGATCGGATGCGGCGGCATCTGAGGCTGAAAGCGCTGCTGGAAGTCTGGCTTTATGTCCATGTGCCCGTCACCATCGCGCTGCTCGCCGCGCTGACCGCGCATGTCATCAGCGTTTTCTACTACTGGTAGGGCGGCAAGCATGGCTTTCCGGATCAGGACAATCGAATCTACAGCTGACGGGCGCAAGATCGTTCGTGACCGCGATGCAGCGTCTGCTGAACTGACGCTAGGCCGCGCCGCAGAGAATGACATCCATCTAGCCGATCTGGCGCTCGATGCACACCATGCGCGGCTGAAGCTTGAGCCGGGCGGGAGAGTAGCGGTCGAAGCGGCGGGCAAGTTGGGCTTTACACTTGATGGTTCCACCAGCCGCTCCGCTTCGATTGATCCCGCCATCGGCGCTGAGCTTGGCTTTGGAAGTCACCGGCTGGGCGTGTCGCGCGATCCAGATGGTGTGACGCTGCTGACACTGCAACGGATCGAGGTTGGGGCTGAAGAGGGGTTCGATCCCAAGCGCAGCTTTACCCTTGCCAAAGTCATGCCGTCGCGGCGGATGATGGCGTGGCTTTTGGCGGCATTGATCCTCGGGCTGTTTCTGGCGATCCCGATTGCCAGCAACCTCACGTCCGGCGCTGATCCCAAAATCCGCAGTATCAGTGACAGCAGCTGGAGCCCGGGGCCGCTTAGCGCCAGCCATCATGGCCTCGAAAATTCCTGCAAGTCCTGCCACGTCAAACCGTTTGAATCGGTTCGCGACAGCAGTTGCAAGGCTTGTCACACAAATGCGCATGACCACGCGCAGCCAGCGCGGCTGGCAGGGGCAAGAGCCGTGCCGCCGCTTGGTGAAAGGCTGCTGCAAACCGTGGCGCATGGCTTTGGCAAGCCGGGGCCGGGTGCCTGCGTCGATTGCCATACCGAGCACGAGGGCAGCGGAAAGATGGAGCCGACGCAGCAGAAATTCTGCGCCGATTGCCACGGCACTCTGAAAGATAGGCTGGTCGATACCAAGCTCGGCAATGCCGCAGATTTCGGTACTCTGCATCCGCAGTTCACCCCACGGATCGTGACCGATGCGCGGTCGCGCAAGCTCACCGCCGTCTCGCTCGATGCCCGTCCGCGCGAAGACAATGGCTTGACCTTCCCGCACAAGCTCCACCTTGATCCGCGCGGTGGGGCGGCGAAGATGGCGATGAATCTTGGCAAGCAGGCAGGCTTTGGAAAAGGTCTGACTTGCAGCAATTGCCACCAACCGACAGAGGATGGGGTTCGCTTCAAGCCCGTCAATATGGTGCGCGATTGCGAGAGTTGCCATAGCCTCGCCTTTGACAAGGTTGGCTCAACTTTCCGCACGCTGCGGCACGGAGATATTGACCAGATGGTCGCCGATCTGCGCGCCTCCGATCATGGCGCGGTGCCGATAATCAGCGCGCGCCGCCGCCCCGGGGATTATGCATCGGGCGGGACTTACTACGCCAATTTTGCGGTTCCGAATGTCGGACTTAGCTCTGTCGAACGGGCGCTTGCGCGCGGCGGGGTTTGCGGGGAATGCCATACGGCGCTGCCTGGCGGAGTGAAGCCGGGTGTGGTGCCAGTAACCCAAGTTTCACGGTTCATGGCGGGCGGCTGGTTCGATCACAAGCCGCACATTCAGGAGAAATGCTCCACCTGCCACGCGGCGGAGAAATCTGCCTCTTCGAGCGATCTTCTGCTGCCCGACATCAAACAATGCCGGACCTGCCATCTGGGCGAGGATAGCACCAAGGCCGAAGTTCCTTCGGGCTGCGCGATGTGTCATGCCTACCACCCATCCCCGATGGCGCCAAAGCAGGATCGTGACGGGCGCAAGCAACTGGCCATTGACCTTAAACCGGAGGACTGATCGGTGCTGATTGCACAAGTGACCGATATCCACATCGGCTTTGACCGGGATCATCCGGATGAACCGAATTTGCGCCGCTTCAAGGCCGTGCTCGACCGCCTCAAACATGGCCCGAACCGCCCCGATCTGCTGCTGCTGACCGGCGATCTGACCGAGCATGGTGATGTGGCCAGTTTTCGTATTCTGACCGAGGCGATCGCGGATTGCCCGTTCCCGGTCTGGCCGATTGTCGGCAACCACGATGATCGCGCGGCGTTCGGCGCTACCTTTCCGCAAGTCCTGTTGGACGGTGGTTTCTTCCATTACGTGATTGAGGGAACGCTCCCACGGATCATCATGCTGGATACCCTTGAACCGGGACGGCACGGCGGCGCGTTTTGCGAAGCTCGCGTCCGGTGGTTGCGTGCAGAGCTTGAGGCTCATCCAGATGTGCCAACGATCATCGTCATGCATCATCCACCGATCATTTCTGGGATCGACTGGATGGACAGCTCTCCCGGCGACCCGTGGTTCGCCCGCTTTGCCGATGCGATCCGGGGTCATGGGCGGATTCAGGCGATCTTGTGCGGACATCTGCACCGTCCGATCATGACCGGCTGGCACGGTGTTCCATTGATCGTTTGCCCATCAAGCGCGCCTGCGGTTGCGCTTGATTTGACCTCGGTCGATCCCGAATGCCCCGATAACCGAGTTCTCATAACCGATGAGGCCCCCGCCTATGGGCTGCACTATTGGAACGGGCAGGAGCTAGTCTCGCATTTTGAGAGCCTGGGCAATCTTGCTCCCTTGGCGAGCTTTGATGCTTCGCTCCAGCCGATGATCCGCGCGGCGTTTGCTGAACGCTCCTAAGTTACCGCGCCGCCCGCCACGCCTTCATGTCCACTTCGTCGCTGACCTTGAAGGGGAAGCCGCGCCGACCCATGAACAGCGTTTCCATTTCCGGGCGGTTGAAGGGCCGCGAGCCGAGCCGCCCAAACACGGCCATCTGTCCGCCGGTCTCGTCCACCGCGCGGTCACGGTCGATACCTTTGGACAGCGACAGAGCTGGGCTTGGGGTTTTGGTCCAGGCGATCAGTTCCGGCTTTGGCGCGGGCGAAAAGCCATAGAAATTGGGTTGGCTATCGGGCGAGGTCAGTTGCAGCACTTTCATCCCGTTCCGCCCATCCGCGACATAGGCGAACAGCGAAGCATTGGTGCTGGCGACAATCACATCCTCGGCATCGTTCAACTGCCCGCCCGCAGTGAATTTGCCATAGACCTGCGGCGCAGTGGGGCGGGTGATATTGAGGATCACCAGCCCGTCCGCCTTGGCCGCGACATAGGCATAGGTCCGCGCCAGATAGATTTTGCGCGCATTGGCCAGCGGCACTGTTCCGGACGGCACGACGACAGGTTTGCGCAGATCAGTAACATCGAACAGCTTCAAACCCTCGCTGTCGGTCACCCACAAATAGCGGAACTGTAGCGCGCTGGCTCTGGCGTCAGTTAGCGGAAGTACCGCAGTAAGTCGGGGTTTGAGCGGATCCTTAAGGTCCACCGCGATCAGTCCGGCATCGGCGGTGATATAGGCCACTTCGCCCGCCAACACGATGTGCCGAGCGCCTTTCAGCACTCCATCCGGGTTCCAAGTGACGGAGCGCTTCAGCTGGTTGTTGCGGAATTCGCCATCCGCAAGAGTTTCAATATTGACCAGCACCAGCCCCTCGGTGCTGTCGGTAATCGCGGCATAGCTGTAGATTGGCAGGAACGGCTGCTCCTGGTTAGCCTCGCGCATGCGGGCCGTGTTGCGCAGCGGATTGATCGGCTGGTTGGTCGCCAGAGCCATGCAGGTCGCGTTGGTGGTATCGACATGGGTATCATGGCCGAGCGGGGAAAATGGTGCAGAAATGATTGGCTGCGACACGCCTTTGTTCGCAATCGAAGCAACGTCATAAACCCGGAAGCCACCCTTGCCCTCAGCCACGAACATGTATTCGCCGCGCAGTTGCAGACAACCGACTTTGCCGTTTGTGCCATGTACCGCGTTGCGGAATTCCTCGAGCGGCTGGGTTTCGCCTGAGCCTTTGCCGTCGAAGGTCTTGCCGCGCACCCAGTTTTTCAGCTCTCGGCCATTCTGGTCAACGTGGAGCTTGTAGAAATCGGGATAGGCATATTTGTGCAGGTAGGAACCAAGCACCGCTTGCGGCTCGTCCCATTCGGTAACGCGCACCGCTTCGATCCCTCCTTCAAGGCCGGTCCAGGCGTTGAAGCCGACGAAATTGACGTAGTTGGTTCCCAGCAGCAGCAACTGCGCCATGATCGCATTGTTGTCGTTCTTGTCCGACAGATGGCAATCGGTGCAGGTCTTGGTCTCGGTCGTGCGCACAGTATGCGGAAAATGCGGCGCGAAGGCCTGACTGGAAAAGCCGATCGCGCTGATCGGCGGCTGCTGGATATAAATCCGCTCGCGGTTGATATTGGTTGATGACAATACTAGCGCCGAAGTGGAGCGGACCGGCGCGATCTGATTGCCTTTGGTGGTCTGGTGGCGGCCTAGCTGGAACATCTCGTCGCGCGCAACCTGCGGATTGTAAGTCGCGAAATTGCGCGTCTCCTCGCCCTCATAATGATGAGAAGTGGTTTTCCAGTTGGCTTCGATCGGCAGATGGCATCCGCCGCAACTGGTGGTCCAGCTTAGGTGGCATGTGAAGCAGGCCAATTTGCCATCGTCATGTGCGCGGTCGCTTTTAGGAATGCCGGGGCCGAAGCTGAAGCTGCCGTCCTGCCCGCCTGATCGGCTCATCATTTTCGCTCGGGCCGCCTTTGCGTTGAAATAGGGCGAGGCGGGATCGACACTGTCCTTCACCAGATGGATTTTCCACGACAGTTCTGGGTCGACGATCGAACGCTGGACCAAAGTTTGCCGCCCGGCGTTGTCAGAACTCCACTCGAACCGTCGCTTGCCATCGGGGTTGCGCAGCAGGGCAAGATTATTGCCTTTGGGCGGGGCCGCCGGGCCAGAGGTTAGCAGATTGGGATAGGCATCGGCGGTGCCGTGGCAATCCTTGCAACCGATCTCAACCGCATTGGCCACTTCGCCATAGATCAGCCCGTTACCGTGGCTGTCTTGCGAAAAATGGCAGTCTGCGCATTGCAGACCCTTTTCGGCATGGATGTCCATCAGATGCACGGTCTTGCCGGGATTGACCCCTGGCGGCACAAATTTGCCTTCGCCTTTCTTGCGCCATTTTTCCGGATCGTCTGGGGAAACGATCGCACCCTCGGCGTCGAGCAGATTGCCCTCGCGGTCACGCTTCAGAACTGCGCGGAAATTCCAGCCGTGGCCGTGATAATCGGCGAACTGGGTATCCTTTAGTTCAGGGTTGAGATCATAGACATTGCGCAGAAAATCGAGCTCGGCCCATTTGCCGCGTGGCGCAGCGCCTTCGGGATTGCGTTCCAGCACCTCATGCGTTTCCTTGGCGGTTGGGTATTTCTGATGCCCCGGCCACATCTTCGGAGCGTCAGATTCATAGTCCCACATGGTGTAGCCAAGGTAGCTGTTCAGGAAGATATTGGGCTGGTGCATATGGCAGTTCATGCACTGCGCCGTGGGGATCGCGCGGGTGAAGACATGCTGCAACGGATGCCCGCTTTCCTTGACCATTTCAGTGCCGACAGCGGCAGGTTTGGCATCA
>JANOKC010000202.1:0-12968 GCA_031419035.1 Novosphingobium sp. | reverse complement strand
AACTCAAAGTCGACAAGAGCTTCGTCGATAGCTGCACCCAGAACGATCAGAACAGCGCCAAGATCATCGCTGCGATCATCGGCCTGTCCGATGCGCTGGGCATGGAAACGACTGTCGAGGGGGTCGAAGCATTCGATCAGTTCAATCTGGTCTGCTCCAAAGGCGCGAAATTCATTCAGGGCTGGATCTATTCCAAGGCATTGCGACTGGAAGAAATCGAAGCGCGGATGGGATCGGGCGAGTTCAAGATTGAACCCGACGGTCCGGACAAGCACCGGCCAGAGCGGCGCTCGGTATTCCGCCGTGTTGGCCTGATACACGAAGACCACCGCTATGAGGTGGTGATGCGCGATCTATCAACCACTGGGGCGCGGGTCGAAGGACTGGTCGGTGTCCCCGATGGGACCGGGCTGGTACTCGACATGGGAAGCGGCCAACTTGCTGTCGGCACGGTTAGCCGCTCGCAAGATTCGTCCATCGCCATCGAATTTGAAAGCCCGCTGGTCAATGATGGCGCAGGCGGGCTATGCACCCGGCACCGCGTCTCACCCTATGCGCTGGCCGCTGCTGGTATGCCGCTCACCTCTCTGCCGCAGGGCAGTTACCCGCTGCCTTTGACGCAAGACGGGACCAAAAGTCAGCCGCAGTTCTTGCAGGTAACTGTCGCCAGAGGATAGCGGTTGGCAGGGTTCAAAGCCAACCGATCTTGCGGAACCGCAGCCATAACCCGATACATATTGTGCCGATCCCGCCCAGCACGATAAAATAGCCAAAGCGCCAGCGCAGCTCGGGCATGACATCAAAGTTCATTCCGTAAATCCCGGCAATCGCGGTTGGCACCGCCAGGATCGCAGCCCAGGCGGCCAATTGCCGGGTCATTTCGCCCTGACGGTGTGCTTCCAGCAGGCTGGCGGTCTCGACAATGCTGGCCAGCGTTTCCTTTAGCCCGTCCATCCGCGCCATAGTGCGGCGGACATGATCAAGCACATCACGGAACCACACGCGGGCCGCAGGATCAACTGTTGGCAGTTCGGTGGTAGTCAACCGCTCGCACACTTCCTCCATCGGGCCGATGATCTGATGAAACCGGCGCAGCTGGCGGCGCTGGCGGAATATCCGCCGGATGGTGGATCGTTCGGGAAACACATCAATCGCCCGCTCTTCCATTGCCTGGACGGAGACTTCCAGCTTTTCCATGATCGGCAGATAGCCATCGACAATGAAATCAAGGATCGCATGAGCGACATAATCCGGCCCCTCGGCCAGCCGTTCGGCATCGCTTTCCAGCCGTTGGCGCAGCGCATTATGCGCCCGGGTCGAGCCGAACCGGACGCTGACGATGAAATCCTTGCCGAGGAAGATCGCGGTCTGCCCATAGGCGATATTCTCACCCTCTTCGATCCCGGCAGTGCGGGCAACGATGAACAGCTGGTTCCCATAGGCCTCCACCTTGGGCATCTGATTTGGGTTAAGCGCATCCTCTATTGCCAGCGGATGCAGCCCGAACTGGCTGCGGATCAGCTCCATCTCCTGCGGCTTTGGGTCTGCCAGCCCAACCCAGTCAAAATGGTGCGCTGGCAATGCCTTGCGATGTTTGCCATCCACGACCAGCGAATGATCGGATCGTTTCCCGGCGGAATAGCGGCGTGCAGCAATGATCGGCATTGCATCGCAGTGCCAAAGCGCGATCTTGCTGGCAATAAAAACCGAAGGTGCTTACACTGCTGTCAATAAGCAGTTGAAGAGAGAATCGCGATGAATGCCCACTCTTCGCTGAATGATACGGTCGATGTCCTGATCGTTGGCGCAGGCCTCTCGGGCATCGGCATGGCCGCACATCTGGAAATGATGTGCCCTGGCAAAAGCTATGTGGTGGTTGATCGCCGCGCCGATCTGGGCGGAACGTGGGATTTGTTCCGCTATCCCGGCGTCCGCGCGGATAGTGATATGCACACGCTGGGTTTCATTTTTGAGCCGTGGACCCATGAAAAATCGATCGCCGATGGCCCGTCGATCCTCGAATATCTGAACCGCATCGTCGATGAGCGCGGGATCCGCCCGAACATGCGGATGGGCCAGAAGGTCATCTCGGCTGATTGGCATGGCGATAGCGCCCAGTGGCAAGTGGTGCTGGAAGACGAAGCAGGCCAGCGCAATGTAATGCAGGCTGGTTGGCTCTATCTGGGTTCAGGCTATTACGATTATGACGATCCCTATGATGCCCAGATCACCGGGCGCGAGGACTTCAGGGGCCAGATTATCCATCCCCAGTTCTGGCCAGAAAACCTCGATTATCGTGGCAAGCGTGTTGTGATCATCGGCTCGGGCGCCACTGCGGTCACGATGGTTCCGGCGATGGCGCGCGATGCCGCGCATGTCACCATGCTGCAGCGCACCCCCACCTGGTACGGCTCGCGCCCGGCAAAGGATTGGTTCGCCAATACGCTACGTAAGATTTTGCCCGAGAAGCTGGCCTATGCGATCACCCGCAAAAAGAATATCTGGATGCAGGATTATGTCTTCAAACTGGCCCGCAACAAGCCTGAAAAGCTTAAGCAATTCCTGACCGAGCGAACCCGCAAGGCGCTGGGCGACAAATATGATCCGGTCGCGTTCACCCCACCCTACAACCCTTGGGAACAGCGCCTCTGCCTGGTCCCCGACGGCGACATGTTTGAGGCGATCAAGGCTGGCAAAGCTGATGTTGTGACTGATCACATTGAGCGGATCGATGCGACCGGGATCCAGCTGAAATCTGGCAAGCATCTGGATGCCGATATCATCGTCACCGCCACCGGGCTGAAACTGGCGATCGCGGGGAAGATTGCGATCCGCATGGATGGCGTGGCCATCGATTGGTCGCAGCATTTCTATTACAAGGGCGCGATGTTTTCCAACGTGTCGAATCTCTCGGTGGTGTTCGGCTATCTCAACGCCAGCTGGACCCTGCGGGCAGACATCAACTCGGAATTTGTCTGCAAGGTGTTGAACCAAATGGATCAGCTTGGCGCAGATAGCGCCACGCCCTATCTGCCGGACAATCACGGGCTGGAGGAGGACGATTTGTTTGATTTCTCGTCCGGATATATCCAGCGCGGCAAGCATATCATGCCCAAAAGCGCGACTATTCTACCTTGGCGGCTCAATCAGGAATACCGCAAGGATCGCGCGGATCTGAAAAGCGCGCCGATCGACGATGGTTTGCTCAAATTTGCAAAAGCAACAGTCGGGGCACAGATTCGGCAAGCGGCAGAGTAGCGCGGCAGCGACATTTCGCGTAGCGACCCCGCTATGACCGATGCCACGCGAATCTATACCGCCGCGCTGATCGTGGTTGGCGACGAGATCCTCTCGGGCCGCACCCATGACAAAAACATTGCCCAGGTGGCGAGCTGGCTGGGGGTGCAAGGCATTCGCCTGCGCGAAGTGCGGGTCGTGCCCGATGATACCCCTGCGATAATCGAGTCGGTCAACAGCTTGCGCGCCCGCAATGATTATTTGTTCACCACCGGCGGGATCGGCCCGACCCATGATGACATTACGGTGGATGCGGTGGCCGCGGCCTTAGGCGTTGAAGTGGTTATCCATCCTGAAGCCCGCGCGATGATGGAGCGGTACTACGCCACCCGGGGCGGCCTTAACGAGGCCCGCTTGCGGATGGCCCGCGTGCCCGCCGGGGCAGAGCTGATCCCCAACCGGATGTCCGGCGCGCCGGGTATTCAGATCGGCAATGTCTACATGATGGCCGGGGTTCCCAGCATCACCGCAGGGATGCTCGATGCGCTGACCGGCACCCTCGAAGGCGGGCTGCCGCTGCTTTCGGCCACGATCGGCTGCTGGGTTGCCGAAAGCGAAATCGCTGAGCTGCTTGGTTCTACCGAACAGGCCCACCCCGGCTGCCAGATCGGCAGCTATCCGTTTTTCCGCGACGGCACGGTCGGGGCCAACTTTGTCGTGCGTTCAACCGATCAGGCGACGCTCGATGCTTGCAGCGCCGCGCTTGCCGCCGGTCTGGAGGCTTTAGGCCGTCCAGCGGTAGTGGGCGGGATTTGAGAGCGCTGGCGGGGATCATGGCCGTGGCAACGCTCTCTGCCTGCACGACACCTCGCGCGCCCGGGTTGATCGATTTTGAGCGTGTGCTTGCCAGCGAGCATAGCGCCACTGCGGCATTGACCCAGTGGTGCCGGTTGCGCGGTATCGCAAACCCGCCAGCGATCATCGCCCAGCAAATAAAGGGCGAGGCACCGCCAACGCCGCCAGCGATCCTCGAACTTTTGGCGCCCGGCCCCGGCGAACGAATTGCCTATCGTCATGTCCGGCTGATTTGCGGCGAAGTGGTGCTTTCAGTCGCCCAGAACTGGTATGTTGCTGACCGGCTGACACCAGAGATGAACCGGACCCTGGGTAGCAGTGACGCGCCGTTTGGCCGGGTGATTGCCGCCTTGGGCTTTACCCGCGAATTGCTGGCCAGCGAGCATGGTCGGTCGCCCAATTGCCCTCCGGACACCATACTGTCCCAGCGCGCGCTGCTGCGGCTACACGATGGCCGCCCGGTCAGCGCGGTGGTCGAATGCTATACGTCTGCTAATCTTAGCTAGCGGCCCTTAGGCGCTGGAACCGAGGTGCGCAGCGCGGCGCGCTTATCAACCACCAGGGTGATGACGATCTGCGCCGGTACAACCCCCCGGTTGCGGCCATTATGGGCCACACCGCGCGGCATAGTGAAACTGTCGCCCGGCTTGAGCACAGTGACCGTGGTTGCTGTCACCAGCTCCATCTCGCCGCTAACGACATAGGCGATTTCGGTCCCGGCATGGACATGCCAGCCCGATGACGCTTCGGGGGCAAACTCGCGGGACTGCACCACTACTTGCTGCGGCCCGTTAGCGCGCGGCACCTCAATCTGGGCGTGTGTAATTGGGGCGGTGGTGGCGGGTGCGGGTGCGGCCGCTGTCAGGGCCATGAGCAGGATCAAGGGCATAGGGTTGTTCCTCGTTGGAGACCCCATTCTTACATGAAAGGAAAAGGCCGGGAAGGTTTCCCTTCCCGGCCCGTTTCAATTGCATGGAAGCCAAGCTTAGTTGCCGTGAACCTGCGCCACGTCGATCTTGAGGCCCGGGCCCATTGACGAGCTGAGGCCGATCTTCTGCAGATACTTGCCCTTGGCGCCAGCTGGCTTGGCCTTGACGATTGCATCGACAAAGGCGTCAAAGTTGGCGCGGATCGCTTCATCGCTGAAGCTCATCTTGCCGATCCCGGCGTGGATGATCCCCGCCTTCTCGACGCGGAACTCGATCTGGCCGCCCTTGGCAGCTTTGACCGCTTCGGCGACATTTGGCGTAACCGTACCCAGCTTCGGGTTTGGCATCAGGCCCTTTGGACCCAGCACCTTGCCGAGACGGCCAACGATGCCCATCATGTCGGGCGTTGCGATCACGCGGCCGTAATCGAGGTTGCCGGCCTGCATATCTTCCAGCAGATCTTCAGCGCCAACCTTGTCGGCACCCGCGGCCAGCGCGGCTTCAGCCTTGTCGCCGCGCGCGAAGACCGCAACCTTGATGTCCTTGCCGGTGCCCGAAGGCAGCGTCACCATGCCGCGGACCATCTGGTCTGCGTGGCGTGGATCGACGCCCAGATTGAGCGCAACTTCCACGGTTTCATCGAACTTGGTGGTCTTGAGGTCGCGCAGCAGCTGCAACGCTTCACCCACGCCATAGAGCTTCTGGTTATCACCCAGCTTGGCGGCGAGCGACTTTTGCTTCTTGTTCTGATTGATCATGATCTCAGCCCTCCAGCACTTCGAGGCCCATCGAACGGGCAGAGCCTTCGATGATCTTCGTTGCTGCTTCGATGTTGTTTGCATTGAGATCGGCCATCTTGGTCATGGCGATTTCAGACAGCTGCGAACGCTTGATGGTTCCGGCCGAAACCTTGCCTGGCTCTTTCGAACCTGACTTCAGATTGGCCGCCTTCTTGATCAGATAGCTCGCTGGCGGGGTCTTGGTTACGAAAGTGAAGCTGCGATCGGCAAACACGGTGATCACGGTGGGGAGCGGAATGCCTTTTTCCATTTCCTGCGTCGAAGCGTTGAACTGCTTGCAGAATTCCATGATATTCACGCCGCGCTGGCCCAGTGCCGGGCCGATCGGGGGCGACGGGTTGGCAGAGCCCGACGGCACCTGCAACTTGATATAGCCTTCAATCTTCTTGGCCACGATGGGCCTCCTTTCTTCCTGTTGGCCCCGAAAAGGGCCTCAGAGTGAGCGGTCAACAGGTCCCAAAGCCTTGGCGAAGGGACCCTCCCGCAGGGAATCGCCGTGCCGAAGCCAAGCGAAGGCGCGCGGTTAGGGGAAGACGGGCGGGAATGCAAGTGTCGGGAGGAGTAGCGCGTGGCTTTAGCCGCCGCCCTTCCTGCCCGCGCCTGGAAAACGGAAAAACGGATTGAGGGCGTTCCACAGCGGAAGTGTTGCCGACTCAGTTGCGAGCCGCTCAGATAAATAGCGACATATCTCGACATTCCCCACGTTCGAAGCCTCATCCCACCATTGCCGCCCACCCGGTGTGTTAATAATCGACAGGAATGCGACAAAATAGCCTTCACTCATGGAATCCGTTAGCAGCTCAACCTTGTCCTGAAAGAAAACGCCTTCGACGATGTGGAACAGATTGAAACCCAGGGTGCTGAAGCGCGCTTGCTGATAACGGCTTAGGCTTTTGTAGTCTGCTAGACCCTGGCTGAACGTATCGAACATTGCTTCGTCGCTGACGCAGGCCATCCACCAGTCGCGGGTCTGGTTGAGCAGATCGCGCTGGGCGTTGCCGCGCTCGATGGCATGGGTCTGGCGCATCTGCATGCCCACGAACACCAGCGAAGCCGGCACCAGCAGTACACTGATGATTTGTGCGACGAGGCCCAAGTCTTCGAGCGTCATTCTGCCGGCACCCCCCGTATCGCCGAAAGATGAAGCACATAACGCCAACGGGAAAGGGAAAAATTCCCAAACCCGTGTTAGCTCTACCTCACCAGTTCGACATGCTCGAAATCAAGCTCTACCGGGGTTGCGCGACCGAAGATCGAAACGGCAACCTTGACCCGGTTTTTGTCGAAATCGAGTTCCTCGACCACGCCAGTGAAGCTGTTGAACGGGCCGTCGAGCACCTTGACCACATCGCCGATCTCGTAATCGACCGAAACCAGCTGCTTGGGCTGGGCGGCGGCGTGATCGCGGGCGCCGAAATAGCGGGCGGCCTCACGTTCGGAAATCGGCTGCGGCTTGCCATTGGGGCCAAGAAACCCGGTGACCTTGGGGGTGTTCTTGACGAGGTGATAAACATCGTCAGTCAGCCCCAGCTTGGCCAGCACATAGCCCGGCATGAACTTGCGTTCGGTCTGAACCTTTTTGCCGCGCTTGACCTCGGTGATGGTTTCGGTCGGCACTTCGACCGCCTCGACCAGCTGCGACAGACCCATGCGTTCCGCCTCGGAGAGGATCGAATCACGCACCTTGTTCTCGAAGCCCGAGTAGGCGTGGATGATATACCAGCGAGCCATGTGTCTTTCCGTGATTCCCGTAATCAAGCCAGCGACAGCAGCCAGCTGACGATCGAGCCAAAGAGCGTGTCAACGCCAAGGAAGAAGATAGCAAGGAGCACCATCATGATGCCCACGAAGATTGCGGTCGTGGTGGTTTCCTGACGCGTCGGCCAAACGACCTTGCGCGCTTCTGCCTGCACTTGGCGCATGAATTCGCCTGGGCTGATCTTTGCCATGGCTGCCTTGCTCATCCGTTCAAAAAATTGCGTAGCGTCTTCCACCACAGGATCAGCGCCGCCCCGGACCCCAGTTGAAAAGGGCAATCCGGGAGGGGCAGCGATTCTCCGATGTCGGAAGACAGGGGCGCATTTAGCTAGGGTCAGGCGCTTTTGCAAGCCGCGCGAGCAAGCCGCGCTCGCTGCGCCAGATCACCACCGCGCCGGGGGGCAGCCGGGTCGGCTCGGGAGGGCCAACATACCACAGATAATCCGCCTGCCGCGCCGGGTGATAGCGGCTGAGGTCAATGGGCTGGCCGGGCAGGAATGTGATCCGCTGTGATGCATCGATGAAGTTCCGTCCGCCGTCACGCATGGTCAGCATATGAACCCGCGGAACCGCGAAGTTCGAATTGACCAGCGCATCCCGGCGCACCACCGCATAGCTGCCGATATGTTCAAGCGGGTTGAACCTCCACAGCGACAGATCCGTTGTCACCACGCTGGCGATCCGTGCACCCTGGGGGACGTGATCGAGCGCGCTAAGCAACTGTTCGGTTTCGCCTGAACCAGTCTGCCAGCTTTCACTCGTCACAGCCAGCCGGCCCAGAAACAGCGCTGGCGCCAGATAAAGCACCCAGCGCGGCAGCGGCCAATCGATCGCTAGGCACGCCACCAACAGCCCGGTCGAGATCAACCGGTAATCGGCATAATCACCGCCAACAATCTGGCGCGGCATCGCCAGCGAGCCGATCAGCAACAACAGCGCCGCCCAGCCCAACCGTCCGTCGATCCGCTTGCGGCCCAGCGCGATCAGCAGCACGACTACGACCAGCGCGACGCTCATGAGATCAAGCTGCATCGATTGGTCGCGCATCGCTTTCAACCAAATCGCCTGCTTGAAGATCAGCACATGCGCCCCGTAGGAGAACAGCCCTTTGGTGCCCGCGCCAAACAGCATCGGCAGAATTGGCATAGCCAGCGGCCAAGGAGCGGCAAACGCGCGCCAACTTTTGTCGCGCTGCCATTCATAGCCGAGCACCAGCAAACCCAGCGCCCCCCAGCCCGAAACATGGCAGAGCCAAACAACCAGGCCGATGGGTACAAACAACGCCCAGCGCCAGCGCCACTTCGCCAGCCGGACCCATAGCGCAAATGCGAACAACGCCAGTGCCACCGACAAGGCAAAATTGAGAAAGCCCAGCAGCAACGAAGGCGACCAGATGAACGCAAAGCCAAGCAGCGAACCCACCCCAATCCGCTTGCGCAGGGTCCATTCCACCGTCAGGATGGCAAGCCCGGTCAGCACCGGAATCAGCCCGATAATCAGCCGCCCAGCCGCTTCAAGGCCAATCTGCCGGGCCAATGGCCCGATCAGCAGATCGACCCCGAGATTGCCGGTCCACTTCCACTCAAACCCATAATAGCGGTTAAGCCAGGGGTTCTGCCCGTCAGCCAGCATCACATGGTAGCGCGCCAGATGTGAGGGATAGTCGCCCATTTGCGGGTAGGTTGCGATCAGCACCGGCAGGCAAGCGATCAGCGCCAGAACCAGACCCAGCCACAGCCCATCACGCGGCCCCGGAACCGCGCGTAGCAGCTTGGTCAGTTGCTGCGCGGATCGGATGTCAGCCGGCATGATCTTTCGCTTTACTGGGGAAAGCTGGCAGGAGTGGAGGGACTCGAACCCACGGCCCTCGGTTTTGGAGACCGATGCTCTACCAACTGAGCTACACTCCTGCAGGCGCGCTGGCCTCTATAGGCTCGGGCGCAAGATGACAAGCAGCGCGCGCTGCTCCATAGAAGAAATGCCGTGCACAGCCCCACAACCCCGCCGATCATCGACCCCGAACTGCTGCTGCTGGCCTATCGCAGCGGTATCTTCCCGATGGCCGATAGCCGCGATGATCCCGAGATCTTCTGGGTTGAGCCGCAGCGGCGCGCGATCCTGCCGCTGGACGGCTTCATCTGCTCACGCTCGCTCGCCCGAACCTTGCGCCGGGGCCGCTTCACAGTCACCTGCAACGCCACCTTTGCTGGCGTAATGGAGGCCTGCGCCCTGCCCCGCAGCGACAGCGCAGAAACCTGGATCAGCAACCGGATCGCCGCAAGTTATCGGGCGCTGCATGATGCAGGCAGCGCCCATTCGATCGAATGCTGGCAAGATGACCGTCTGGTGGGCGGGCTTTATGGTGTCGGGTTTGACCTTGCGTTCTGCGGCGAGAGCATGTTCAGCCTGGTTCCCGATGCCTCAAAAGTGGCGCTGGCCTGGCTGGTTGCAAGCTTGAGGATGGGCGGAGCAAGTCTGCTCGACTGCCAGTTCATCACCGATCATCTCGCCTCGCTCGGCGCGATCGAAATCAGCCAGAAAAATTATCTGGAGCTGCTGAAACAGGCTCAGGGGGTGGCGGGATTATCTTCGGCACGCCCGATATCAGGGGTCGGTGACGGCTTTGGTTCGGCCGATGCGGCAGGCTTGGGGCCGGACGCCGCGCTGGCGCTACCCGAAGGCTTCGGCGCGCTGCTGGCAGCGGCGACAGGATCTGCCTCTTCGCCCGGGAATTTCATTGCGCAGTCCTTCACCCAGACATCATAGACCGCATGCTCCACCACATTGAGTGAGGGTGAATTCTTATAAAGCCAGCCGGAAAAAATCTTGCGCCAGCTCAGCGTCTCACTGGCGGCAGCGCGTTCCTCGACGAAAACCTGCACAAACGCGCCTGTTTCGGCTGGGCTTTCCCACGGCAGGGTCCGCTCGCAGCTTGCCAGCTTGACGATCACATTGCCAACCCGGCGCGCTTCGCCCGGTTTCATCAGCAAGTTCTGGGTCAGATTATTGCGCTTGTTGAGCAGGCCGATCGTCGCGACCCGGTCTTTCAGCGGCGTACCATAATCGCTTTCTACCGCGCCGCTGGCGATCGGAGCCGCACCAACTGATTTCGGCACTTCAGTAGCGGTGGCCTCAGCCAAATCGCTAGGCTCACCCGAGCAGGCACTTAGTGCCAGCAAGGCAGTCAGCAAGAGCGCCCACCTCATCGTCAGGCTTCCGGCGAACTTGCCAGATTGTCGCCATCCGGCGACCAGGATTCATAATCGCCAGTAGCCCGGGCCCGTTTGCCGCCGCGTTCCAGCGCGCCTTGCGGCCGGTACGCCTGCGCAGTGCCAGTGGCGTTGGGGGTATAGTCCACCTCCCAGATCCGCGCCGGGGGCAGGTTGCTTTCCGGCACACCGTCAAAGCTGCCGTGCAGCCAGCCATGCCATTCGGGCGGCACGCGGCTGGCATCATTGGCGCCATTATAGATCACCCAGCGCCGTTCCGATCCACCAAACGGCTGCCCGGCGGCCCGGCGCTTTTTGGCGCGGTGATAGGTGTTGCCCTGCGTATCACTGCCGACCTGTTCGCCCGTCATCGCACTATTGAGCAAGGTGGTGATGGTCGCCCCATCCCACCAGGTGAAGATCTTGCCGAGTATTCCCATGAGCCCCGCGTTAGCGCCCCGGCTGCGAGCGGGCAAGCGCCGATGCCGTCATTGCCGGTGCGATCGGGGATGGTTGGTGTCGTTGGTCAGGCTTGGCGCCGGTCAGGTCAGGGGTCCTGCATCAAGTCCGAAATTGTGGACATACCGTTGTTCCGTTGTTCGGGGACACGCGATAGCATGTCCCCGGCTGGCGCGCGGCCCACACCCCTCCCCCACCCCACCCGCCTAAGTATTCCCCCCAGCTCTTAAATTACCGTCCCGTTTGACGATTCGCGCGCAAATAGCCGCACGAAGATGGTTAATCAGGGGGTAGTGCAATGAGTGGTCTGGTTTGCAGCGAAGGGACGGCGAAGGCGCATGCGCCGCTGGTTCAGCGGGCAGCGGCGATTGTCGGGGCGATTGGATCGGGCGCTGAAGTGCTGCTGCGCGGCCCCCGTGAGGCGATCGCCCCGGGCCGGGTTCCTTCGGTGACGCTGGAGCGTTCGGGACGCAATGCGCTCGGCCGCGATGGCGCGCCGGGGCGCTTTACGCTCACCTATAGCGATGCCGCCAGCGACACCGCGCTCGCCGCGCTGCTGGCGGCGGTCGCCGCGCCGGGTGCGCCAATTGCGGCTGATCCCGAAAGCCTTTCGATCCTGGCGCTGGCCGAGCGGCTTGCAGTCAGCGAAATCCCGGTGCTGATCAACGGCCCGACCGGCACCGGCAAGGAAGTACTGAGCCGCTTCATCCATAATCGCAGCCCGCGCCGGGCCGGGCCGTTCATCGCGGTCAATTGTGCGGCGATGCCCGAATCCATGCTCGAGGCTTTGCTATTCGGCCACCAGAAGGGCGCCTTCACAGGGGCCACCAATGCTGCGGAAGGCTTTTTCCGCGCGGCCGACGGCGGCACCTTGCTGCTGGATGAAATCGCCGAGATGCCGCTGCAACTTCAAGCCAAGCTGCTCCGCACACTTCAGGAAGGCGAGGTTGTGCCGATAGGGGCAACCCAGCCGATCAAGATAGATGTCCGGGTGATCGCCTGCGCCAACCGCGATCTGCCGACCGAAGTGGTCGAGGGGCGCTTTCGGCCCGATCTTTATTACCGCCTCAACGTTTTCCCACTCGGCCTGCGCACGTTGCGCGAGCGAACAGACGACATCGCCCCGCTCGCCTTCGCCATGCTGCTGCGCCACACGCCGCAGGCGCGCAGCATTCCGTGGTTGTCACAGGCAGCACTGGCGATGCTCAAACTTCACGGCTGGCCGGGCAATGTCCGCGAGCTGGAAAACATGATGCGCCGCGCGCTGCTGCTGGCCGATGGGGTGGCGCAGATCGAGGCGGCGCATATCAGCTTTGACAGCCCCGCGCGGCTGATCGGGGCAGAACCGACCGCACAGCTTCCGGTCGCCCGCCGCCTCTCCAACATCGTCCAGCTGTCCGAAGAGCGGGCAATCATGGAGACGCTGGGCTCTTGCGGCGGCAACCGGATCGCGACCGCCCGCCAGCTGGGCATTTCAGAACGGACGCTGCGCTACCGCCTCGCCTCGTTCCGTGAAGCTGGCATGGCCCAAGCGAGCGTGGGACGATGAGCCCGGTCGGCTCGCCCACCGGTGCGGCGGGGCTGCAACAGATCCTTGCGCTGCGCCAGCAGTGTTCGTCGTCAGATTATTTGAGACAGTTGGCGGCTTAGATTAGTGGAGTGTCGGCCTCATCTGGGGTTGATATTAGGCGGCGATCTTGCGGTGTTGCAAGCGGCGATGT
>JANOKC010000201.1:0-2904 GCA_031419035.1 Novosphingobium sp. | reverse complement strand
CAGCCCGGCCAAACCGACCCTGTCCGCCGCACCCGCGTCGGTCCCCGCTGGACCTCCCAAACTTGTGGTGGCTATCTCGGTCGATCAGTTTTCGGCTGACCTATTTGCGCAGTATCGCCAGCACTATAGCGGCGGCCTTGCCCGGCTCTTGACCGGCGCTGTGTTCCCCTCGGGCTATCAGTCACACGCCGCGACCGAGACGTGCCCCGGCCATTCAACCTTGCTGACTGGCACTCACCCATCGCGCAACGGGATTATCGCCAACAACTGGTTCGATCCCGGCATCGCCCGGGCGGACAAGCGGGTTTACTGCTCAGAGGATGTCACCGATCCTGCCAGCTCGTCGCGCGAGCCGGTGGTAAGCGCCCGGTTCCTGAAGGTGCCGACGTTGGGCGACCTTTTGAAAGCAGCCACTCCGGCTAGCCGGAATGTTGCCGTCTCAGCCAAAGACCGCTCCGTCATGATGATGGGCGGGCATAATATTGATGCTGGCTATTGGTGGAAGGGCAACGGTTTTGTGACGCTCAGGGGCCGCGACGTTTCCCCCGCAGCGATCGCTCAGAACGCTGCTTTTGCTGCGCTGCTCAAGACAGGGGCTGCGGCCTACACCCCGCCCGCTTGGTGTAAGCAGCGTGACCGGGCAACCCAAATTGGCAAAGCCAGCGTTGGCACGGGCCGTTTCGCTATGGAAGTTGGCAAGTCCGATGCCTTCCGCAATTCACCCCGGATGGATACCGCGACCGTAGATCTGGCCAACCGCCTGGTTGATGAGCTGAACTTGGGCCAGGGTTCGGCTGTGGATGTCCTTTCGGTCAGCTTGTCTGCTACAGATTATATCGGTCATGCGCTGGGAACCGAGGGGCTGGAGATGTGTATCCAGATGGATCAGCTGGATCAATCAATTGGCCGGTTGTTCGCCCATCTGGATGCGCGCGGGATCGATTATACTGTGGTACTTTCAGCCGATCATGGCGGGCTCGACACGCCAGAGCGATTGGATGATCAGGCGCTACCCCGGGCGGTTCGCGTCGACAAGGCCTTGTCGACCGGGGAACTGGCCAAAGCGATAACCGCACGGACCGGGATCAGCATCGAAGGCCCCCTTCTTTATGGCGACGGCTTTTCAGGCGATTTCTACTTCAACAGCAGCCTGACCCCGGCGCAGAAAACGCAAGCCATTGCGGCACTGGTTTCACTGACAAAGTCGCATCCTCAGGTGGCAGCGGTATTCACCGCCGCTGAACTGGCAAAGAGCCCGCTGCCCAGCGGTTCGCCGCAGGACTGGTCACTCAAGGATCGCGCCCGCTCGTCCTTCGATGCGCAGCGTTCGGGCGACGTTGTGGTTCTGCTTGACCGTGCAGTGATGCCAATCCCGGAAGCATTGCCGGGTACCTATATCGCCACCCACGGCAGTGCGTGGGACTATGACCGCCGCGTGCCGATGCTGTTCTGGCGGCGAGGAGTGCCCGGCTTTGAACAGCCTGCGCCGGTCGAGACGGTAGACATCGCTCCTACGCTGGCCGCGATTATCGGACTTAGAGTTGCTGACGGAGCGTTTGATGGTCGTTGCCTTGATGTTGATGGAGGCACGGGCAACAGCTGTGACACCATGAAATGAGTGACGCAAAATGAACGATAAGCGGGATCTCATCATTCTGGGCGGCGGGCTGGTCGGCATGACGTTGGCGATGGCGGCGGCAAAGCAGGGGATTACCAGTCATGTGGTTGACAAGGCCGATCCGGCGGAACTGACCGCTGATGGTGTGGATGGCCGTGCTTCGGCGATTTCTACCGCCAGCTGGAATCTTTTCACCAATATTGGCCTGGCAGAAAGGCTCGAGCCGCTCGGCTGTCCTATCGCAGCGATTGCGGTGACTGACGCGATGCGCCCCGGCCGGATCGATTTCAAGCCAGAGCCGCATGAAGGATCTCTCGGCAGGATGTTTGCCAATCGCGATATCCGCCTCGCTTTGTTTGAAGCCGCTGCGGCGGAACCCGCGATCACTTGGCACAGCCGCGCCGAGGTTGCCGCGCGCGAGCGTGGACCGCATGGGGTGAAAGTCAGTTTGGCAGGCGGCGAGGTACTTGAAGCTAGTCTGCTGGTCGGCGCAGAAGGCCGCCAATCGCCCACCAGGCAGGACGCTGGATTATCGGTCGCCAGCTGGGATTATAATCACCGGGCGATTGTTGCCGGGCTGTTCCACGAACAGCCGCATGGCGATGTCGCCTGGGAGATATTCTATCCGGCGGGTCCGTTCGCACTGCTTCCCTTGCTCGATACTGCGGATGGACGGCACCGCAGCGCGCTGGTCTGGACTGTCGCCGAGCGGGATGGAAAGGGCGTTATGGCGCTGTCCGACGCGGCTTTCATCGCAGAAGCGCACAAGCGGATGGGCGATATCTTTGGCCAGCTTGAACTTGCTGCGCCGCGTATGTCTTATCCGCTGGGCTTCCATCATGCGGGGCGAATTGTGACAGACCGGCTGGCGCTGGTTGGTGATGCGGCGCATGGAATTCATCCGATTGCGGGCCAAGGCCTCAATCTGGGGCTGCGCGATGTTGGTGCGCTGGTCGAGGTTATGGCCGAAGGGATGCGACTGGGACTGGAGCCCGGCGATGCGCAAGTCCTCGCTCGCTATGAGCGGTGGCGTAGCCTGGATATTTTCTCGGTCGCAGCGATGACTGACGGGATTACCCGGTTGTTCGGCATTCCCGGACGGATTCCCAGCGCGATCCGCCGTCTGGGCATGGGCGCAGTTCAGCGTCTGCCAGGCTTGAAACGCTTTTTCATGGATGAAGCGCGAGGAATTTCGGGGAATATGCCTGCGCTGCTGAAGAGCTAGAAGGTTGTTTCCGCAGCGTCTGGTTCGGGCGTTACTGGCTCCGTCAGCGGGCTGGGCTGTT
>JANOKC010000200.1:0-2120 GCA_031419035.1 Novosphingobium sp. | reverse complement strand
CGATGCTCGCGGAATCGATTATGCGGTTGTGCTTTCAGCCGATCATGGCGGACTCGACACGCCAGAGCGGCTTGATGAGCAGGCGCTGCCCCGCGCGGTTCGCGTCGACAAGACTTTGTCGACCAGTGAACTGGCCAAAGCAGTCACCGCACGCACCGGGATCAGCGTTGAAGGCACTCTCCTTTATGGCGACGGCTTTGCAGGCGATTTCTATTTCAACAGCAGCCTGACCTCGGCACAGAAAGCGCAAGCTATTGCGGCGCTGGTTTCACTGACAAAGTCGCATCCTCAAGTGGCAGCGGTGTTCACCGCCGAAGAGCTGGCAAAGAGCCCGCTCCCCAGCGGTTCGCCGCAGGACTGGTCGCTCAAGGATCGTGCTCGCTCATCCTTCGATGCTCAGCGTTCGGGCGATGTAGTGGTTTTGCTTGACCGCGCGGTTATGCCAATCCCTGATGCTTTGCCCGGCAGCTATATCGCTACCCACGGTAGCGCCTGGGATTATGACCGCCGGGTGCCCATGCTGTTCTGGCGGCGCGGAGTGCCCGGTTTTGAACAACCCGCGCCGGTTGAGACAGTGGACATCGCCCCCACGCTGGCGGCAATTATTGGCCTCAAAGTTGCGGACGGAGCGTTTGACGGTCGTTGCCTTGATGTTGACGGCGGCACTGGCAACAGCTGCGACACCACGAAATGAGCGGCGGAGTATGAACGAGCGGCGTGATCTGATCATTCTCGGCGGCGGGCTGGTCGGCATGACGCTGGCGCTGGCGGCGGCAAAGCAGGGGATCACCAGCCATGTGGTCGATAAGGCCGATCCGGCGGAACTTACCGCTGATGGGGTGGATGGCCGTGCTTCGGCGATTTCTACCGCCAGTTGGAACCTTTTCACCAATATCGGTCTGGCACAGCGACTTGAACCGCTCGGCTGCCCGATCGATGCGATTGCCGTGACCGATGCGATGCGGCCAGGACGGATCGATTTCAAACCAGAGCCGCATGAAGGCTCGCTCGGCAGGATGTTTGCCAATCGCGATATCCGCCTCGCGCTTTTTGAAGCCGCTGCGGCGGAGCCCGCAATTGTCTGGCACAGTCGCGCGGAAGTGATCGCGCGGGATCGCGGCCCGCACGGGGTGAAAGCGACACTGGCCAGCGGCGAAGTGCTTGAAGCCAGTCTGCTGGTCGGCGCAGAAGGCCGCCAGTCACCCACCCGGCAGGACGCTGGATTATCAGTTGCCAGCTGGGACTATCACCACCGGGCTATCGTTGCAGGGCTGTTTCACGAGAAGCCGCATGACAATGTTGCCTGGGAGATCTTCTATCCAGCGGGTCCATTCGCGCTGTTGCCGCTGCTAGATACTGCCGATGGGCGGCACCGCAGCGCGCTGGTCTGGACTGTTGCAGAGCGGGATGGAAAAGGCGTTATGGCGCTATCCGACAAGGCTTTCATCGCCGAAGCACACAAGCGGATGGGCGATATTTTCGGCCAGCTTGAACTTGCCGCGCCGCGAATGTCTTACCCTCTTGGATTTCATCATGCTGGGCGGATTGTCGAGGACCGGCTGGCCCTGGTTGGCGATGCGGCGCATGGAATTCATCCGATCGCTGGCCAAGGGCTCAATCTGGGCCTGCGCGATGTCGGTGCGCTGGTCGAGGTTGTTGCCGAAGGGATGCGACTGGGACTGGAACCCGGCGATGCGCAAGTCCTCGCCCGCTATGAGCGTTGGCGCAGCCTAGATATTTTCTCGGTGGCAGCGATGACCGATGGGATAACCCGGCTGTTCGGAATTCCAGGCCGCCTGCCCAGCGCAATTCGCCGTCTGGGCATGGGCGCAGTGCAAAGAATGCCGAGTTTGAAGCGCTTCTTCATGGATGAAGCGCGCGGCGTTTCGGGGAATATGCCTGCGCTGCTTAAAAGCTAGAAGGTTGTTTGTGCCGCGTCTGGCTCGGGCGTTGCTGGCCCGGCCAGCGGACTGGGCTGCTCAACCCTCTGTCCAGCGGCGTTCTTCAGATTTCGTGGTTCAAGGATTGCTGTCGTCTCGATCAGATCAAGTGCGCGGGCTGCGCTGGCAAGGCGGCGCGCGTCAGCGATCCAGCCGGATGCCGATCCAGCGCCGGGCAGG
>JANOKC010000199.1:0-27379 GCA_031419035.1 Novosphingobium sp. | reverse complement strand
TTCCGGCGCGCTGGGATTGCGATGCAGTGTTGAGCGAATTTTCGAGCATGCGCAGCAATGCAACGATGTTCGCAAATATCCACCAAGTCCCTCCGGGCTGCCTGTTATTCGCCAAAAATGGAGCAGTGCGGATCGAGCCCTATTGGGAAAACATCTACCCCACCCAAACGGCGCTTGAGTTGGATAACCGAAGTGAGGCGGAAACAATCAGCGGCTTTCGAGATGTCCTCGATGATGCGGTTACAGAACGACTGACTGCCGATGTCGAAGTCGCTTGTTACCTCAGCGGCGGACTTGATTCTTCAGCGGTGCTGGGTCTGGCGCAAGCAAAGCTGGAACGGCCGATCCGCGCTTTCACGATTGCGTTTGAGGGGGCCTATGATGAATCTCCATTGGCCGAACGGACCGCAGCCTTCACGGGATCAAATTACGTCCCAGTCCCCGTTTCACCACAGAGTATGGCCGATGCCCTTGCGGACGCAATCTGGCACAGTGAAAAGCCAATATTCAACGGCAACACCGTTGCAAAATTCCTTCTCTCACGAGCAGTTCGCGATGCTGGAATAAAGGTTGTATTCACCGGTGAAGGATCGGACGAAATCCTGGCCGGCTACCCGTTCGAGCGGCGTGACCTGATCCTTCATGGCAGTGGTTATGAGAATCAGGCCGGGCGTCAGGCTGCGCTAAACGCTCTGATCAAGGCAAATCCCCTGTCACGCTGGATATTCGATCCGTCGGGAACGCCTGCGGCTGGCATCGCGCATATTCGCGAAACGATTGGATATTGCCCTTCCTGGATAGAGAGCTTGTCAGTTCAGTATCATCAGCTTTCTGAGTTAATGCGGTCAGACGCCCCAACAGGGGGTAATTTTGATGCGCCCTATATGCAAATTCTCTCCGAACTCGATATTGCCGGGCGGATTGACCAACGCGACCCAACGAATGTCTCGCTGTATTTTTGGCAGAGAACCATGCTGATCAATTTCATCCTGACAGTCCTTGCCGACCGGATGGAAATGGCGCATTCGATTGAGGGTCGCGTGCCGTTTCTGGATCACAAGGTTGCAGAATATGCCGCAGGACTGCCAATCCACTACAAGATCCGCGAGAAAACAGAAAAATATATCCTGAGAGAAGCCACCCGTGATGTGATCACCCCGGAACTATATGCCCGGGAGAAACATCCATTTATCGCGCCGCCGCTCAATCAGGCGGACAAGAATACAGCAAGCGATCCGTTTCAGCAGCTTTGCGAGGATACCATCCGGTCGCAAAGTTTTGCCGATCAACCTTTTTTTGATGCAACCAAGGCCTGTGCTTACCTTGATGCCATCGCAGATGGCGGAGCGACGCATGCATCTGAGGCTTCCCCCATCATCCTGAGAATGGCCACATTCAGCATAATGCAGCAACGCTTCGGTATTTCAGCCTGAATTAGCGTCTGCACAAACCGGCACGCCCCCTAAGCCGCCCGCAGCCCCTTCACGCCAATCGCCCCGCGATCCTGCGCGCTCAGCCCATCAAACACCGCATCAATAATCCGGGCGAGCTTTTGCTCGCTCAGCTTGGGCATGATCAGTTCCATTACCGCGATGTTGCAATAGGTGCTGACCAGCTGGTTGACGAGGCTGAGCGCATCATCGACCGACAGCCCGGAAAAATGTCCATCGGCCATTGCCTCGCCGATGATCTCTGAAAGATAGTGATCGCCCAGATCGACATAGGTCCGGACGATTTCGAAATGCTCGCGGCCCAGCTCGCAATAGGTCGCAAAGGCGACCGGATCGCGCTCCCACTCCGTCTTCATATAGACGAACCGGCGAGCGAAGAATTCGAACATCTTGCGGCGTGGCGGCAGATCAGAAGCGATCACCGCCTCCATAATCGCGACCTTGGGCTGAAACCAGCGTTCGGCCACCGCCTCGATCACCTGATCCTTGCTTTCGAAATAGCGATAGAGGTTCGCGGTGGACATATTGGCCCGGCCTGCCAGTTCGGTCATGGTCAGCGCATTGCCGCCGCGATCCTCAACAATTTCGATCACAATATCGATCAGCTGTTCGCGTCCGGCGTCAATATCGGTCTGGGGGCGGGCCATCATCGCTTCCTAATCGCGGGCGGGGATTGCTGATTTATGAATCCTTCCGTCATTTTTCAAGAAACTGTCTTATGCAAATGCAACACAAGGCTTGAATCACCCGCAACACTTGCCCGCGCGCGCGCTTGCGCTAGGAACGAGAAATGAACTTCCCACGCCTCGCAGCCCTGTTCCTGCCCCTGCTGACCGCCGCCTGCGCTGCGCCGATGGCCAGCCGAACGCCGGTTCAGCCGGTAACCGTGGGGATCATCGCGATCAATGATTTCCACGGCGCGCTTGAGCCGCCCAAGCAATCGGTTCTGGCCCCCGATGGCAAGGGTGATTTCGCGCTGGTGCCGGCAGGCGGCGCGGCATGGCTGGCCAGCGCGATTGACGCTGCGCGCGCCAAATATCCCCATCATCTGACCGTTTCGGCAGGCGATCTGATCGGCGGCACCCCGATCACCTCGGCGCTGTTCCTCGATGAGCCTGCGATTGGCGTGATGAACCGGATCGGGCTGGATTACAGCGCGGTTGGCAACCACGAACTTGATCATGGGGTAGAGGAACTTCAGCGCAAACAGCACGGCGGTTGCGCCCAGCATGGCGCACGCAAGCCGTGTCAGGTCGAGCAGTTCAAGGGCGCTAAATTCGCGCTGCTGGCCGGTAATAGCTTCAAGCCGGATGGCAGCACCCTGTTCCCGGCCACTGGCATGCGCAGCTTCGGTTCGGGCCGCAGCAAAGTGAACATAGGGATCATTGGCCTGACGCTGAAAGAAACGGGCGGACTTATCCCGCCCGAAGTCTCGAAGGGATTGAGGTTTGCCGATGAAGCCGAGACCGCCAATGCGCTGGTGCCAGGGCTGAAGGCACAGGGCGCCGACGCCATTATTCTGCTGATCCATCAGGGCGGGTTCACCAAGGGCCGGCCAGGCTCCAACAGTTGCGATAATCTTACGTCTGGAATCCGCCAGATTCTCGACCGCCTGGATACGCGGATCGATGTCGTTGTTTCAGGCCACACCCACTGGGAATATGTCTGCGATTATTCCGCCTATAATTCGGCCAAGCCGTTCTTGCTGACCAGCGCAGGTCTGTGGGGCAAGCTGGTGACCGACATCACGCTGGAGATCGATCCGGCGAGCGGCCGGGTGATCAGCAAACGTGCGAATAATGTGATCGTCCAGTCGCCCAGCTATCTCGCCTCCACTTCACGGATCCAGAACAGCGATCTTTACCCCAGGTTCGAGCCGCGCGCCGACGTTGCAGAATATGTCGCGCGCTATGTCGCGGCAGCAGCGGAATATTCCTTGCGCAAGGTTGGCTCGGTCGCCGGGCCGATTGACCGGGCGAGCGGGCCGCTTGCCAACACCGGCGGATCGCTGGGGATGCTGGTTGCCGATGCGCAGCTGGCCGCAACCACCGGGGCCGGCGCGCAGATCGCGCTGATGAACCCGTTTGGCGTGCGCCGGACGCTGAATGCTGCGGCAGACGGGTCGGTCACTTTCGGTGACATCTACGCGGTCCAGCCCTTCAACAACGATCTTGTCACCCAAACCCTGACCGGGGCCGAACTCAAGGCAATCCTCGAACAGGGCTTTGACACTGACGGGCCAGAGCAAGTCCTCACGCCGTCAGCCGGCTTTGCCTATAGCTATGATCGCAGCCAGCCGATCGGAGCGCGAATTTCCGGCATGGCGCTGAACGGCGCACCGATCGACCCTGCCAAGACCTATCGCGTCACCACCAGCGAATTTCTGGGCAATGGCGGCGATAGCTACAGCGGTTTTACCAAAGCGCGCGACCGGGTCCACGGGATCAGCGATATTGCCGCACTGGAGGCTTGGCTTCAGGCGGTCCCGCCGCGCACCGGACCGACCGAGGCCCGAACCACTGACCTCAGGCCAGAGCTCAACCCCAACCGCGACACCACCCCACCGGGGCAGAAATACCGCTGAATGGACAAGGGGCGACGCATTGCGCCGCCCCCTTTCACTAAATCAGGTGGGCTCACATCGCAGGTGCGGCAGCGCGGCTCCACATCTGATCGGCGGTGAAGCCGGTGCGCGGAGCGTCCTTATCAGCAATCTTGTAAACCGCCCCATCGGCGATCGCATAGGTGCCCTTGCCGCCGGCCGCATCGAGCAGGATGGTGCTGCCATCCTTGTACCAGCTGAAGGTGCCCTTCACGGCCTTGCCATCAGCCCCGGTCCATTCATAGCTGTCATCGGCGCCCAGGGTGAGGGTGGTGACTTTGCCGTCAGCGCCAGTCTGGCTGTAGGCACCAGCGACCGTAAGCGTGGTGCGGGCGTTGGTTGCCACGGCGGGCATCACCGGGGCGGCGGCAGCGGCAGCAGCTTCGCTCTCAGCAGCAACCGGGGCAGCTTCTTTCTTGCAGGCGAAAATCATCGCCAGTGCGGCGAGCGGAAGGATAAAACGGCGCATCAGGAAGCTCCTCGGATTGTTGCGACTCACCCGGCCAAACAGACCCGGCCAGGCGCAGACAATCACACAGCTGATCCCTCGTTCCCAGCCCTTCGCTTGGGCGGAAGCGGGAAAAATCCAGATGTGCGCGCAACATAGTCGGCATAGCCGGGCCGCGTCCGCGCCAGACCCTTTTCGAGCAGCGGCTTGCCCGACCATTTGGTCAGCGTGAAGGTCAGGAACAGCGGGCCGACAATGCTGGCCAAAGCCACCCACAGTCCCGCATCCGCCGCGGCCAGCCAGATCCCCCACCACACGCAGGCATCGCCGAAGTAATTGGGGTGGCGGGTGTAGCGCCACAGTCCGGTGTCGAGGACTTTGCCCTTGCTGGCCGGATCATTGCGAAAGGCCTTGAGCTGCGCATCGCCCACCGTCTCAAACATCATGCCTACCAGCCACAACGCTAGGCCAGCCCAGGCGAGCAGCCCAATTTGCGCCGGAGCGCCGCTTGCAAGCACACCCATCTGCGCTGGCAGGCTGGTGACAAACAACAGCACCGCTTGCGGCGCGAACACCACGGTCAGCGCGGCCCGGCCATAGCGGCCTTGTTCGCGTGCCTTGCCTAGCATCCGGGCATAGCGAGGGTCCTCGCCGCTCGCCCGCCAACGGGTATACAGGTGCAGGCCAAGCCGCAGCCCCCAGATCAGCGCCATCGCCGCGATCAGGCTGGCGCGCTGGCCGGGCTGTGCCAGCTGCACCCAGCTGACCGCTGCCAGCAGCGCCATCCCCGCGCCCCACACCGCATCGATGAACGACACATCGCCGATCCGCGCAGCGACTTGCCACAGCACCAGCAGCGTCGCCGCGATCACCACCGCGTTAATCAGCAGAGCCTCAACCATCCGTCTTCTCCCCCAGCATCACATTGAAATCGGTGATCGCCCATTCCGGGTTGCGCGGGTTGGAGTTCTTGTAGAACTCAACGATCCTGGCCATATCGGCCTTGTAATCTCCGGTCGGCATGATCGCCGGACCCAGCCCACCAGTCTTGTTCTTATAGTCCATCATGCCGATTACCAGCGGCACTCCGGCTTCGCGCGCGATGTGATAAAAGCCGGTTCGCCATTGGTGAACCGCCCTGCGGGTGCCCTCGGGGGCAATCACCAGCATGAATTCCTTGCGTCGCTTGAACTCATCAACCATCGCCTGAACGTAATTGCCGCGCGAACTGCGATCGACCATTACCCCGCCCATGTCGAACATGAAGCGCCGTAGCGGCCAGCGGAACAGACTGGTCTTGGCCATGAAGTGGGCCTTGAGATCAAGATCAGCGAGCAGGCCCAACAGATTGCCGAAATCCCAGTTCGATGTGTGCGGCACCGCAATGATCACGCAGCGACGGTCTGCCGGGGCCTGCCCCGTCGCCTTCCACCCCCGCAATCGATAGAAAGTTACCAGCACCCAACGCGCGATGCGCGACAGCAGCGCGGGGGGTGGGTCTTGATAGTCTTGCATGAACGCTCCCGTGATTTGCGTGGGAGCCTAGCAGTTTGTCTGGTGAAAGCGAGGGGCGGAATTGAGCGCAAGCGCGACGATTGCCTCGGCCACGACCTTCACATCCCTGAGCACCTCAGCAGCCGGAATGCGCTCCACCCGCCAGCCCTTGTCGGTCAGTATCGCATCGCGGGTGACATCCCGCTCAGGCCAATTGCCCATGTCGTGAGCGATCCCGTCGATCTCGATAATCAACCGTGCCTCGGCACAGGCAAAGTCAGTGACAAAGCCCAGTATCGGAAACTGACGGCGAAATTTCATCCCGAGCGGCTTGCCGCGAAGTTCCCGCCAGAGCAGCACTTCGGGCAGCGACATCTCGGAACGAAGTTTGCGTGCATTCTGAACATTCTTCGGATCAGCCCCCACTGTCCGATGCCGCCCGCGACCCAAATCCAACGGGGCCAAATCCTCCCCGGAACGGGGAGGTGCCCCAAAGGGGCGGAGGGGCCGAGGCGCTTCCTCACTCACTCCGCGCGATCCTGAGAGCTTCCGGCCCCTCCGCCACGCCTCCGGCTCGCCACCTCCCCGTTCCGGGGAGGATTTTGGGGAGTGACAGTGCCTAAGCCTATTGAGCGGCTCATTCCCTTTCAGCCTCGCCATCGAAACTATCTTGTATCGGCGGCGACTGCGGTCTGTCCCATCCATTGGGTCAAGCAACTTATTTTGTTCATTATCCCAGACAATCCAATGCCAGTTGCCTTTCTTGTCAGGGTTGACCTTTAGTATCGCGTTTTTTGTCAATTGGGTAGCCAGGTCTTTTGCCAAAGCATTGATTCCAAGATGACTTTTCGCGAGTTTTCGAGATCGCTTTGGATGAGCCAGATTAAACCCGAATGCTCTAAGTGCATTGCGCATAGTTGGCCAAGAAGTCCGTTCGTCATCACCATCCTTGAATCTTGCCTTAGCTTCAGCTGCCGAAACTCTTGCAATCATGGCAACACACGCTGGACCACAACCGGGCTTGAGACGACTTTGTCGGACTAAACGAAGCCTCACATCCGAAACACCCCAAACGCTGGCCGATCCGGGAACGGCGCCTCCAAGCTCGCCGCCAAGGCCAGCCCCAGCACGTCCCGCGTCTGCGCCGGATCAATCACCCCGTCGTCCCACAGCCGGGCGGTGGCGTGATAGGGATTGCCCTCATCCTCATATCGCTGGCGGATCGGGGCCTTGAACGCCTCTGCCTCCTCCGCCGTCCAGCTTTCCGCATCGCGGTGAACCGTCGCCAAAACGCTCGCCGCCTGTTCGCCGCCCATCACGCTGATCCGGCTGTTCGGCCAGCTGAACAGGAAGCGCGGGGAATAGGCTCTGCCGCACATCCCGTAATTGCCCGCACCAAATGAACCGCCGATCAGCACGGTCAGCTTGGGCACGGTTGCTGTCGCCACGGCAGTCACCAGTTTCGCCCCATGCTTGGCGATCCCTTCGGCCTCATATTTGCCGCCAACCATGAAGCCCGAGATGTTCTGGAGGAACAGCAGCGGGATTTTGCGCTGGCAGGCCAGTTCGATGAAATGCGCGCCTTTGACCGCGCTTTCGCTGAACAACACGCCGTTGTTGGCCAGGATCGCCACTGGCATCCCCCAGATATGGGCAAAGCCGCAGACCAGCGTGCTGCCATAGAGCGCCTTGAACTCGTGAAACTCGCTGCCATCGACCAGCCGCGCGATTACTTCGTGAACGTCATAAGGCGCGCGGACATCATCCGGCACCACGGCATACAACTCCTCTGCATCGTATTTCGGCGCACGGGGTTCCTTGAGCGGGAGGCCATGCTGATGCCTTGGGCCAAGGTGGCTGATGATATCGCGAACGATGGTCAGCGCGTGCTCGTCATTCTCGGCCAGATGATCGACCACGCCGGACTTTTTAGCATGGAGTTCGCCCCCGCCCAGATCCTCGGCGCTGATTTCCTCACCCGTCGCAGCCTTGACCAGCGGCGGCCCGGCCAGGAAGATCGTGCCCTGTTCGCGCACGATCACGCTCTCATCCGACATCGCCGGAACATAGGCCCCGCCCGCCGTGCAGCTGCCCATCACGCAGGCGATCTGGGGAATGCCCTTGGCCGACATCTGCGCCTGATTGTAAAAAATCCGCCCGAAATGATCGCGATCCGGGAAGACCTCGCTCTGGTGCGGCAGATTGGCTCCGCCGCTGTCGACCAGATAGATGCACGGCAGGTGATTGGCCTCGGCAATTTCCTGCGCGCGGAGGTGCTTTTTGACGGTCATCAGATACTAGGTGCCGCCCTTGACCGTCGCATCATTGCACACGATCATGCACATCCGCCCCGAAACCCGGCCGATCGCGGTGATGATCCCCGCGCCCGGAATCTCGCCATCATACATATCGCAGGCGGCTAATTGCCCCAGTTCGAGCAAGGGCGAACCGGGATCGAGCAGTCGTTCCACCCGCTCGCGCGGCAGCAGCTTGCCGCGCGAGGTATGCCGCTCACGCGACTTCTCATTACCGCCCAGCGCCGCCTCGGCGACTTTGGCGCGCAGGTCAGCGGCAAGGGCGCGGTTATGCGCGTCTCTCGCTTTGGCCTCGGGCGAATCAAGGTTCAGGCTGGTGGCCAGTATCGGTGCGCTCACATTATCCTCCGCTTGGCCGCGCGTAGAATACCTGCGCTCCTGGGCCAAGTGGCAAGTCCAAAGCGACCCAGCCGATAACCATCGCAATCCCCGCCACCATGAAGCACAGCGCATAGGGCAGCATCATCGCCAGCAGCGAGCCGACCCCGAAGTCCTTGTCCCAGCGCCGCGCAAAGGCAAGCACCAGCGGGAAATAGCTCATCAGCGGGGTCATGATATTGGTGTAGCTGTCGCCCATCCGGTAGGCCGCCGTGGTCATCTCAGGGCTGATCCCAAGCAGCATGAACATCGGCACCACCACCGGGGCCATCGCGCTCCATTTGGCGCTGGCCGAGCCGATGAACAGGTCGAGCAGGGACGACATCATCTGCACCGCGAGCAACAGGAGTGGCGCAGGCAGGCCCAGCGCTTCGACCGCACGGGCGCCATCGATGGCAAAGATCGGTCCAAGCCGCGACCAGTTAAACATCACGACGAAATGCGCGGCGAAGAACACGAAGACCACATAAGGCGCCAGGCTGCGGATGCCTTGCTGCATCATCGCGATGACATCGCTGGCATTGCTTATACTGCCCGTGGCCTTGCCGTAAGCATAGCCGGAGAGGAAAAACAGCAGAGCAAAGCCGGGCACCAGCGAGCCGAACAGCGGCTGCATACCGGCAGTTCCCGGCTTGCTCTCGTCGATCAGCGGGGTGTAGCCCGGCACCAGCGTCAGCGCGGCGAACAGCGCGACGACAATGAGCGCGGCGAGGCCTGCTCGCCTAAGGCCGCGCCGCTCGGCCGATCCTAGTTCGGGCTCATCGGGCATGGTCTCCGCCCGGGCCCGTGCCGAATCGTTCCACACACCAAGCCGGGGTTCGATCACCCGGTCGGTGATAAACCAGATCAGTGGCACAAAGAGGATCGTTGCCGCCAGAGTGAACCACCAGTTGCCCAGCGGGTTCATCGTCCAGCCCGGCTCGACAATCCGCGCCGCTTCCTGGGTGAAGCCGAACAGCAGCACATCGAGCTGACCCGGCGTGACATTGGCCGCCAGCCCCCCTGACACTGCGGCAAAGGCGGCGGCAATCCCGGCGAGCGGATGCCGGCCCGCTGCGGCAAAAACAATGGCCGCAAGCGGGATGAAAACGACATAGCCGGCGTCCGATGCATAATGCGAGAGAATGCCAATCATCGCGATGATTGGCGTCAGAACAGCCTTGGGCGCACTGCGCATGGCGGCCCGGATCAGCGCGGAGAACATGCCAGTGCGCTCGGCCACAGCTGCGCCAAGCATGATCGTCAGGATCAGCCCTAGGGGCGCAAAACCCGTGAAGGTCTTAGGCATTTCGGTGAACAGCTGCGTGACATTGGCTTCGGTCAGCAGGCTGGTGGCACGGTAAGTCAGCACGCCGTCCTTGAGCTCGCCCCAATGGGGCGCTTCCTTGCCGCTATAGGTCAGCGAGGCTGACCAGCCGAGCCATGAGCCCAGCACCGAAAGCACCACCAACACCAGAATCAACCAGACGAAGATCATCGCCGGGTCAGGCAGCTTGTTGCCGATCCGCTCTACTGCGCCAAGGAAGCCGCGCTGACTTGGCAGCTTTGCATCGGTTGCGTTCCCGCCCTCGGCCGCGCTCATGAACCGGCCCCAATCAATTCACGCCCGATCAGCATCCGCCTGATTTCATTCGTCCCCGCGCCGATGTCCAGCAGCTTGGCATCGCGTAAATAACGCTCGACCGGCCAGTCCTTGGTATAGCCCGCGCCGCCCAGCGCCTGAACGGCCTCGCCCGAAACGCGGAAGGCGTTCTCGCTGGCCAGCAAGATTGCGCCCGCTGCATCAAACCGCGTGGTCTGTCCAGCATCACACGCACGCGCCACCGCATAGACATAGGCCCGGGCCGATTGCAGCGCGACATACATATCCGCCACCTTGGCCTGCATCAGCTGGAACGCCCCGATCGGCTTGCCGAACTGCTTGCGCTCGCGAAGGTAGGGGATGACCGTATCGAGGCAGGCCTGCATGATCCCCAGCTGCAAGCCCGACAGCACCACCCGTTCATAATCGAGGCCCGACATCAGTACCCCCACGCCGCCATGCAGCGGCCCCATGATATTCTCTTCCGGCACGAAGCAATCATCGAACACCAGCTCTGCGGTTGGGCTGCCCCGCATCCCCATCTTGTCGATCTTCTGTCCGATCGAGAAGCCTGCCATGTCCTTTTCGATCAGGAAGGCGGTGATCCCGCGGCTTGAGGCATCAGGCGCGCTTTTGGCATAGACCACCAGCGTATCGGCATAGGTCGCGTTGGTAATCCAGAACTTGGTGCCATTCAGCACAAAGCCGCCCGGAACTGCCTCGGCCTTGAGTTTCATCGAGACCACATCCGACCCTGCCCCCGCCTCTGACATGGCGAGACTGCCGATGTGTTCGCCCGAGATCAGTCCGGGGAGGTATTTGGCCTTCTGCTCGTCAGTGCCCCAGCGGCGGATCTGATTGATACACAGGTTGGAATGCGCGCCATAGCTGAGGCCCACCGAAGCCGAGGCGCGACTGACTTCTTCAACCGCAATGACATGTTCGAGATAACCGAGGCCCAGCCCGCCCCATTCTTCTTCCACCGTGATCCCATGCAGCCCCAGCGCGCCCATGGCGGGCCACAATTCGCGAGGGAACCAATCCTCGGCATCGACCCGAACCGCCAGCGGCGCGATCTGTTCATCGGCAAACCGCGCGGCGGCATCGCGGATCATCATCGCGCCTTCGCTCAGGCCAAAATCGAATTCCGGTGTGGCGCGCATGGTTTCTCCTGTCCGCAGCTGGGCATAGCAACAATTGTAACCAGATCAAATCGTCGTCCCGGATCAAGTCCGGGACGACGAGTTCTTCTAAAACCCCGCCCCATCGGGCCAACTTGGCGCAGCAAGTCCCATCACCTTGAACAGCGCGCCCATTTGGCCCTCGCCGATCAAGCGCTCTTTGGCGGCGTGGATCGCATCGGCATGCTGGGGCGCGAATTCGGCCAGTGCATCGGCGCGGGTTTCGATCCCCAGTTCGCGCAGCCAGCGGCCCTGCGCCGCAGTGCCAAGCCATCTGCAACCCCGCGACTGGGCAATCAGTGCCAGAGAGGCAAAATCAACATGAGCGGTAAGGTCTGCCTCACCCGGATTTGCGAAGGGATCGACCATCAGATGGTTGCGCACCGCTTGCAAGGTAGAGCCATCGCACACCGCTTCATGGCCATAGTCAATGAACAGCGCCGCACCGCCTTGTTCCACCAATCGTCCGGCCACCTCATAGATCGCTGCGGCGGCGCCGGGGCAGGTTTCAATAAGCGTGCCATTTCTTGCTGCGCGGCGTGCCTCGGGAACGGCGGAATCCATCGGTTGCGACCCGGCAACACAGACAAACCGATCTTCTGCGACAGCGACCATTCTTTCGCGCCAACCGTCCTCGGTCTTTACCAGCTGGCGGACTGGCAGCGCATCAAGAAACTCGTTAGCGACGATCAGCAGCGGTCCATAATTGGGCAATGTCGATAGATCATGGTGCCACTGCGCGCCGGGCACGGTGCCGAGCTGGATGTCCTTGAGCGCGGTCGATGCTTCGACGAAATGGATTTTCGGATCCAGCCCATAACGCTTGGCCGCCTGCAGCGCATCGCGCGCCAGCGTGCCGCGCCCCGGTCCAAGCTCGACATAATGGATCGGCTCTTCTCGCCCGGCGCGGATCCAGATGTCGGCCAGCCACAGCCCGATCAGCTCACCAAACATCTGGCTGATTTCAGGCGCGGTGACGAAATCACCGGCCACCCCCAGCGGATCACGCGAGGCATAATAGCGGGCATTGGATTCGCCCATATAATGCATCAGGCTGATCGGGCCAGTGTTGACAATCAGCCGCCGGAAGATCGCGCCCAGACCGTCCGGGGGCGGTATATCTCCCGCAGCTGTATCGTTCATGGGGCGGCTGAACCCAGCGGCGGCCGGAGCATTGCCCGCACCGCAAAGAACAGCCCAACCACGATCAACGGGACCGACAGCCATTGGCCCATCGACAAGCCGGTGCTCAGCGCAAACTCCGCCAGTTGGTTGTCTGGCTCGCGGAAAATCTCTCCGCTGAAGCGGGCAAGTCCCATGCCAAAAGCAAATACCCCGACCAGCAGGCCGGGCCGCCAGCGGGCGCGGGTTTTCCAGAACAGCGGCAACATAACAAGGGCCAGCACCACCCCTTCAAGCGCGACTTGATAAAGCTGGCTGGGATGGCGGGCGAGCGGTCCGCCGCCCGGGAACACCATCGCCCAGGGCACGTCTGGCCCTGCGACCCGGCCCCATAGCTCGCCGTTGACGAAGTTGGCGAGGCGACCAAAGATCATCCCCACAGGAATGCAGACGGCCAGATAATCCGCTATCCGCAGGAATTGGAGGCCGTTCTTCCACGATACCCAGGCAATCGCGATGACCACACCGATCAGCCCGCCATGAAAGCTCATCCCGCCTTCCCACAGCTTGGCCAGATCGGCAGGACTGGTCCACAGATGCGGGGCATAGAAAGTGGCATAGCCCAGCCGGCCGCCCAGAATGATCCCCAGCGTACAATAGAAGAATAGATCTTCAGCATGGCGCTGGCCCAGCGGCGCGCCCGGGGCTTTGACCATCTTCGTAAGATACCAATAACCCAGGATAATCGCGGCAAGATAGGCCAGGCTGTACCAGCGCAGGGTGAAGAAGCCCAGGTCGATCCCCACGGTCAGCCCAAAGTCCAACCAATTGATCGGCTCCGCAGATGAAGCAGCGGCAAGCAATAGTGACAGCAAGGACTTAATCCCCTAGGCAATGTGGTGACAGGCGAGGCGCGACCGGAACAACCGATGTCGCGCCTTCTGGCATAGTGCAGGTCGGGATACAAACCCCTCTCCGGAGAGGGAATGGTTCG
Organism: Novosphingobium sp.; assembly: GCA_031419035.1. GTDB lineage: Bacteria > Pseudomonadota > Alphaproteobacteria > Sphingomonadales > Sphingomonadaceae > Novosphingobium. The sequence continues at coordinate 13,812 of JANOKC010000199.1, read as the reverse complement.
GCTGCGGCGTGTGAAAGGGGCACGCCGTCAAAATGAGGAAAAGGATGCTGCATGGCGAGCGAACTCGACAATGCCCTGAAATTGGTGACTGACCGACTTTCCGTTCCAGGCGGGCCGCTTGAAACGATCCCGTTTGAGCGTTTTGGCCGAACCTTGCCGATGCTCAAACTCGCTCCGGCAACGCTGGTGGATTATATGGCACTGTTCTGCACCCAGCACAGTGACGCTGAATTCATCATCGATGGAGAAGTAAGGCTGACGTTTGGTCAGGCTCATGCCGCTGCACGGATCGTCGCAGGCGGATTGATTGGCGGACATGGTGTAGAGCGCGGCGACCGGATCGGGATCGTGGCGCGCAATTCGGCCAACTGGATTATTGCCTATATGGCGGTGCTGATGGCTGGCGGCTGCGCCACGCTGCTAAACGGCTGGTGGACCGGTGAAGAACTGGTCGACGGGATCGATCTGGCTGAATGCTCCATCATACTGGCAGACAGCCCCCGCGCCGCGCGGCTTGGGGGCTTCAGCCATGCGGGCAAAGTGATTGTGTTCGATCATGGCGGCGATCCGCTGAGCGGACTGGCCTCCTTGCTCGCCAATGGCGGCGGGGCCGACACCGCATTGCCCCAGCTCACCGGCGATGATCTAGCGACCATCCTCTATACCTCGGGCTCGACTGGCCAAGCCAAGGGCGCTTGGTCGGATCATCGCGCGGTCGTGCAAGGCACGATGAGTTACGGCGGCCAGTCGCTAATCGTTATGACCTTGCTGACCGAACGGGGCGAGGGGCCAACCGTTCAGCCCGCGGCGCTGGTCAATGTTCCGCTGTTCCATGTAACTGGCGAAGTGCCGCTATTGCTCCAGAGCTTTGCCCTGGGGCGCAAGCTGGTGCTGATGCCCAAATGGGACGCCGAAGAGGCAATGCGCCTGATCGAAAAAGAACGGACCACCTATTTCGTGGGGGTTCCGCTGATGAGCTTTGAAATCGCCACCCACCCCAATCGCGACAAATATGATCTGTCGAGCTGCACTGCCTATGCCGCTGGCGGCGCGCCGCGTCCGGTTGAGCATGTCAGCCGCCTCCGCGCGGCCTTGCCCGATGCGTTTCCGCTGCTCGGCTATGGCCTGACCGAAACCAACGGCGTCGGCTGCGGCAATATCAACGAGAATTATCTGGCCAAGCCCGGCAGCACCGGCGCGGCCAGCCGCCCGCTGGTCGAACTGGCGATCCTCGATGATGATGGAAATGCTTTGCCTTCACCGCAGATTGGCGAAGTTTCGATCCGCACGATCTGCAATTTCAATGGCTATTGGAACAATCCGGAGGCCACAGCCGCTGCAATCATGCCCGACGGTTTCTTCCGCAGCGGGGACCTCGGCTATCTTGATGAAGCTGGCTATCTGTTCATTGTCGACCGGAAAAAGGACATCATCATTCGCGGCGGTGAGAATATCTCCTGCATTGAGGTGGAGCAGGCAATCTATGCTCACCCCGATGTTGCCGAGGCCAGCGTGTTCGGCCTGCCGGACGAGCGGCTGGGCGAAATGGTCGGCGCGATCTGGCTGGCCAAAAGCGGGCGATCGCTTACCGAGGCTGATCTGCACCAGTTCCTGATTGAACGGATTGCCGCCTTCAAGGTTCCGGCGCGCTATTGGCAAGAGCATGAAACACTGCCCCGGCTTGGTACTGAAAAGATTGACAAACGGGCGCTTCGAGCACGCTACCTGCCACTATGGAAAGCCGAACGGGGTCAAAAGGCCGCAGTGTGAGCGCCGGTCGGGCTTCCTTCCCTTCCCGCATTGCCGATCAGCGCGCGATCATTGATCGGCGCGCTCTGGCAGGAGCTGTGGCCGATGCCGTGGCAGCAAGCAGCGCGGCCAAAGCCCGGCCTGCGATCGTTAGCCTGCTCCGCACCGCACTGTCTCATGGACGCAGCGAAATCGCCAACCGCCTCGCGGCCGCACCCTCGGCAGGCTATGATTGCGCCGAAGCCCAGGCCTTTCTGGTCGATCAGCTGGTCCGGGTGATCCACGATCACGTCACTACCGACATCTACCCATCGGGCAACCGATCAACCGGCGAGCGAATCGCGATCATGGCGGTCGGCGGCTATGGCCGGGGCGAAATGGCACCGCATTCAGACGTCGATATCGCCTTTTTGACGCCCGGCAAGCAGACCGCCTGGTGTGAGCAGGTGATCGAGGCGATGCTGTATTTCCTGTGGGATCTTGGCCTCAAGGTCGGCCAGTCCAGCCGCTCGCTCGACGAAATGGTCCGCATGGCCAAAAGCGATCTGACGATCCGCACCGCGTTGCTGGAAGGCCGCTATGTCTGGGGCGATCAGGCTTTGTTCGATGAAGCCGAGGCGCGCTTTTTTGCTGAAGTTGTTGCCGGCACCGAACGGCAATTCGTTTCCGAAAAGCTCGCCGAGCGCAATGATCGTCACAAACGGCTGGGTGACAGCCGCTATGTGGTGGAACCGAACGTCAAGGAGGGCAAAGGCGGCCTGCGCGATCTCCACACCCTGTACTGGATCGGCAAATACATCCACAAGGTGCGCGACAGTTCCGAGCTGGTTGCAGTGGGCTTGCTGAGCGCCAACGAGTACCGCTCGTTCCGCCGCGCCGAGAACTTCTTCTGGGCGGTGCGCTGCCACCTCCACACCATTACAGGCCGCACCGAAGATCGGCTGACCTTCGATGTTCAGCGCGAGATTGCCGCGCGGATGCAGTTCTCCGACCGGCCCGGCAAAAGCGCGGTCGAACGGTTCATGCAGTATTTCTTCCTTCAAGCCAAAAGTGTCGGGCACCTGACCGGGATTTTCCTGGCCCAGCTGGACGAGCAATTCGCCAGAAAGCAGCCACGCGGATTGCTCGCGGGCTTCCGTGCCAAACCCCGAAATCTCAAGGGATACCGGGTATTCGGCGGCAAGATCGGCGTCCCCGCGGATGATTGGTTTGCGCAAGACCCGTCCCGCCTGCTCGAGATCTTCGTGCTGGCCGATGCCAATGGTCTTGAGATCCATCCCGAGGCGATGCGACTGGCCGCCCGCGATGCCCGGTTGGTGGACGCGCTGCGAAGCGATCCCCGCGCCAACGCGCTGTTCCTCGACCTTTTGACCAGCCGCCACGATCCCGAAACCGTGCTGCGCTGGCTGAATGAGGCCGGGGTGTTCGGGCGGTTTGTGCCCGATTTCGGCCGGGTCAACGCCCAGATGCAGTTCGATATGTACCACCATTATACGGTGGACGAACACACCATCCGCGCGATCGGGCTGCTGGCCCGGATCGAAAAGGGCGAGATGAACATCGATCACCCGCTGGCCACCGCGCTGGTCCAGAAAATCACCCATCGCCGCGCGCTATATGTTTCGGTCCTGCTGCATGACATCGCCAAAGGGCGGCGCGGCGATCATTCGGTGCTGGGCGCAGAAGTGGCACTGAAGCTGTGCCCCAGGCTTGGCATGAGCGATGAGGAAACCGCGCTGACCAGTTGGCTGGTGGGCACGCATCTGTTGATGAGCGCTACCGCCTTCAAGCGCGATCTGGCCGATTGGAAAACGATCACCGATTTTGTCGCAGTGGTGCAATCGGTCGAGCGGCTGCGCACGCTCACGCTCCTCACCATCGTCGATATCCGCGCGGTCGGCCCGGGGGTGTGGAACGGATGGAAGCGCCAGCTGCTGCAGGAACTTCACGATGCAGCCGAAGAACGGCTGCGGCTGGGCCACAAGCAGCATGGCCGGACCGAACGCATCGCCGCCAAAAAGGCCGTCGTCGCTGAACGGCTGGGCAAGCAGGGCAGATTGGTCGCGGGCGTCGGCAAGCAGCTGGGCGATGCCTATTGGATTGCCGAGCCCGACGATATCATCGCGATGAACCTGTTGCAGCTTGATTCCGCCAAAGGCGCGGCGCTCGACGTTCACACCGAATATTACGCCGCGCGCGGAGCCACGCTGGTCACGGTGATCGCCGCCGATCACCCGGGGCTGTTCTACCGGATCGCCGGCGGCATCCATCTGGCGGGCGGCAACATCATTGACGCGCGAATCCACACCACCCGGAACGGCGTGGCGGTCGATAATTTCCTCGTCCAGGACCCGCTTGGGCGCCCCTTCATGGAAGAGGGCCAGCTCGCCCGGATCAAGACCGCCATTGCCGATGCGCTGGCGGGCCGGGTCAAGCTGGTGCCGCGGCTCGACGCCCGCCCGCTCGCCCGCCCCCGCGCCGATGCCTTCGAAGTCCGCCCCAGAGTAGAATTCGACAATGCCGCCTCAAACCGCTTTACCGTGATCGAGGTTAACGCCCGCGATCGCCCCGCGCTGCTCAACCGCCTCGCCCGCGCGTTGTTCGAAGCCCGCCTGATCGTCCACTCCGCCCACATCGCCACCTACGGCGAACGCGCGGTCGACAATTTCTACGTCACCGATGTGCTGGGCGAAAAAATTGATGCAGTCAGCCGCTTGAAGGCAGTGGAGAAGAAGCTGCTGGAAGCAGCGGGGGATGAGGTGGTTGAGGTTGCGGCCTAAAGGCGAAGGGTCTTAGCTAATCCGCGTCGTCTGGCCGCCTTGAATCGGAATCGCCGCCCCGTTCACGAAACTGGATTTGCTCGACAGCAGCCATTCGATGGCGTCTGCAACTTCCTGAGATTCGCCCAGCCGGTTCATCGCGGAATGACGCCCGATGATCTTCACAAAGGTTTCAGGCAGGGCTTCAACATAGGGATCAACCATTTCCGAATGACAGAAACCGGGGCAAAGCGCGTTCACCCGGATGCCCTTGCCGCCATAGTCAATCGCAGCAGATTTGGTCAGGCCGATGACGCCAAATTTGCTGGCTGAATAGGCAGCATCCCCGATATCACTGCCAATCAGCCCATAAATCGACGAGATGTTGACGATTGCGCCGCCGCCGCTTGCCAGCATCGCGGGGATCTGAAACTTCATGCCCATGAAAACGGCCGTCAAATTTGTATTGATCGTGGCGTACCAATTCTCATCCGCGATGTCCGCAGTGTCTATAAAAGGCGGACCGGCTATTCCCGCATTGTTGACCGCCCCGTCCAGCCGTCCAAATCGCGCAACCGTCTTGGCGACCATGGCTTCAACATCAGCGCGAACCGTGACATCGGTTTTGATGAAAATGCCTTCGCCGCCGGCTGCTTCGATCTGCTTGATAACAGACAAACCTTGCTCTTCACGCCGCCCGGTTATGGCAATCTTCGCGCCCTTCGATGCAAGCGAAATCGCCGCCGTTGCGCCAAGGCCGGAAGTTGCTCCGGTGATGAGAATGACTTTGCCTTGAAATTCGGCCATGTGATTTTCCCCTCCTGCTGTCAGCTTGGGACTGCTTGGCTATGCTATTTTCTTAGTTCCGGGGATGCAATACCAATTACCGTTAAGCGCCCACACCAGATTCTCACACGAAGACACGAAGATGTTGCGCAATCTTGCCGCAGTCGTGATTCAATCCGGGCTTTGGAAGGCGTGAATTACCCAGTCTATCTCGTCACCCTGAACTTGTTTCAGGGCCCATTTCTCCTCACCAGAGGCATTCTCCGCAGGCGTGATGGTTCCTGAAACGCGTTCAGGATGACGGTTGGTGGTGGGTAGAATTAGCCGTAAGCTATAACGCCGCCCGCAACCTCTCAACCGCCGCCTCTTTCCCGATCAGCGGCAGCAGCGCCGCCATCTCCGGGCCGTGGTCGTGGCCGGTGAGGGCTTGGCGCAGTGGGAGGAACAGCGGTTTACCCTTGCGGCCCGTCACCACCTTGAGCGCCGAGGTGAGCGCACTCCACGGGTAATCGTCCCACGCCTGACCCGCCAGCGTCCCTGCCGCAAGCCCAAGAAAGGCGCGGTCCTCGTCCGAAAACTCGGGCGGATTTACCGGTCCGGTTACAACCTGCCACCACTCGCCCGCCTCGCTGATATGCGCAAGGTTGGGTCGGATCGCTTCCCATCCCGCCTCGCTCATCCCCGCAGGCAGCAGATGCGCCACGCGTGCGAACGGCAGATGGTGAACCACGGCGGCGTTGATACGGTGCAGTTCCACCTCGTCAAACCGCGCTGGCGCCCGCCCGAAATGGGCGAGGGTGAAGGACGCGGCCAGCGCATCGGCACTGAGCGACGGATCGACCGGATCGGATGTTCCCAGCCGCGCCAGCAGCGCGATCAGCGCCTCAGGTTCGATCCCGGCTTCGCGCAGCTGCGCCAGCCCAAGCGATCCGAGCCGTTTGGAGAGCTTGCCCTCCGCGCCGGTCAACAAAGCCTCATGGGCGAAGCGCGGGCAAGCCGCACCCAGCGCGGTGAACATCTGCGCCTGGGTGGCGGTGTTGGAGACATGATCCTCGCCGCGCAGCACATCGGTGATGCCCATCGCGATATCGTCGATCACGCTGGGCAGCATGTAGAGCCACGAACCATCGGCGCGGCGGATCACCGGATCGGACATCTGTTTCGGATCGAAATGCTGGGGGCCGCGAATGCCGTCGGTCCATTCGATCGGCTGCACGGAATCGATCAGAAAGCGCCAATGCGGCTGCTCTCCAGCGGCGGCGCGTGCAGTATGATCGCCCTCGCTCAGCGCAAGGCCAGCCCGGTCATAGATCGGCGGCAATCCCCGCCCCAGCAGCACCTTGCGCTTGAGATCAAGCTCCTGCGCGCTCTCATAGCAACGGTAAACCCGCCCGCTCGCCACCAACCGCTGAAATTCCCGCTCATACAGCTCAAACCGCGCCGATTGCCGCTCCTCGCCGTCGGGATGCAGCCCGAGCCAGGCAAGATCCGCGCGGATCGCCACTACATGCTCCTCGCGGCTGCGCTCCGCATCGGTATCGTCGATCCGCAGCAGGAACCTGCCGCCAGCTTGCTTGGCCAGCAGCCAATTATGCAGCGCAGCGCGAATATTGCCAACATGGAGCGTGCCGGTGGGCGAGGGGGCGAAGCGGGTGGTTACGGTCATGATTTGGGATTGGTTGCGACACCGAGCCGCGTAGCCGCCTTAAGCAGCGAACCATCCATCGAGAGAAGCGCCAGATTGAGTCTTTTGGCGAGTTCGAGATAGGCCGCATCGTAGATTGTCAGCCCGGTTTCATGGGCTAGTGAAAATGTATTAGTCCAGGCCAGTTCAGCGGAAACGGCATCGGTGGCAACATCGAACTGCGCAAGATCGAGCAAGTTTGCGCTTACCATTTCGTTCGTGGCCCGGCCTCGGCGCAGCCCCATCAAGGCGAGATTTCCTACCTCAAAGCGCCAATGACTGGGGGCAATACAACTGCCTGCCTCCAGCGCCACAAGGACAACTGGAAGCAGGTTCTCTGCCTCATCGGGCAGAACAAGTGGGCCAACACAAGACGCATCTACGACAAACCGAATCATCTGCGCCCTTCATTCTTCCACGCGACCAGCTCTTCGATTGTGGCGGTCATCCCGGCGGCGCGCATCACATCACGCCGTGCCATGATCCGTGCCAACGCCTCACGGGCCTTGGTCTGACCATCCGGAACAAGGCCCGCTGAGCGCAGTACAACGGCAGGTTTCCCATGCCGCGTAATCACGATCTCTTCGCCCCGCTCAGCTGCGGCAACCAGCTCGGAGGCGTGATCCTTGAATTCGGAAATGGGGACATGGCGCATGGCAGAATCCTTTTCTGGCCAGAATTTACCAGAATCTGGCCAGAATGTCCATCACGCCGTCCGGAACGCATGGGTGATCGGATAACGGCGATCGCGCCCGAAGTTGCGGCTGCCCAGCTTGACTCCTGGTGGTGCTTGCCGCCGCTTGTATTCGGCCAGATGCAGCAGCCGCTCGATCCGGACCAGCGTTTCGCGGTCAAACCCTTCCTGTACCAGCTGGTCAACGCTTTTTTCCTGTTCGACCAGACCCAACAGGATCGGATCGAGCACCTCATAGGGCGGGAGCGAATCCGAATCCTTCTGATCCGGGCGCAGTTCGGCGCTGGGCGGCTTGGTGATGATAGATTCGGGCATCACCGGGCCATCCGGGCCAAGCCCGATCTTGGGGCGGACTTTGTTGCGCCACTTCGAGATCGCGAACACGGTCAGCTTGTAGGCGTCCTTGAGCGGGTTGTATCCGCCCGCCATATCCCCGTAAATGGTGGCGTATCCGACACTCATCTCGCTCTTGTTGCCGGTGGTCAGCAGCATCGGCCCGAACTTGTTGGAAAGCGCCATCAGCACCAGGCCCCTGATCCGCGACTGGAGGTTTTCCTCGGTGATATCGACTGGCACATCGGCGAAGCTGCCGCTCAGCATCTGATCGAAACCGGCAACCGCAGGCTGGATCGGGATGATCTCATGCCGGCAGCCGATCATCCTCGCGCATTCCGCTGCGTCATCCAGACTCGACTGGCTGGTGAAGCGGCTGGGCAGCATCACGCACCACACCCGGTCTGGCCCCAGCGCATCGGCGGCAATCGCGGCGCAGATCGCGCTGTCGATCCCGCCCGAGAGGCCCAGCACGATGCCAGGGAAGCGGTTGCGATCCACATAATCGCGCAAGGCCAGCACCATCGCGCAATAAATGTCCTCGGGATGCGCAGCCAAAGGCTCGATCACGCCCTTGTCACAGCGCCAGCCCTTGGCAGTGCGGGTCCAATGGGTCGTGACATCCGCCTCGGTCCAATCGGGCATTTGTACTGCGAGGCTGCCATCGCCATTGATGACGAAGCTCGCCCCATCGAATACCAGCTCGTCCTGTCCGCCAACCCGGTTGAGATAGGCCAGCGGCAGTCCGGTGTCGACCGCGCGGCGCTTGGCCACGCCATCGATCCTGAGCGTATCCTTGTCGATTTCATAGGGACTGCCGTTGATGCAGATCAGCAGTTCCGCTCCGAAATCGGCCAGGTGCCGGCACACATCCGGATGCCAGATGTCCTCGCAAATGGGCAACCCGATCATCACACCGCGGAACACGATCGGTTCGGGCAGCGGGCCGGGCTGGAACAGGCGGACCTCGTCAAAAGTGCCGTAGTTGGGCAGCTCTTGTTTGTAGCGAACCTGTGCCACCTTGCCGCCATCGAGCAGCGCGATACCATTATGCAGCGCCCCGTCCTGCACGAAAACGCTTCCGACCAGCATCGCCGGGCCGCCGTCTGCGGTCACCGCGGCCAACTTTACCAATTCAGCCGCGGCGCGCTCGATCAGTGCAGGCTTGAGGATCAGATCTTCGGGCGGATAGCCGATCAGCTGCATTTCCGGGAAAACGATCAGATCAGATCCCGTCACATCTGCGCGCGCGCGCGCGGCGAGCATGGCTGCGGCATTGCCGGTGATATCGCCCACCGACTGGTTCATCTGCGCGAGCGTGATCGTGAGTGTATCGGCCATGGTACCTTCCCTACGCGGGGCCAAGCCGCTAGCCAATACTGATGATCAACGATTCCAAACTCGAAGCTGCCATTGCTGCCGCCAATCTCCCCGGTGCCATCGCCATGATCGTGGACCGCGACGGGGCGCGCTATTCCTGCGCCTTCGGTCATGCCGATGCGGTCGCTGCCGAGCCAATGCGTGAGGATACGATCTGCCAGATCGCCTCAATGACCAAGGCGATTGTTTCAGTGGGCGCAATGCAGCTGGTCGAGCAGGCGCGGCTCACCCTCGACGACCCGATCAGCGAAATCTTGCCCGAACTTGCCGATCCCAGAGTAATCACCGGCTTTGCCGAGGATGGCACGGTGCAAACCCGCGCAGCAAAGCGCCCGCTGACGCTGCGCCACCTGCTGATCCACACGGCAGGCTTTGGCTATGCCTTCGTCCATCCAGAGGTGCTGCGCTATTTGAGATCGGCCGGCATGCCGCGCCCCGGCTCGCTGGAAAGCTTGCAAATGCCGCTGCTGGCCGATCCGGGAGAGGCCTGGAATTACGGCATCTCGACCGATTGGGTTGGCCTGGCGATCGAGGCCGTAACCGGCGCACGGCTTGGCGATTATCTGGCCGAGAATGTCTTCACGCCCTTGGGGATGAGCGCCACCGCCTTTCGTGCCAAGCTGCCCGAAGGCGCGGCCAGGGTCCACGTCCGCAATCCAGACGGCAGCCTGAAGGTGATCCCGGCCAATCTGGGCGGCGGCGAGTTCCAATCGGGCGGGGCTGGCCTTTCCTCCACCGCGCCCGACTATGCCCGTTTTATGCGAATGATCCTGCGCGGCGGCGAGCTGGACGGGGTGCGGATACTGGATCACGGAACAATTGCGGAAATGAGCCGCAACCAGGTTGGCCCGCTCCGTGCTGGCCATATGGGCACCACCATGCCTGATATGACCCTTCTTTTCGATGGCTTCCCCGATCAGCATACCGGCTGGGGACTGGGTTTTCTGATCAATCCGGAAACTGGTCCCGCTGGACGCTCGCCCGGAAGTCTGGCTTGGGCCGGAATATTCAACAGCTATTACTGGATCGATCCGACGGCCGGAGTTGCCGGAGTATTTATCACCCAACTCTCGCCATTCGCTGATCCTGGGGCGCAGGCGGCTTTCGCGGCGCTCGAGCGGATGGCCTATAGCTGATGGCAACAAAAAGCCCCGCCGGATCGCTCCGGCGGGGCCATTTTGCGTCCGAGGGCTCGCGGCTTATTCGCCGTCTTCCTTGATCAGATAATCACCAGCATCGGCATCAAGGCCGTGGGTTTCACCCTCGACCGCGGCCAAGGGATCATCGCCGATTGCAGCTTCGGGCCCCTGCGCCAGTTCGGCGGCATGCTCTTCAGCAGCAGACGTCGGCGCGATCAGGGCCTCTTGCAGCTTGCGATATTGCGCGCGGAGCGCTGCATCGCGGCTGGTGGCGGTTACCCGCATGCGGTTCATGCCTGCGCCGGTGCCAGCCGGGATGAGCCGACCAACGATGACGTTTTCCTTCAAGCCGATCAGCGAGTCCTTCTTTCCTTCGACCGCCGCCTGCGTCAGCACGCGGGTGGTTTCCTGGAACGATGCTGCCGAGATGAACGAGCGCGTTTGCAAGCTTGCCTTGGTAATGCCCAGCAGCACCGGCTTGCCCACTGCCGGTTTCTGACCCGGCAGCAATTTGGCGTTGTATTCGTTCATTTCCTCGAAATCGACCTGTTCGGCGGCCAGCAAAGTCGTGTCGCCGCCATCGGTGATTTCAACTTTCTGCAACATCTGGCGAACGATCACCTCGATGTGCTTGTCGTTGATCTTCACGCCCTGCAAGCGGTAGACTTCCTGAATTTCCGCCACGAGATATTCGGCCAGAGCCTCAACACCCATGACTTCAAGAATGTCATGCGGATCGGGGCTGCCCGAGATCAGATTGTCGCCCTTCTTGACGAAATCGCCTTCCTGAACGTCGATGACCCGGCTCTTGGGGATCAGATACTCGACCGGATCACCCTCTTCCGGGACAATCGCGATCTTGCGTTTGGCCTTGTAATCGCGGACGAATTCAATCCGCCCGTCGATCTTGGCGATGATCGAATTGTCCTTCGGCTTGCGCGCCTCGAACAGTTCGGCAACGCGCGGCAGACCGCCGGTGATGTCGCGGGTCTTGGCGGCTTCGCGGCTGGCACGGGCAAGAATATCGCCCGCATCGACCATCTGGCCATCTTCGACCGAAAGCGTCGTACCCGGCGCCATCAGGTAACGGGCAGCTTCGCCCGATGCCTCGTCAAGCAGGGTGATGCGCGGACGCAGATCCTCCTTCTTGCCGCGGTTGGTGCCGCGATTTTCGGTGACGACGCGCTGGGCGATACCGGTTGCTTCATCGACCAGCTCGGTCAGCGTACGGCCATCGAGCAAATCCTGATATTTCACGATACCAGACTTGTCGGTGATCACCGGAGTGGTGAACGGATCCCATTCGGCCAGACGGTCGCCTTGCTTGATAGTCGCGCCACTTTCGTGGAGCAGATGGGTTCCGTAAGGTACGCGATGCATTGCGCGCTCACGCCCGTCACCATCCAGCACCACGATTTCACCGCCACGCGCCAGGCTGAGGCGGCGGCCGCGTTTGTCAGTGATGGTCGGGATATCGCGATGAACGATGGTCCCATCGCATAGCGCTTCCAGATGCGACTGCTCGTTGACCTGCGCGGCCCCGCCGATGTGGAAGGTTCGCATGGTCAGCTGGGTGCCCGGCTCACCGATTGACTGTGCAGCGATAACACCAACCGCTTCACCGATGTTTACCGGAGTTCCGCGCGCCAGATCACGGCCATAGCACTTGCCGCAAACGCCCTGTTCTGCCTGGCAGACCAGCGGTGAGCGGATCCGCGCACCTTGCGGGTCAACCGCTTCGATCCGCAGGATCGCAGCTTCATCGAGCAGCTGGCCATTGGTCGCCACGACTTCGCCGGTCTTGGGATCGACGATATCTTCAGCCAGCGTCCGGCCAAGGATACGTTCACCCAGCGAGGCGATAACCGAACCGCCCTGGATGATCGCGCGCATTTCCAGCGCGCGTTCTGTCCCGCAATCCTCAACGACGACAACGCAATCCTGTGAAACGTCAACCAGACGGCGGGTCAGGTAACCCGAGTTCGCGGTTTTCAGTGCGGTATCGGCCAGGCCCTTGCGGGCCCCGTGGGTCGAGTTGAAGTATTCAAGGACGGTCAGCCCTTCCTTGAAGTTCGAGATGATCGGGGTTTCGATGATCTCGCCCGAAGGCTTGGCCATCAGCCCGCGCATCCCCGCCAGCTGTTTCATCTGGGTTGGCGAACCACGCGCACCCGAATGCGACATCATATAGATCGAGTTGACTGGCTTTTCACGGCCGTGCTCGTCGATCGGGGTTGCCTTGATCTCTTCCATCATGGCGTTGGCCACCTGATCGCCGCAACGGCTCCAGGCGTCGATCACCTTGTTGTACTTTTCCTGCTGGGTGATCAGGCCGTCCTGATACTGCTGCTCGTAATCGGCCACCAGCGCCTTGGTTTCATCAACCAGGCCATCCTTGCTGTCAGGGATGATCATGTCATCCTTGCCGAAGCTGATCCCGGCCTTGAAGGCGTTGCGGAAGCCAAGGCTCATGATCGCATCGGCGAACAAAACTGTGTCCTTCTGACCGGTGTGACGATAGACCTGATCGATAACGTCGGCGATTTCCTTCTTGGTGAGCAGGCGGTTGACCAGCTCGAAGGGAACCGTGTGGCTCTTGGGCAGGCATTCGCCCAGCAGCATCCGGCCCGGCGTGGTATTATACCGCTTGAGATACTGCTTGCCGGCCTCATCGGTCTGCGGAACGCGAGCAACGATCTTGGAGTGCATCGTCACCGCACCGCAATGCAGTGCCTGATGCACTTCGGCGATATCGGACATCATCATGCCCTCGCCCGGCTCACCCTGACGGTCCATCGACAGATAATAGAGGCCAAGCACCATGTCCTGCGAAGGAACGATGATCGGCTTGCCATTGGCGGGGCTGAGGATGTTGTTGGTCGACATCATCAGCACGCGGGCTTCCAGCTGGGCTTCCAGCGAGAGCGGCACGTGGACGGCCATCTGATCGCCATCGAAATCGGCGTTGAAAGCCGAGCAGACCAGCGGGTGAAGCTGGATCGCCTTGCCCTCGATCAGCACGGGCTCAAACGCTTGGATGCCCAGACGGTGAAGTGTCGGCGCGCGGTTGAGCATCACCGGATGTTCGCGGATCACCTCATCCAGGATATCCCAGACTTCCTTTCGCTCCTTTTCGACCCATTTTTTGGCCTGCTTGAGGGTCATCGACAGACCCTTGGCATCAAGCCGGGCGTAGATGAACGGCTTGAACAGCTCGAGCGCCATCTTCTTGGGCAGACCGCACTGGTGCAGCTTGAGTTCCGGTCCGGTGACGATCACCGAGCGGCC
>JANOKC010000198.1:0-5022 GCA_031419035.1 Novosphingobium sp. | reverse complement strand
GATTGGTGGTGCCAGGGCTATTCCGAACCCGGCTCTGGTTCAGACCTTGCCTCGCTCCGCACCAAAGCGGTTCAGGATGGCAGCGATTACATCGTCAACGGCCAGAAAACCTGGACCACCATGGCCCAGCACGCCGATTGGGGCTTTTTCCTGGTGCGCACCAATGCCGAGGGCAAGCAGCAGGAAGGGATCAGCTTCCTGCTGATCGACATGAAAACACCCGGCATCACCGTGCGCCCGATCATCACGCTGGGCGGCGAGCACGAGGTCAACGAGGTATGGCTGGAGGAGGTCCGCGTTCCCATCGCCAACCGGATCTATGAAGAAAACAAGGGCTGGACCTGCGCCAAGTTCCTGCTGGCCCATGAACGCACCGGTATCGCCGGCGTGGCCGGATCGAAGCGCGGCGTTGAAAAGGTCAAGGCGATTGCCCGGACCGAGCTGGATGGTGACCGCCCGCTGATCGCCAACCCGTTCTTCCGGCGCAAGATCGCCGAGCTGGAAATGGATCTGACCGCACTGGAATTTACCGAGCTGCGCAGTCTGGCTGGCGAGAATGCCGGCAAGGGACCGGGGCCGGAATCAAGCCTGCTCAAGATCAAGGGTTCGGAAATCCAGCAGCGATTGACCGAGCTGAGCCTTGAGGCCGTCGGCTATTACGGCGCGCCCTATTTCCGCGGGTTTGGAGAGGGCGACAACGAACACCCGATCGGGCCAGATCACGCCCACCGCACCGCGCCAACCTATTTCAACGCGCGCAAGACCACGATTTACGGCGGCTCGAATGAGATCCAGCGCAACATCATCGCCAAGATGGTGCTGGGTCTCTGAGACGCTGAACAAACAGGATTACTTCGATGGATTTCAACTATACCGAAACGCAGGATATGCTGCGCGACACGCTCGCGCGCTTTCTTGCCGACACCTATGACTTTGAGAGCCGCAAAAAGATGCTGGACAGCCCCGAAGGGCGTGATCCGGGCATCTGGCGGGCCTTGGCGCAGGATCTGGGCATTCTGTCCGCCCCCTTTGCCGAAAAGCACGGCGGGATGGACGGCGGCGCACTGGAAAACGTGATCATGATGGAAGAGCTTGGCAAGGTCATCGCGATAGAGCCTTACCTCCAGACCGTAGTGATCGGCGGCGGCGCGCTGAAGCATTCAGGCGGCGCAATAGCCGATGCGATGATCCCCGAGATTATCGCCGGCAATGCCACCATCGCGTTTGCCTATGCCGAACCGCAAGGCCGGTATGATCTTGCCAATCTGCGCACCACCGCCAAGCCCGACGGTGCTGGCTACATCCTCAACGGCCACAAGGGCGTAGTCTATGCCGCGCCGTGGTCCAGCCATCTGCTGGTCACCGCCCGCACCGGCGGCAGCCAGCGTGAGCGCAGCGGTGTGGAACTGTTCCTGATCGACGCCAGATCACCCGGCATTGTCCGGCGCGATTACCCGACCGTCGATGGCTTCCGTGCTTCGGAAATCTATTTTGAGAACGTCGCGGTCCCCGGCGACGCATTGCTTCCCGGCGGCCTCGCCCTGATTGAGCGGATTGTCGATGAAGCCACCGTGGCAGTCTGCGGCGAGGCCTGCGGCGTCACTCGCAGGCTCCACGAAGGCACGCTAGACTATTCCAAGCAGCGCCAGCAATTCGGCCAGCCTATCGGGCGGTTCCAGGTGCTGCAACACCGCATGGCCGACATGTTCATTGAGGTGGAGCAGATCGTCTCGATGACCCTGATGGCGACGCTGAAGCTCGAATCGCCCGAGGCCCAGCGCAAGGCCGCGGTCAGCCTCGCCAAGGCCAAGGTCTCGCGCTCGGCCAGGTTCGTCGGGCAGAATGCGGTGCAGACCCACGGCGGGATCGGGATCACGCAGGAGCTGGCGATCGGCCACTACTTCAAACGCGCGACGATGATCGAAAGCCAGTTTGGTTCAGCCGATTTCCACCTTGAACGGTTCGAGCAGCTTACCTTGGCGGACTGAGCCCCTCAGCCTTCCGCCAGCGCCGCCCATTCCTTGAGCGGGTGGGCGGCATCGGCGAGGTCTTCGGGATCGACAACCAGCCTCTGTTCGACCAGCTTGCGGCCCTGCACATAATCGCGAACATTGTTGACGCAATCGAGCGCGATCAACCGGCCGTGTTTGAAATAGAGCACCGAGAAACTGCGCGCAGCCGGATCGCCGCGCAACACTGTACGATCAAAGCCGGTCGAAAGGCCAACGGTCTGAAGCTTGAGGTCATATTGGTTCGACCAGAACCACGGCGTTGCCGCATAGGGCTTGTCCTCGCCGCAGATCGCTTTGGCGGCGATGCTGGCCATGTCATTGGCGTTCTGGACCGATTCCAGCCTGATCACCTGACCATCGGCAAAATCATTGGCATGAGCCGCGCAATCGCCGATCGCAAACACATCGGGCAGCGAGGTGCGGCACTGCGGGTCGACATCAATGCCATTGCCTCCGGCTGCGCCCGCTACCAGCAGGGGACCAACTGCGGGGATGATTCCGATACCAACGATCACCATTTCAGCCGGCAGCATTGTTCCATCAGCCAGTTCGACCCCGCTGACCCGGCCATCGCCAACCAGCGCGACAACCCCGCATCCGGTCCGCAAATCTACACCGTGGGCACGGTGTTCGGCCTCGAAGAAGTCCGATAGCTCTTCCCCGGCAACCCGGTTAAGCACGCGGGGCAATGCTTCGAGCAAGGTCACCTGCTTACCCAGCTTGGTCAAAACCGCGGCCGCTTCCAACCCGATATAGCCGCCGCCGATCACAACGATGCGGCGGGTGTTTTTCAGCTCCTCCATGATCGTGTCGACATCAGCCCGGTTGCGCACTGCATGGACACCGCCCAGATTACTCCCCGGACAGGTCAACGCGCGGGGATTGCCCCCGGTGGCCCAGATCAGCTTGCCAAAGGTTATATGTACCCCCTCTGCCGTTGTCAGCGCATGGGCAGCGGGATCGACCGTCACCACCTCCTGCCCCAGCATCAGCTCAACATTCTTTTCGGCCCAGAAAGTGGGCGGACGAATATAGAGCCGCTCAAACGGCTTTTCCTGCGCGAGGTATTCCTTCGAAAGCGGCGGGCGTTCATAGGGCGGTTCGGCCTCGTTGCCGATCATCGCGATCGATCCAGCAAAGCCCCCCTGCCGAAGCGCGACCGCTGCCTGAGCACCGCCATGCCCGGCTCCCACAATAACGACGTCAAAATTGCGGATCATGGTTACAGCTTGCCTCTCAATGCGGATGCCATAGCTGCGACAGGATGGGCATCGTAGAACCCAGACCCCGCCGTGACTCCGTTCCCAGCCGCTATATCATGCGCGGTCAGCCTTCAAGCCAAGAGCCGCCGCAATCCGGCTGGAACCGCAAAGTGGCCAGTCAGATTGTAAAATGGGTAAGCAGCGCGCCCGCTGCAATCGCGACGCCATAGGGGATAGTGTGCGATTTGTCCTTGCTGTGCATCCCGGCCATCGGCTTTCCGGCCAGCCTTCGATAGGTGAATGACAGCAGCACGACTAATACTCCAGAAACCGAGACCAGCAAAGTCTGATAGAAGAATAGCGAGATCGGCAGCCATGCTGAAAATGCCGCGAAATACTTTGCGTCCCCGCCCCCAACAATTCCGAACCGGAACAGTAGCATTCCAATCACGAGGCCTGCCAATGCGTGGAGCAGCGATAATCCTACCCATTGCAGGTCATGCAGCGCATAGCCAGACGCGAGGCCGGCGATGAATGTCAGCAGGCACAATAGATTGGAAAGGCGCCTGAATCTGACGTCAGTATATGCCCCCCACAGCGCAAATCCAATAAGCGCGAACTGACTTGCGTAAGCCATCAACCTGGGTCAGATCCTGCCAATCGCGCCGGTTAAAGAACGAGCCGGATCGGATATTCCGGCTTGGTCGATTCCGATAAGAAATCTGGTCCCACAGCTGACGCGCGCGAGCGGCGCGAGACCGCAGGGCGCGCCTGTTTGGGCAAGGCAGAAGTAGCGGCAACTTCGCCTTCGCGCTTCAGTATATTCCGCGACGCACCGCTGAACTCTATTCTAAGCGGATAGGCAGGACTGATGCGCTGCCCAGCTACGGCTTGCTTGCGATCGGAACCGGGGACCTGTCCGCGCTCCACCCGGGTAATGCGCGTTGGCAAATTGATGCCGGAGGAAGGTTGCGACCGCGCGGACTGCAATGGCGCTGCCAGCGAAGGGGCGGCCGCAATCCGGACTTCGCTTCGGGAAATACGCTGAAGCTGACCGAGCCTTGGCGAATCGCTAGCGGTCGCCGGGCTGGGGTTGCCAGTTCCATTGGCTAGCTGGCCCATCAGTTCGCGATTCTGCCGGGCCGCAAATGCAGGAGAGCGCAAAAGATTGACAAGGTTCGCCGCAAATTTCTCGTTCGCGGGCTCCATGGCGCTTGCTTGTTCGAAGAACCGTTTTGCTGCATCCGAACGGCCCAGACGCGCATAGGCAACCCCCATTCCGTTCAATGCGGGCGCAACCGGTTCGCCAGAGGCAAGTGCGCGTTGAAAGGCTTCGATCGCCAGGCCCACCCGCCCTGCGCCAAGGTGCGCGCGCCCTTCGTCAGTTGAACCGAGAGCCAGCTTCGGAGCGGCATTTTCAGCAGGCTGCAACTGCTGCGTACTGCGCGCAGCCGTGTTGCTGCCAAATATCGAACTGCATGCCCCCAACGGAAGGGAAAGGGCGATAGCCAGAGTCAGCCTTGCATAAGATTGCTGCATTTTATCCTCCTTGCATTGCGGGTAACATTTCGCGGACCACCCGAACGGCGGCAGGCAGAATCAGCACTCCGATCATCACGGGAAGCAAGCATGCAACCAGCGGAATGGAAATGAGCACGGGAATGCGAGGTGCTGTCAGTCTAATCGCAACTCGTCTCCGTTTGGCGCACGAATAGCCAAAGTGACCAACCTCACGCGGCGAGCGACTGCCACTCGGCCAGGGCGGCCGAGCGGCGCAGTTTGTAAGTCTGACGATCGACGAGATTGCG
>JANOKC010000197.1:0-9336 GCA_031419035.1 Novosphingobium sp. | reverse complement strand
CGCCTTGGGCAGGCGCAGCGCCATCGAATTGCCCGACTTGAAGACTTTGGCGCGGTATTCCTTTGACATGGCCATCTCCGTATATACGCAATGTATATACTACTCGACGTAAGCAGCGTCAATCAAGATGCGATCCGTCCACTCCGGCACCGCCTCCACCTTCATCGGCACCATGAAGCGCTTGCCGTCGGCGCGTTCGATCTCGATCACGTCCCCCGCGCCGAAATTCTCGATAGCGACGCAGATGCCCAGCGCCCCGCCTTCGGTCGAAACCGCCGGGAGGCCGATCAGATCGGCGTAGTAATACTCGCCCTCAGCCAGCGGCGGGAGGGTGGAGCGCGGCACGGCCAGCACGGTGCCGCGCAAGGCTTCGGCGGCGGTGCGATCGGTCACTTCGGCAAAGCGGGCAATCGCCCCGCCCTTGGTGTCATCACGCAGCTTTTCGAGGGTTAGCTTGCCGTCATTGAAAGTGCTGTAGCGCTTCAGCGCTGCCACACCTTCGCCGAACAGCTTAAGGCGGACCTCCCCCGTTATGCCATGCGCACCGCTGATGGCGGCCAGCGTAACGGGGGAGTCCTGAGCCAAGACTTAGCCTTCAGCCTTATCTTCGGCTGCGACTTCTTCAGCGGCAACTGCTGCTGCGGCTTCGGGGGCGGCTTCTTCAGCAGCTTCAGCAGCGGGAGCTTCTTCAGCAGCAACGTCCTCGGCAACTTCGGCGGCCGGAGCTTCTTCAGCGGCAGCTTCAGGGGTAGCTTCCTCAGAAGCTTCGGCGACCGGTGCTTCCTCAGCGGCAGCTTCATGAGCAGCTTCTTCGGCAGCGGCTTCTTCAACCACTACTTCTTCGACAACCGCTTCAACCGCAACTTCTTCGGCTGCAACTTCTTCAACTACTTCTTCCACCACCGGAGCGGCGACGGCAGCGGCGGCGGCCTCTGCGGCGTCGACAGCCTTCTTGGCCTTGTCTTCAACGCGTTCTATGGCCTTCTTGCCGGGCTCTGCCTTGTTTGGGTTGTTGGTGGCTGTGCGTTCCTTGATCCCGGCCTTGTCGAGCATGCGGGCAACGCGATCGGTCGGCTGTGCGCCAACGCCCAGCCAATAGCGGACGCGGTCTTCGATCAGCGCAACGCGCTTTTCATCATCCTTGGCGAGCAGCGGGTTGTAGGTGCCAACCTGCTCGAGATATTTGCCATCGCGCGGGGCGCGGCTGTTGGATACGACGACCTTGTAATACGGGCGCTTTTTGGAACCGCCGCGCGAAAGCCGGATAGCTACTGACATGAAATTACCTTTCTTATAAACCAGTTTAAGTCTTATTTCTTGAGAAACTTTGAGAGATCGGGACCAGAGCCACCACCAAGGCCGGGAAGACCGGGCATGGCAGCGCCGCCCATACCTGCCCCCATACCGCCACCGCCGAACAGCTTGCCTAGTCCCGCCAGGCCGCCCATCTTCTTGATCTGCTTCATCGCGCGCTCCATTTCCTGGTGCATCTTGAGCAGCTTGTTGACATCCTGAACCTGCATTCCCGAGCCATTGGCGATCCGGATCTTGCGCTTGGCGTTGAGCAGTTCGGGCCGGGTGCGCTCCTTGGGCGTCATCGATCCGATTATCGCATCCATGCGGATCAGCACCTTGTCGTCCATGCCGCTTTGCGCCATCGCTGCCTTGGCCTTCTTCATCCCAGGCATCATGCCCGCCAGCGCGCCGAGGCCGCCCATCTTCTGCATCTGGCCCAGCTGCATCCGCAAGTCGTTCAGATCGAACTGACCCTTGGCCATCCGCGCGGCCATCTTTTCAGCATCAGCTTCGGCGATGCTGGCGGCGGCCTTCTCAACAATCGAGACGACATCGCCCATGCCAAGGATACGGCCGGCAACGCGCACCGGATGAAATGGCTCGATCGCGTCGATCTTTTCGCCGGTTCCGGCAAATTTGATTGGCTTGCCGGTTACCGCCCGCATTGAAAGCGCCGCACCGCCGCGGGCATCGCCGTCCATCCGGGTGAGAATAACGCCGGTCAGATCAACCTGGCCCGAAAAGCTTTGCGCGACGTTCACCGCATCCTGCCCGGTCAGTGCATCGACCACCAGCAGCACTTCCTTGGGAACCGAGATCGCGGCAACCGCCTTCATCTCGTCCATCAACTGCGCATCCACGTGCAGGCGGCCTGCAGTATCGAGCAGCAGCACGTCGACCGCTTGCAGTTTGGCCGATTGCAGCGCGCGAGTGGCGATATCAACCGGGGCTTGCCCGGCAATGATCGGCAGGGTGGCAGCGCCAATCTGCTCGCCCAGCACCGCCAGCTGTTGCTGCGCGGCCGGGCGATTAACGTCGAGCGACGCCATCAGCACCTTTTTGCCGCGCTTTTCCTTGAGCAGCTTGGCCAGCTTGGCAGTTGTCGTGGTCTTACCCGAGCCCTGCAGACCGACCATCATGATGACGACTGGCGGCAGCGCCTCGAGATCAAGCTCGGCGGTCTGTTCCCCGCCCAGCATCTCAACCAACGCGTCATTGACGATCTTGACGACCTGCTGACCCGGCGTGACCGACTTCAGGACTGACTGGCCGATCGCCTTTTCGGTCACATCATCGATGAAACGGCGGACAACTGGCAGCGCCACATCGGCTTCGAGCAACGCGATCCGCACTTCGCGCATCGCATCGCGAACGTCCTGCTCGCTCAGCGCCCCACGCCCGCGCAGCTTGTCGAATACGCCGCCAAGGCGATCTGACAGACTGTCGAACATAGGCCAAATACTCCGTAACGCGAAAAAACTGGAAAACGCGAAAAAAGCCGGTGGGCGAAACCTCGCCGACCAGCCTGCTGCTAAAAACTATATTCACACCCAACAGGGGCTGAATATCACTCTGTAACCACCTCCCGCGCTTGCGCTTGGGAGTTTTTCCGGAAAACGTCCCCCGGACGTTTTCTTTATCGGAAAAACTGGTGGAGCCTAGCGGGATCGAACCGCTGACCTCCTGCATGCCATGCAGGCGCTCTCCCAGCTGAGCTAAGGCCCCATTCCATTCATTACCAACGCCCTCGAAAGGCCATCAGCCCCGACCTTGCAGACGGGACGCAGCGCTCTAGTGGCGCGTTCCCGGCATTGCAAGGACGGATTTAGTGCTCGTCGTCGTTGCCTTCAACGCCCGGAACGCCAAGATCTTCATCACCGCCCAGATCAACGTCGTTATCGGGCGAATCATTGTCTTCGTCGATTTCCAGATCTTCTTCGGCCAGATCACCGTCCTCGGTGGTCTCAACCTTTTCCTTCTGGACTTCCTCATAGGGGATCGGCTGCTTTGATTTCAGCACAGGTTCGGGAACCCAGGCATAGGTGCATTCGATGCAGGTGACCGGATCATCCTTGCCCAGATCGTAAAAGCGGGTGCCGCATTTCGGGCAGCTTTGCTTGGCGCCCCATTCAGCCTTGACCATGAAAATTCCTCACACTGGCCCACCGCCAATGCGGCAAGCCGAAAAAACTCTTGCGTTGATGGTGATGGCCTAAGCCAGAATCAAGCGAGGGCGCGCCTTGCCATAGCGCGCGCGCGCTGTCAAAAGCCGCGCGCCACCTGCCCCGCTAGATCCGAAAGCTGACCCGTGACCGCTGCCGATCCTGCTGCCCCTCGCCGTTTCATGCCCGCAGGGCCTTTGCGCGGCACGATCCGCGTGCCCGGCGACAAATCGATCAGCCACCGCGCGCTTATGCTTTCGGCTCTGGCGGTCGGCGAGAGCCGGATATCGGGATTGCTTGAGGGTGAGGACGTTCTAGCCACTGCCGCAGCGATGCGGGCCATGGGCGCGAATATCGAGCGAATCGGGGACAGCGAATGGCGCGTTCACGGCGTCGGCGTCGGCGGATTGCTCCAGCCTGAGGCCGCGCTCGATATGGGCAACAGCGGCACCTCCACCCGACTGCTGATGGGGCTGGTCGCCAGCCACGCTATTACCGTCAGCTTCATCGGCGATGCCAGCCTGAGCAAACGCCCGATGGGCCGGGTGATCGAGCCGCTGAGCCGGATGGGCGCGGATTTCACCGCCTCACCTGGGGGAAAACTGCCGCTGATGCTGCGCGGCGCTGCCCTGCCCGTGCCGATCACCTACAGGCTGCCTGTTGCCTCGGCGCAGGTTAAAAGCGCAATCCTGCTGGCGGGTCTCAACACTCCGGGCATCTCCACTGTAATAGAGCCAGTGCCGACCCGCGATCATTCTGAACGGATGCTGGCGGGCTTCGGCGCTGATCTCACGGTGGAAACTGCGTCCGATGGGGTCCGAACCATCCGCATCCGCGGTGAGGCTGAGCTGAAACCACTGACCATCGAAGTCCCCGGCGATCCCTCTTCCGCAGCCTTCTTCATGGTCGCTGGGCTGATCGTGCCTGGTTCCGATATCCTGATCGAAAATGTCGGCATGAACTCTACCCGAGCCGGGCTATATCATGTGCTGCGCGCCATGGGCGGACAGATCGAGGCGGTGAACCTGCGCCAGGTTGGTGGCGAGCCAGTGGCTGATTTGCGCGTGCTGCATTCGGCCCTGACCGGAATTGAGGTCGATCCCGCCGTTGTGCCGAGCATGGTCGATGAATTCCCCGTACTTTTCGTTGCCGCCGCCTTGGCCAAGGGCCGCACCGTCACCACTGGCCTTGAAGAACTGCGCGTGAAGGAAAGCGATCGCCTCTCCGCGATGGCCGCCGCGCTCACTTCAATTGACGCGCAGATTACTGAGACAGCCGATGGCCTGATCATTGATGGCACCGGCGGCGAGCCGCTGGCGGGCGGTGGCCCGATAGCAACCCACCTGGATCACCGCATCGCGATGAGCATGGCGGTGGCGGGGCTCGCTAGCCGCGACGGCGTCGAAGTGGACGACACCCGTCCGATCGCGACCAGCTTTCCGGTGTTTGAGGCGCTGCTTGATGGGCTGGCTCCATGATCATCGCAGTCGATGGCCCCACAGCCTCGGGCAAGGGCACCATCGCCAAGGCGCTTGCCGCGCATTTCGGGTTGCCGCATCTTGATACCGGGCTGCTGTATCGTGCAGTGGGGCGGCAGGTCGCGCTGAACGGTGGCGATCCAGATGATGCGGGCGATGCCTTTACGGCCTGCGCCTTTCCCGACAGCTTGCTTGACGATCCGGAACTCCGCTCCGAAGCAACTGGCGGGCTCGCCAGCCGCGTCTCAGTCCATCCCGCCGTCCGCCGCGCGCTGTTCGAACGCCAGCGTGCCTTCGCCACTCAGCCCGGCGGCGCGGTGCTGGACGGGCGCGATATCGGCACCGTGATCGCGCCGGCGGCTGAGGTGAAACTGTTTGTGGTCGCCAGCGTATCGGCCCGCGCTGAGCGACGTTTCAAAGAAATGCAGACGGCGGGCCGAAAAGTCAGCCTGGCCAAGATTGCCGCTGACCTCGAACTGCGCGATGCCCGCGACCGGAGCCGCGCCGAGGCGCCCCTGGTTGCGGCGGCAGATGCAGTGCTGCTCGACACCTCCGACTTCAGCCCCGCCGAGGCGATTGCCGCAGCGATCGCGCTGGCCGAGCAGCGCCGCCTCTGACCCCATTTCCCTTGCATTCCTGCGCCCCCTAACCTAAGCGCGCCCGGTCCGACGGGCCACCCGGCTCAGACGGCGCCTGCCATGGCATCCGGCCCGGCAGGCAGATCGGCTACTTTGGCCCGTTTACCGCATGGTGCGGCACGCGGAGAAAGACCGGCGGAAAAACCGCCCGGCCGGAAACAACGATAGTAGGATACCATACATGGCCACTACGGCTTTCCCCACGCGCGACGATTTCGCCGCGATGCTCAACGAATCACTCGGCGGCGACGCCGATGGCGGCTTTGAAGGCCGCGTCGTCAAGGGCACTATTACCGCAATTGAAAACGACAAGGCCGTGATCGACGTTGGCCTGAAAAGCGAAGGCCGCGTGTCCTTGCGCGAATTCGCCCAGCCCGGCCTGCCGCATGGTCTGTCCGTCGGCGATGAAGTCGAGGTCTATGTTGACCGCGTTGAAAATTCCGACGGCGAAGCAATGCTCAGCCGTGACCGCGCCCGCCGCGAAGCCGCCTGGGACAAGCTGGAAAGCGAATTTGGCGAAGGCAAGCGCGTTGAAGGCGTGATCTTTGGCCGCGTGAAAGGCGGCTTCACTGTCGATCTCGATGGCGCCGTAGCCTTCCTTCCCGGATCGCAGGTTGATATCCGCCCGGTCCGCGATGTGCAGCCGCTGATGGATATGCCGCAGCCGTTCCAGATCCTCAAGATGGATCGCCGCCGCGGCAATATCGTTGTCTCGCGCCGTGCCGTTCTCGAAGAAACCCGCGCTGAACAGCGTTCTGGCCTGATCCTCAATCTGGTCGAGGGCCAGATCATTGACGGTATCGTCAAGAACATCACAGATTACGGGGCGTTCGTCGATCTGGGCGGCATTGACGGCCTGTTGCATGTCACCGACATGAGCTACAAGCGCGTCAATCATCCCAGCGAAGTCATCAATATCGGCGACACGGTCAAGGTCCAGATCGTCCGGATCAACCAGGATACGCAGCGCATCAGCCTGGGCATGAAGCAGCTGGAAAGCGATCCTTGGGAAGGCGTGATTGCCAAATACCCGGTTGGCGCGAAGCTTTCAGGCGTAGTCACCAACATCACCGAATACGGCGCGTTTGTGGAACTGGAAGCTGGCATCGAAGGCCTGGTCCATGTTTCGGAAATGAGCTGGACCAAGAAGAACGTTCACCCCGGCAAGATCGTTTCGACCAGTCAGGAAGTCGATGTTCTGGTGCTCGAAGTCGATAGCGACAAGCGCCGCATTTCGCTTGGCCTCAAGCAGGCCCAGTCGAACCCATGGGGCGATTTCGCCGAGAAGAATCCGGTTGGCTCAATCGTCGAAGGCGAAGTCAAGAATGCCACCGAATTCGGCCTGTTCATCGGCCTCGATGGCGACGTCGACGGCATGGTCCACATGTCCGACATCGCCTGGGGCATCTCGGGCGAAGACGCTCTGGCGCTGCACCGCAAGGGTGAACCGGTCAAGGCCGTGGTGCTCGACGTTGATGTTGAAAAGGAACGCATCAGCCTGGGCATGAAGCAGCTTGAAAAGGGCGCTCCGGCGGCTGGCGGCGTTGCCGCTTCCACCGAAGGCACGTTGAACCGCGGCCAGGTCGTCACCGTGACGGTCCTCGAAGTTCGCGATGGCGGCCTTGAGGTTCAGGCAGGCGACGATGGCGCGACCGGCTTTATCAAGCGCACCGATCTTGGCCGTGACCGTGACGAGCAGCGTCCTGATCGCTTCCAGGTTGGCCAGAAGCTTGATGCCATGGTCACCGGGTTTGACCGCTCCAAAAAGCCGAACTTCTCGGTCAAGGCGCGTCAGCTGGCCGAAGAGAAGGAAGCAGTGGAACAATACGGCTCGTCAGATGCCGGTGCTTCGCTGGGCGACATTCTCGGCGCTGCGCTCAAGGGCAAGAAGTAAACACGTCGTCCCCGGCTTCACCGGGGAGACGAACACAAAAGCCCGTCCGGAGCGATCCGGGCGGGCTTTTGCTTTTCAGGCGATCCGCTAGACTAGCCTCAGGAGATTGCCATGCTCGAAGTTCACCAGTTCCCTTGCTTGTCTGACAATTACGGCTTTCTGCTGCATGATCCCGCCAGCGGCGAGACTGCCTGCATCGATACACCTGACGCCGCAGCCTACCTTCGCGAGGCGGCGGCGAAAGGCTGGACGATCACCCAGATCTGGAACACCCACTGGCACCCCGATCATGCCGGCGGAAACGAGGCTATCAAGGCAGCCACCGGCTGCACAGTCACTGGCCCGGCGGAGGTTGAGAAGCTGGGCACTGCGCCCGACCGGGTAATCGCACATGGCGATACCGTGTCGCTCGGCGCGCACGCTGCGCAAGTGATCGATGTCAGCGGCCACACCAATGGCCACATCGCCTTTCACCTGCCGGAAGCTGGAATCGCTTTCGTCGGCGATGCAATATTTGCGCTGGGCTGCGGACGGATGTTTGAAGGCACCGCGCCGCAGTTTTGGGCCAGCCTCTCGCGTATCAAGGCTCTACCCGCTGATTCCGCGCTCTATTGCGCGCATGAATACACGGCATCCAATGCGCGGTTTGCGGTGCACGCCGATCCCGACAATGCAGTTCTGGCAAACTATGTCGCAGAAATAGCCGCCAAACGCGAGGCAGGCGAGTGGACGGTGCCAACCCGGCTCGACCGGGAATTGGCCACTAACCCATTCCTGCGCGCTGACGATCAGGCACTTGCGGCAAGGTGGGGTGGCGGCGATGCGGTGGCGACCTTTGCGGCGCTGCGCGCCGCCAAAGACACCTTCTAAGCCCGATGCAGGCGCTGCTGGTTACCTCGCTGTCCCCTGATTTTTCGGGCACAGAAATAGCCGAACTGCCCGCGCCGATCCGCGCGGCGGGTCAGGTGCTGGTCCGGGTCCATGCGACCTCACTCAATTTCCCCGACCTGCTGATGACGCGCGGCGAATATCAGCTCAAGCCGCCGCTGCCCTTCATTCCGGGCATGGAAGTTTCAGGAACGGTGGTGGAGGCTGATCCGGTCAGCGGTTTTTCCGCGGGTGATGCTGTGGTTGGCTCATGCCGATTGGGCGGAATGGCCGAATATGTATCAATCGATGCGGCTGCATTGCGGCTACTCTCGCCCGGTATCGATCATGCGACCGCCGCCAGCTTTGGCGCAGCCTACCACACAGCTTATGTCGCGCTGGTCGAATTGGGCCAGCTCAAGCCTGGACAATGGGTGCTGGTGCATGGTGCGAGCGGCGGGGTGGGACTTGCCGCAGTAGACCTTGCCAAGGCGCTGGGCGCGCGGGTGATCGCGGCCTCAACCTCGGCCGAAAAGCTCAAGGTGATCACACAGGCCTACCAACCCGATGCCACCCTGCTCGCGACAGGCCGCTTCAGGGACCGTGTGGCAGAGATCACCGGCGGGGCGCTCGCCGATCTGGTCTACGACCCGGTCGGCGGTGACATCTTCGATGAAAGCACGCGATGCCTGGCCTTCGGCGGCAAGCTGCTGGTGGTCGGCTTTGCGTCGGGCCGGATTCCGCAAATCGCGGTCAACATTCCGCTGATCAAGGGGTTCTCCGTGGTGGGCGTCCGTGCCGGGGAATATGCCCGAAGGTTCCCAGAGCGCGGCATGGCTGCGCGTGAGCTGCTGTTTGGATTGCTCGAAGATGGCAAACTTCGCCCGCGCGTGGATCGTGTGCTGCCGCTGTCACGCTGGCGCGCGGCGTTTGACGCCATGGCTCGGCGAGAGATTGTCGGAAAAATTGTTTTGCTGCCAGGAACTTAGGGTCAAACCAAG
>JANOKC010000196.1:0-2371 GCA_031419035.1 Novosphingobium sp. | reverse complement strand
GCCTGGCCTACGCTTGCCCCGATTTGTCCGGCCAAGGGATAGGTGATCAACCAGCAACCGTGACTGAGGGCAAATTGGGCGGCAAAGACGGCAGGCCGGTCGTCGGCATTGGCGGAGCGACGGAGAAGGCGGCCTGACGGTGTGACGCTCATCGAATAGGCAATCCCGAGGACAAACCAGCCTGCCAGCAACAGCGGCCAGTAAGCACCGCTTTTGCCAAAAAGCATGGTGAGGATAGCCATCACGCCAAGGCTGGCCGTCAGCATCGCGGCAGCACTGGCCATCAAGGTCCGATCACTGACCCTGTCCAGCAAGCGCGGGATGAAAAATGCAGCGAGCATCGAGCCAAAACCATAGGCCGCTAGCGTTAGCGCCACTTCTCGTTGCCCAAAACCGAGCGTTCCACGCACAATGACGACGGTGTTGACGATCACCATCGAACTTGCCGCCGCCGAGGCGAGGCTAAGCGCGAGCAAACCCTTGAGCCGCGGCGTCTTCAGGTAAATCCTGAGACCCCGCGTAGTCTTGGACCAAATGCCTCCAGCGCGCGGTTTCGCTGGCGAGCGCGGCAAGGCGACCGAAACCACCAACAGCGCCGAGCAGATGAAGCCGATGGAGGTTCCTGCGAACAGCCAATGGAAGCTGATTACCGATAAGAGGGCTGCAGCAAGGATCGGACTGATAAGGCTTTCCATGTCGTATGCGAGGCGCGAGAGCGACAGGGCGCGGGTGTAATCAGCCTCATCCGGCAGCACATCGGGGATGGTTGCCTGGAAGGTCGGCGTAAAAGCGGCCGAGGCCGATTGCAGCACAAAGATCAGCACATAGATTTGCCAAATCTGATCGACAAACGGCAGGCTGAGCGCAACGACGGCGCGCACTACATCCATCGCGACGAGGAAGGCGCGGCGCGGCAGCCGATCGGCGAAAGCCCCGACTACGGGAGCAACGCCGATATAGGCGACCATCTTGATCGCCAGTGCTGTTCCCAGCACCGCGCCGGCATTGCCCCCGGCGAGGTCATAGGCCAGCAGGCCCAATGCCACGGTTGCCAGCCCGGTACCGATCAAGGCAATGATCTGTGCGCCGAGCAAATGGCGATAAGTGCGATTGGCGAGAACCGAGATCATGATGGTGCCTTCTTTTTCGCCACAATGCGCGGGGCCAGGGTTGCGATAGTCTTGGAGTCGGCGATTGCGCCTTGGCGGCACGAAACGATTATCCCTGCATATCTTCGATTTGCAGTAGGTCTTCGATGAACAGCGCCACCAGCATTGATTGGCTGCTCACCCCGCCTTTCGCATAGACTTGGCTGAGCTGCGAGCGGATCGTTCCGGTCGCGGCGCCCCGCAGCCGGGCGATCTCGCCAACACTGCAACCCTTCAGCGCGAACAGCGCGACATCGCGTTCTCCGGCGGAAAGACCCCATTCGTTGAAGCGCACGGTAATGTGCTCGGCCAGCGCGCCGCGCGCAATTTCGAGCGCGGCTTCCTGTCGGCGCAAGTCGGCTAGCATTCCCAGAACCATGCGACTGCCGAACACGATCCCCGCGCACAGGGCGAAAGCGACAAGAAACTCCATCGCGGCTTCGACAGAAATGCCGGTCTGGAACTCACCCAATACGTCGTCCACACCGTCGGCAATGAAATAGAGCGCAGCGATTGCCTGCAAGCCCAGAATTGCCGCCAATCCGAAGACAGTCCTGCGGCGGGCGAGCTTGGTCCTTGTTTTATCGCGTTTCAATGAGGTCATGGGCAATCGCTGAAATGGACGGATCTAAGCACCTGCGTATAGCACTCGCCGCGCCTGTCACCTAGCTCCAGCCCTATCGCAACCGGGGCGGAGATGCCCAGCAGGAGCATTTGCAGTGACACAGCATTCCGACACGGCCTTCGTCGAAGCCGTCCTTACCAAAGTGCCTGCGGTTACCTTGACGTTTTGGATCATCAAGATCCTTGCGACCACTTTCGGCGAAACCGCCGGTGACACGGTCAGCATGTCGCTCAATCTTGGTTATCTGGTGGGCACCGCCATCTTCGCAACGTTGTTGGTGGCGCTGGTCGCCTGGCAGATTGCTGCACGCCGCTTCCACCCGCTGCTCTACTGGGCGACGATCATCGCCTCGACCACAGCCGGCACGACGATGGCCGACTTTGCCACCCGCTCGCTCGGGTTTGGCTATCCCGGCGGGTCCCTGATGCTGCTGGGCGGCGTGCTGGTCTCATTGTTCGTCTGGTACCGGGCAATGGGCACCATCTCGGTCAATACGGTCCACGAGCCCCGCGCTGAAGTCTATTATTGGGCGACAATCACGATCTCGCAGACGCTCGGCACCGCTCTGGGCGACTGGATTGCCGATGGCCCGCTTGGC
>JANOKC010000195.1:0-2419 GCA_031419035.1 Novosphingobium sp. | reverse complement strand
TCCTGACCTACAGTGCTGGCCGGGGGAGGCTAGCGCGCGAATGGTTGATTTGGAGTTACGAAGATCGGCGGGGATGGCGTGGCGGTGATGGCGCGGGGACGTGACCATCAGAGCGGCGGTTGGGGGCTTTGTATCAGACGGCTGGAAGGGGGTGGAAACCCGAACGGCGGCTTTTGGAGCATCAACACAGAATAGCGGACTCACAGTTGGATGATGCAGCCCCTCAATCCAATTGTCGCTGCCGTTCATTGCTGCATCCCAAAGCCGTCATTCAGTCTGCTGCCCGAAGGGCATGGATCTATAATCAGACTTGGGTTTCTCGGCCGTCCGGGAGAAACAACACTTGGGCTAGAACCAAGTTCATGGCATCTCACCACATCTGCCGCTTGTGGAATATCAATCAAAAGATTGGACCATCCATGCATCTGACCCAGGTTCTCAACAGTGCAGCCGACACCTTTCCCAATAAGATAGCCAGTATCGACGGCGAAAGGCAGCACACATGGAGCGAGTGGCGCGACCGCATGGCGCGGTTGGCGGCTGCGCTGCGAGAGCTGGGCATGGCGGCGGGCGACCGGGTGGCCATTCTCGCTCTCAACTCCGATCGCTACACCGAATATCTGTTCGCCGTGTGGTGGGCGGGCGGTGCGGTGGTGCCGATGAACACGCGCTGGTCAGCGACGGAAAATGCCTACTCCTTGAACGATTCAGGAGCGCAAGTCTTGTTCGTGGACCGCAATTTCGCGCCGATGCTGGATGCCATTCGCGCCGAAGCCACGGGCGTCGAAACCGTAATCTATATTAGTGATGATCCGGCTCCAGAAGGAATGCTGTCGTTCGAGGAACTGATCGCGCAAAACTCACCTTGCGAGGATGCGATGCGCGGCGGTGAGCATCTTGCTGGATTGTTCTACACGGGCGGCACCACCGGCTTTCCCAAGGGAGTCATGCTGCCGCACCGGGCGTTGTGGTACAACGCCATGGTGATTGCGAAAGAATGCCGATTTGATCGGGATACGAAGGGTCTGCACGCCGCCCCGATGTTTCATCTGGCCGATTTTGGTCTAAACACCGCGATCGCCATTGTTGGCGGCTGCAATGTCTATATTCCGTCGTTTGAGCCCGAAGCAACCATGACGGCCATCGAGACCCACGAAGTCAACGTTGCCCTGCTGGTGCCGACAATGCTGGGGATGATGCTGGCCCATCCGACCTTCAATCCTAATCGGGTAGAAGTGCTCAAGAGCTATATTTATGGCGCGTCGCCAATGCCCGAGGGGCTGTTACGCCAGGCGATGCAGGTCATGCCGCATGTCAGTTTTTTTCAAGCCTATGGGCAGACCGAAATGGCCCCCATGGTCTCGATATTGCAGCCCGAGGATCATGTGCTGGAAGGCCCGAAATCGATGCGCCTGCGCTCTGCCGGGCGTCCTGCTGTAGGCTGCGAGATCAAAATCATCGACGAGGACGGAAAGGTCGTTCCGCGCGGCTCCGTCGGCGAAATCGCTGCGCGCAGCCCCGGCGTGATGCAGGGCTATTGGCAATTGCCCGAGCAATCCGAAAAGGCTCTGGTCGATGGCTGGGTCCATACCGGAGACGGGGCCTATCAGGACGAAGACGGCTTTATCTATATCGTCGACCGGATGAAGGACATGATCGTCACTGGCGGCGAGAATGTGTTCTCCGCCGAGGTCGAGAGCGCGATTTCCACCCATTCGGATGTCGCCGGAGTCGCGGTGATCGGCATCCCGAGCGAACAATGGGGCGAATCCGTCCACGCCATCATCATTCCCAAACCGGGTGCCAACCCCGACGAAGCCAACATCATCGCGCATTGCAAGGCCCGGATCGCCGGGTACAAATGCCCCCGGTCGATCGCCTTGCGCGCCGAACCCTTCCCGCTGTCGGGCGCAGGCAAGGTGCTCAAACGCGATCTGCGTGCGCCTTATTGGGAAGGGCGGGCCCGTAGCGTCAATTGAGTGATCAACTCTCCTGACGCCCTTCTCAAACCCCGCCGATAGCCCCACCCCGCCCTCAGGCGATGTGCGCCATCTGCAACTCTTGCGCCGCGGCCATATCCCCACCGCTCAGCACCGGGCCGAACAGCCCCAGCCCGATGTCGATATGCACCGCGTTCGGATCTGACACGCCCAGCAGGGTGATCTTGCCGCCCTGCGTCGCGCTGATCACCAGATCGAGCGCGCCGTCGCCGTTGGCGTCGGTGACCTGGATGCCCTTGAGCGACTGGCCGTCGACGATCGCGATCCGATCGTCGAGGGCGCTGAAATCGAACACCAGATCGTTGCCGGTGGCCTTGCCGATCACGAACACGTCCTTGCCCGATCCGCCGAACAGGAAATCGTCGCCCTGCCCGCCGATCAGCAGATCGTTGCCCGCGCCGCCGCGCAGCGTGTCCGAA
>JANOKC010000194.1:0-2235 GCA_031419035.1 Novosphingobium sp. | reverse complement strand
AAGGGTTACAAGGCCTGGGGGTCTGAACTGACCAACGAGTTGACAATGATCGAGGCGGACATGGGCCGTTTCATCAAATTCAAGAAGGACCACTTCGTCGGCAAGCAGGCAACGCTTGATGCTTCCGACCGGTTCCGGATTGTTTATGGCGAAGTTGATGCTGGCAACGTTGATGTGCGCGGCGCAGAGCCATGTCTGGTCGGTGACAAGTGCATCGGCCTCACCACATCTGGCGGATACGGTCATCGCACTGGCAAAAGTCTGTTCTTCGCCTGTGTGCCGATCGAGAATTCCGCGCCGGGATCGACTTTCGAGCTCTATCTGCAAGGCGAACGGCGGGTGGCGACCGTGCTCGCGCTACCGGCCTATGATCCCGACAATGCCAAGATGAAGGTTTGACCGGTGGCGGAACTTCCCAAAAAGGCCGGCGTCGTCGTCATCGGCGGCGGTGTCATCGGCTGTTCGATTGCTTATCACCTGACCAAGATAGGCTGGGATGATGTGGTATTGCTCGAACGCAAACAGCTGACCAGCGGGACCACCTGGCACGCGGCGGGCCTCGTCGGCCAGCTGCGCCCGTCGATCAACATGACCAAGCTCGCCAAATATACCGGCGAGCTTTATCGCGGGCTTGAGGCTGAAACCGGGCAGGCCACTGGTTATCGCCAGTGCGGCTCGATCTCGATGGCGACCAATATGGAGCGGTTCGAGGAGCTCAAGCGCAGCGCCTCGATGGCCAAGGTGTTCGATCTGCCAGTGCATGTCGTGACACCGCAGGAGATCAAGGAACTCGCACCTATCGTCAATGTTGGTGACGTGGTCGGCGGCATTCACATCCCGAGTGACGGCTATGCCAACGCGGTGGACATTACCCAGGCGCTGGCCAAGGGCGCACGGGCGGGTGGCGCGCGGATCTTTGAAAACACCAAAGTCACACGCATCCGGCACGATGGCGAACGCGTGACCGGGGTCGAGACGGCTGTGGGAAAAATCGACGCAGACTATGTCGTGATCTGCGGCGGCATGTGGACCCGCGACCTGGCCGCCAGCATCGGCGTGGCCGCGCCGCTCCACGCCTGCGAGCATTATTACGTGCTGTTCGAGGGCGTCGAAGGCATCGATCCTTCTTTGCCGGTGCTGCGCGACTATGATTACTGCGGCTATTACAAATACGACGCGGGCAAGCTTCTGGTCGGCGCGTTTGAACCCCATGCCCGGCCCTGGGGGATGGAGGGCATCCCCGAGGACTTCTGCTTCGATGAAATCGCGGGCAGCTTCGAACATTTCGAACCGCTGCTGCTCGATGCGATGCGCCGGGTTCCGGCGCTGGAAAACGCCGGCATCCAGAAATTCTTCTGTGGGCCTGAGAGCTTCACCCCCGATGTGCGCTATCATCTGGGCGAAAGCGCCGAACTCAAGGGCTGCTTCGTTGCAGCGGGGCTCAATTCGATCGGGCTGCAATCGGCGGGCGGGGTCGGCAAAGTCATGGCCGAATGGATACGCGATGGCATTCCCCCCGCTGATCTGTGGGCGGTTGATATCCGCCGCAACATGCCGTTCCAGATCAACCGCAAATATCTGCGCGAACGCGTCACCGAAAGCCTCGGGCTGCTCTATGCGACGCATTATCCGTTCAAGCAGTATGAAACCGCGCGCGGCGTGCGCAAATCCGCAATCCATGACCGGGTGCTGGCCGCCGGTGCCTGCCACGGCGAGGCATTCGGGTGGGAGCGGCCCAACTGGTATGGCGAGCCGGGCAGTGCGCCGAAATATGAATACAGCTATGGCCGCCAGAACTGGTTCGAAGCCAATGCGGCGGAATGCAAGGCGGTGCGAGAGGCGGTTGCCTTGTTCGATCAGTCCTCCTTCGCCAAATTCCGGCTCGAAGGCCGCGACGCCTGCGCGGTGCTGAACCGGGTTTGCGCCAATGAGGTTGATGTCGCGCCGGGCAAGCTCGTTTACACCCAGTGGCTCAACGACAAGGGTGGGATCGAGGCCGATCTCACCGTCACGCGCCTCACCACCAATGCCTATCTGATCGTCGGCGGGGCGGAGACTGAGGTGCGCGATTTCAACTGGCTCTCGCGCCATATTCCGGATGATGCCCATGCGGTGCTGACCAATGTCAGCTCGGGCATGGGAGTGATCTCGGTCATGGGGCCCAATTCGCGCGCGCTGCTTCAGTCGCTCACCCCCAATGATCTGTCGGACGGGGCGTTTCCGTTCGGCACCAGT
>JANOKC010000193.1:0-12390 GCA_031419035.1 Novosphingobium sp. | reverse complement strand
CAGGCTTGGCGGGCGCATTGCTCCCGTGTTTGTTACGTCACGAGCTTTGCTAGACACTGCCGATAGGCAGCTCTTCGACCGCCGCATCGAATGGCTACTGTCGAATGCCGACCACGCGAACCCGCGCGCGCAATCGTTTCGCGAAGATGTGCAGGCAATAGTCGCTTTACGGCGTCCAGAATTTGAGAGGCTGACCTTCGAGCAAAAGAAGCAGCGTCTTATCGAAAACAAGGAATTTAGCGCCAGCCGTTTGGAAAAGCTCCATGCGGGGGTTTATCCACCATTCAACAAGTTTTTGGCGTCGCTGCCGATGCATGAATTTCCGTGAATGTGGAACTGAATATCATCTAACGCCTCGCTGCGACACGTCCTGCATTCCAACGAATGAAAGGACAACGCCATGCTACCTAATCGAGATCAGCTTCTAACCGTCTCCGACGTCCTGCACGTTACCGGCTTCAAGTCGCGCACGACGCTTTATCGCCGTGCGCGCAGCGGCGACTTTCCCTGCCCCTGCCATATCGGCGCAGGCAAGATACGCTGGCGTTCCGGCGACATAGAGGACTGGTTGAACAGCCTCCAGACCCGCCGTTACTGACACCCAATTTCCCCAATCCACATCAGAATTCTTGAAAGGTACTCCCCATGTCTGTTCGGTCCCTGCTTGCCCGCCTCACCGGCTGGCCGATGATTACCACCAAATATCGCGCGCATTGGCGTGTGATGATCCACACCCATTCGCTGATCCTCAAATTGCTTGAGGACAATGCGGACGGCGACACCCGCCGCGCGTCGCTTGCCGAATGGCACCGGGCAGAACGTCCCGTTCTTTCGGTCTTGCGCGGCACCAATTCGCTGTTGCGGATTGATGGCCCTCGCCAGTTCATCGGTAAGGAAGACTTCGCAATGGGCGCATTGATCGAAAGCCCCGGCGTCACCGTGCACCTTGATCCGGTTGATACATTTCACCTTGAGGCGCGTGTTCGCGGGGCCATCGAAAATGAAATCCTGCGCTGGATCGCCGAGCATGATTTGCAGGCCTGCTCGCCAGTTCAGCCCAGTGTTGACCGCGATGCGGCAGACCCCGAAGCATCGCGGCGCATGGTAGATTGGGTTCGCCGTGACCGCTGGATTGAGGAGCAATCCTATGTCCGGTAATCTCACAAAATGGAGCCAGAAAAGAGGCTGCGATACTACGTATCGAGCCAGTAGTTTTGATACACACCCTACGCACGTGTGCATCCCGCTTTTCAGCCGTTTCTCTGGGGGGCTATGCGCGCGCGCTGTGTTTCCTTGTTCAGAAACCGCGGCAAATCAGCCATTTTATGGGCGCGTCAATGGCGCGCTGTGCGAGGCGCTGTCATGAACCGCATCAAACTCTCCATCCGTGTGCCAGCGGCCCAAGAAACGATGCTCCGGCACATCGCCGAGGTGCGCGGACTGACCCGTTATCAGGCGCTCGCCCGTGTCATCGAAACCGGGCTGGGCGCGATCATTCACGGCCCCGCGCTTTCGCCGAACGGCACAGGCGATGATGCCTTTGCGTCGCTCGATTCACGATTGTCAGTCATAGAAGCGTTGACCGACCGCAGCCTGTTCACGGCAAGCGCAGCCTATGCCTATGCGCGCCGTGCCGCCCTGCGCAATGACAGCGACGCCGACAAATCGGACGCCGCGACAAGTGAAGCGGCGCAGGCTTCTTACAAGCGTCAGCGGGCGTTGGCGGCGGAGGCGTTGTCATGAGCCGCGATCACGACAATCTGCTGCGCGGCCAAGGTCTGTTCCGGCAAGCCATTTCCGGTTTTGCGACACGCTGGAAATTCTATCTTTGGACGACCGTTGGCGTTGCAGCATTTGGTGGCGTTGGCGTGCCTGTAAACACAGTCGAACCGTGGCAGATCAAATGTGCCTTCCAGCATGGGCAAGGCAGCTTCGTCACTTGGATTGCCAGTGGCAGGACCGATCCCACGATCACTATCAGTTCGGGCGGCCAGACAGGTCAGGTGCCAGCAAGCGTCCTTGCCAATGATCCGGTGTGGACGCGCTGCTGGGATGACTTGATGAACAGGTCGATTCTCGGCAGTGTGCTGGGCGGACTATTGGGCTTTGGTCTGTGTTTCGGCCTTGCCGTCTGGATGCGCGACCGGGGTCGTAAAGCGGCACTCGACAAGATCATCGCTGGCACCGAAATCGTGACCGAGCGCGAATTGCGGCGATTGACGAAACGCGCGACGGGCGATGCCTCGATCCGCATTGCCACCGTCGGAATCCCCGACTGGCTCGAATGCCGCCATTTCGCGTTTCTCGGCACGACCGGCGCAGGCAAGACCACGGTGTTGCGCCAGATGCTCGATATGGTTGAAGCGCGCGGCGAACCAGCACTTGTTTATGACACCAGCGGCGAGTTCATTGCGCATTATTACCGGCCCGAACGCGGCGACATCATCCTCAATCCGTTCGATGCCCGTTCGGCTTATTGGTCGCCATTCTCAGAGATCGCCCACCCCGCCGACGCCGACCGCATCGCCCGCCAGCTCGTTTCCGAGACCGGCGAGCGCGATGATGATGTTTGGCTGGAAACCAGCCGCATTCTTGTCGCTAATGTGTTGAGAACATTGAACGCCGAAGGAAAAACCACATTGCCCGACCTGCTCAATGCCTTGCAGGCCAAGACCAAGGAAGAGATGAAACTTTGGTTGGCAGGCACATCGTCGGCCCGCACCTTTGAAGATGATGCCGACCGGGCAACCGGAAGCGTATTGTTCATGCTCGCCAAGGCGTCGAACCTGTTGCAGTTCCTCTGGCGCGAACCCGGCGAGAATGGCAGCTTTACCTTTCGCGATTTTATTGGTGGGCTGGACAGCCACAAAGGCCCCCGCCCGTGGATATTCGTGCCGCGCAAGGAAGACTATTTTGAAGCGATGAAGCCTTTGTTGGCGTGTTGGCTTGAATGCGCCGCCAGCGCGACCTTGGGGCTGGAACCATCATCTGGTCGCCGCTTGTGGTTCTTCCTTGACGAACTGGCAGACCTTCCCCGCGTCGATAATCTCACCCGGCTTTTGCCCGAGGGACGCAAGTTCGGCGCGAGTGTTGTTCTGACCTTTCAGGCCATCGGCCAGATGCACCGCCGTTATGGCCGCGACAGCGCTGAGGCGCTTTTGGGTTGCTGCAACACCAAGCTCTATTTGCAACTCATCGACCGCGACACCCGTAAATGGGCGTCGGACAATATCGGTGATGTCGAGGTCGAAATCCGCAGCGGGTCGGATAGCTTCGATTATGGACCGAGCAGCGGACGGACATCGCTTGCCGCTGTGCGTCATGTCCGCGCTGCCGTGATCGAAAGCGATATGCGGCTGGAACCGCATCACGGCTTTCTGCAATTACCCGATGCTTTGCCAGT
Source organism: Novosphingobium sp. (assembly GCA_031419035.1). Lineage (GTDB taxonomy): Bacteria > Pseudomonadota > Alphaproteobacteria > Sphingomonadales > Sphingomonadaceae > Novosphingobium. The sequence goes on along the minus strand of JANOKC010000193.1, from coordinate 8,987 downwards.
GGCCAAGATCAAGCTGACCCGCGCGCATATCGAAACGCGCGGCAATCCGAGCCAGCGTAGTTTTGTGGCCGTCGATGTCAGCCGTTCGCTGTGGAGCAAGCTGCCCGCGAAAGGTGCGGCCGCTGAGGTCACGATCAAGGCTGACGGGCCGGTCTGATGGTGGCTACAATCAGCGCCCTTGGCAGTTCTGCGCAAGCGTCGAGCTATTATGAAGCGGATGATTATTACGCCGGGGACGGACTATCGCCGAGTGAATGGCAGGGTGCAGGCGCGGATGCACTTGGCCTGTCAGGCGAGGTCGAGCGCGATCAGTTCCGTGAGATGCTTGATGGTAAAATGCCGGGTGGCCAGCAATTGGGAACAGTTCGGGACGGCGAGGTGCAGCATCGCCCCGGTTGGGATGTTACCATGAGCGCGCCCAAGTCGGTGTCGATCATGGCCGAGGTTGCAGGCGACCGGCGGCTTGTTGGCGCACATGACCGCGCGGTCAAAAGTGCATTGGCATTTGCGGAACGCCATAGCGCCGCAACCCGGATCAGGCACGGCGGGAGTGTGGAGCGCCAACAGACCGGTAATCTGACTGTTGCGAGCTTCCGGCATGATACAAGCAGGGCGCAAGACCCGCAGTTGCACACGCATAACGTCATTATGAATGCCACACGCGATGCAGACGGCAATTGGCGCAGTCTGGAACCGCGCGCGCTTTATCAACTGCAAAAGGCCATTGGTGCGGTCTATCGGCAGGAGTTGGCGGTAAATGTTCGCGGATTGGGCTACGAGATAGAACCGCGCAAAGATTCCTTGTTCGAGCTCAAGGGCGTTTCCGCCGACGCCATCAAAGCATTCAGCGAACGTGCGGCCCAAGTGGAGGCGCGCCTTGCGGAGCGCGGGCAGACCCGTAAAACCGCAACTGCCGCTGAAAAGCAGATTGCCGCGCTTGATACCCGCGCGGTGAAGGAAGAGGTAAACCGCGCCGACTTGGTCAAGGATTGGCGCGAGACGGCAGAGAGTGCCGGATTTGACCAAGCAGCACGATTGGCTTTGGTCGCTAAGGCCGAGATGGCAGCAGCGCGGGCAGATCATGCGCCGATGCTTGAAGCGACAGGTGAAATCACAGCGCATCGGGCCGTCGCCTTCGCCGCCGAGAAATTGGGCGAACGCCAGTCGGTGTTTTCAGCGACAGATTTGGAAAAGGAGGCCGGACGGTTCGGGCTGGGGGCTGTTACCCAAACCCAGATCGGCGCGGCGATGGACCGGGCCACCAAAGACGGTGCGCTTGCCCCGCGCACTTTCATCGACAAACGCGGCGCAGAGTTTGCCGGGTTTACTACCGCCATCAATATAGACAACGAGAAGCGGCTGTTACGTGCAGAGGCGAACGGGCGCGGCGGTGTTACCGCGATCCAGACCCCGATGCAGGCGGCAAAGGCAGTTGCTCGTGCGGCGATTGCATCCGAGCACCCCTGGACTCCAGATCAGCAAAACGCAGCGAAGGCCTTGTTGACCAGTCAGAACCGCGTGACCGCTGTTCAGGGCTATGCCGGAACCGCGAAAACAACGACAGTTTTGGCGACGGTGGCGCGGGAGGCGCAATCGCAGGGTTACCATTTAACTGCGCTTGCCCCGACCGCATCGGCGGCACGCACACTTGGCGAGGCGCTCGCGCTTCGCGGTGAAACGGTTGCGAAGCATTTGATAGGTCAGCACCCTATTGCATCCAATGGTCGCAGCGTTTGGATAGTGGACGAGGCCTCGATGCTGTCCGCTCGCGATACCGCAACCTTGCTCGAATCCGCCGACAAGGCCAATGCCCGTGTCATCCTCGTTGGCGACGTGAAGCAGCTTGGTTCGGTGGGAGCTGGAGCCGCGTTCGCTCAACTACGATCCGCAGGAATGGAAACCGCGAAGCTCGCTGAGATTGTCCGCCAGACTAACCCGCTCACCAAAGAAGCTGTTGAAGCATCCATACAGGGTGATGCCCGCCGTGCGCTCGACGCACTTGATCGCGGCGGCGGCAAGATTATCGCCCTTGCCGATCCTGTGGAGCGGACGAAAGCGATGGCAGCGGATTATGCTGCGCTGTCACCCAAGGAGCAGCGCAGCACCATCGTCATTGATCCATCGCGCGCAGGCCGCGATGCGCTTAATGCTGAAATCAGGACGCAGCTTGTCGCCAGCGGCAGATTGACCGGCGAAACTGTGGCCATGCGGACACTTGAATCCAAAGGGCTTACCAAAGCAGAAGCGCGCGATGCCCGCTCTTACGAGGTTGGCGATGTCGTCCGCTTTGCGCGCGACTATGCCGACAAGGGAATTGCCAAGCGTGAATCTGTGATGGTGATTGGCATTGATCCCTCTAAAAATGCCGTCGCGCTCGAAAAAGCAAACGGGCAAAGTGTGGACTGGAGACCAAGGCAATGGGGTGCGGGGAAAAGTGAAGCCTTGACTCCCGGTAGCGTTGAATTGATGAAAGGCGACAGGATCGAATTTACCCGCAACGACCGGAATTTATCCCGCGAGAATGGCGGCAGAGCGCAAGTCGTCTCAGTCAATGCCCAAGACCAGACAGCCCGCATCCGGCTCGACAGCGGCAAATTTCAGACGCTCGACCTCAATAAATCCACCGATCAGCATCTACGCCACGGTTATGTTCAGACGGCCCACGCCGCCCAAGGCCGAACCGCCGAAAGGGTGATGATCCACGCTGATAGCCGCGCTACCATTCTGGTTGACCAGAAGATGATGTATGTCGGGATATCGCGGGCAAAGGCGGCAGCGGCTGTTTACACCGATGACAGGACGAAACTTGTCGCCGGCATCAACGAACGTGCAGGTTTAGCGCAGACAGCAATTGCACAAGCGATGGGGCCGGTGCCGAAGGCGGCCAAGGTGATGGGCGCGGGGTTGGGATGAAGCGAGTGAATACATAGAGAACGTTTGGAAGTTGTTTCACAGTGTCCGGTCGACGCCATTTATAGCCACAGCTATCTTGCGCGTCATCGTTGTTTAAGCTGACACATTTGCGCAGATGCAGTAACTTGCATTCTATGGACCTCTTCGCACAAATTGTGGTGGGTGCAAAAACGGAGACATGCATGTCGGTTTCGATGGATCGGAGTAAGGTTTCACGGCTTCATAAGGACATTGCCGATCTGCGGGTTAAAGACGCGCGGGAAGCCAAAAGGGAGGCCGACTTTACTACTAAGATGGTGCGAGCTTCGAATGCTGCCCAGTCTAGCAAAAGCGCTTCGACGGTTAGTTCGAAACTGAACGAAGCAAGTCGTGCATCAATCGATATAGTATCGGTGCAAAAAAAGCGGGCTGAGATAGCCAAGGCGATGGCATCGAAGCTTGCGGATTTACATCGTGCGCAAACTTCGCTTGAAAAATCGGAGGACATTGATCGAAAGAAGGTGTTGGGTGACCAGAAGAAGGCAGACGATGCGCGGGCGCGCAAACTGCAACAGCTTGATAAGCAGCTGAATGATCAGCGCCGAGCGGCTATCGCAGCGCCTATGGCTGTTGCAGCCCTTGCAGCAAATACGGAAGCTGACATCTCACCTGAATACGACGTTTTTATCAGTCATGCCTCTGAGGACAAAGACAGCTTTGTTCGTCCGTTTGCTGAAAAACTGGCTCGAGCTGGTATCACGCCGTTCTATGACGAAATGTCGCTAACATGGGGCGACAGCCTGCGTCGGCGGATTGATCAGGGGTTAGCGCGCTCTCGGTTTGGGATCGTAGTTTTGTCCAAAAATTTCTTTTCAAAAGAATGGCCCCAACGCGAACTTGACGGATTGGTCGCTCTCGAAATTCAGGGGCAGTCGCGCATCTTGCCCATTTGGCACGAAGTATCCAAGGATGAAGTTTCCCGATTTAGTCCGCCACTTGCCGACAAGGTGGCTCTAAATACATCACTGTTATCTGTCGATGAAATCGTCGAAAAGCTCTTGCCACTATGCGGAAAAAAATAGCCCTCCAAAACTTTATCATGATCAGGGCGTGAGACAGCGACGTATTTTGGTTGAAGATGCTTCAAGACTGTCCGCTATAGAAAATTGACCTTTTCAGCTGAATAAGCAATTGTTGCGATTATATCGCTGGAACACCCGTGTCGTCAGTAATCCCTAGGGTTATGGTCCTGTCCTAGAAGGTAAGTAGTATGAGAATGCCAAATTTGACACTGTGTTTATCGTGGAAATTTAGCACACGAATTGCGCTGCCGAACGGCGACCCGCTCTATTCGCTACGCGCACCAAGCCCATGGTCTTGGCCGTTCCGGTAACGATCAGGAGCGCGGGAAAATGAGCGGGATTTTCTGGGGTCGCACTCTTTCCCGCTGCTTACGAGCTCCTTGAGGGTGCGGCGTCTATGGGCTGACCCGCTGACACTCTCGCCTCTGTCCTTGCCGGTCGGGCGGCGGGCGCGCGTTCGCGGTGACTGGCGTCGCTGCCCCTTCGGGACAACAGACTTGTGCCCCCTTCTCTTGCCGCCACACCGCTCGGCTGCGTCGCGCCGTGCAAGGGTGCCGTTGCCGGTGCCGCGTTACGGCTGTGGGAGCCTGACCAGCTCCGTTCCCTGATAGGCGGGAACGCCAAGGGCTTTGCCCTCTCGTTTCCCAAAGCTGAAGTAGCCGCCCCGTGTGGCGGTCGCTGCGCGCCCGCTGGCCCGCGCCAGGGCAACGATTCAGCTTTCCCTCCCCCTCCCATCCTCGCCGGAAGGCAGGCCGCATGTCGCAGCCAATGCGGCTTTCAGCCTGAATAGGAGGTAGGAAATGTGTGATTTGCAGTTGATGTATCGTGAGTGCGGGGCCGAGACCCGCGACGATTATTTGCGCGGCATTGCCAATGAGAACGGCTTGCCGATTACCTGTGTCCGCAAGATTGCCGACCGGCTTGGCGAGCGCGAAGATTTCGGATCGCTGGTTTGCCGGTGCGAAATGGCGGGAGGTGCGGCGCTATGAGTAAAGCACCTCAACATCATTGATAAAACTACCAACTCTCTGCCAACAGTTCGGCTTGCTGGATTACTGTCTGCACGGCTTCGTCCTGAAGGTCAGGCGGGAAGCCGTATTTCCGCAAAATACGTTTCACCAGAACCCGCATACGCGCCCTTGCGCTTTCGCGGTGCGACCAATCGACGGTGGCATTCGCTTTCAAGCTGTTGACCAGCTCTGCTGCGATCACTTTCAGGCTGTCATTGCCCATGATGTCCACCGCGCTGTCATTATCCGCCAGCGCATCATAAAAGGCGATTTCATCCTGCGTCAGCCCCTCCGCCTCGCCCCGCGCTTGTTCGGCGCGAATATCTATGGCGAGATCGATCAGCGTTTGCAGCACTTCAACGGTGCTGACGGCGTTGGTGTGATAGCGCGCGATGGCATCGGTCAGACGCTCTGAGTAGCGGCGGCTTTCCACGGCATTGGTTTTACTGCGGGATCGTATCTGATCGCCGAGCAACTTCTTCAACGCCTCCAGCGCAAGATTGGGCCGCTCCATCTGCTGCACTTCAGCCAAGAAATCATCGGATAGGATCGAGATGTCCGGCGTCGTCATCCCCGCCGCGCGCAATATGTCGACAATCTCGGTTGAAACCACCGAACGATCAATCAATTGCTGAACGGCAAAATCGCGTTCCGAAGCGGTAAGGCCAGAGCCACCCGTCTTTGCCAAGGCCGCGCGGATTGTTTGATAAAAGGCCACATCATCGCGCACCGCCCGCGCATCATCACTCGCCGCCGCCAGCGCGAAGGCTTTGGTCAGCGCCAGCACGGCGTCCTGATAGCGGCGATGCGCGGCCTTGCGGGCTTCGTCGCTGCTCTCCTTGGCCGCCGCCTCATGCTGGGCCGCCAAGATCCATTCCAGCGCCTCTGCCAAGCATTTCAGCCGCTGAGCTGGTGTGCCTGAAACACCGGGCGCACAATCAAAACCGTGGAACATCGCCGCCACGACTTCATATTTCTCCAGCAGCACCGCCACCGCCTGCGCTTCATCTATGCCGGTCTGCCCCGCGTCAGAGGCTGAGTATTGGCCGAGCGCCTTTTTCAGATTCTGTGCGATACCGATATAATCAACCACCAGCCCGGCGGGCTTATCGCGGAACACGCGATTGACCCGCGCAATCGCCTGCATCAGCCCGTGGCCGCGCATCGGCTTGTCGATATACATTGTGTGCATCGAAGGCGCGTCAAAACCCGTCAGCCACATGTCGCGCACGATCACCAACCGCAGCGGATCGGCGGCATCCTTGGCCCGCTTGGAAAGCGCATCACGCCGCGCCTTATTGCCGATATGCTGTTGCCATGCAGGACCGTCATCGGCGGAACCCGTCATCACAACCTTGACCACGCCTTCTTTGTCATCGCCACTGTGCCAATCGGGGCGGAGTGCGATAATCTCGTTATAGAGCGCAACGCAAATGCGCCTGCTCATACACACGATCATCGCCTTGCCGTCCATCGCGGCCATACGGTCTTCAAAATGCGAAACAAGATCGGCCGCCACCATCTGCAATCGGTCTTTTGATCCCACCAACTTTTCCACAGCGGACCAGCGCTGTTTCAGCTTCTCCTGATCGCCCATCGCTTCGTCTTCGGTCAGATCGTCAATCTCAGCGTCGATCAGCGGGATGGCTTCGGCGGGAAGTTCAATGCGGGCAAGGCGGCTTTCATAGTAGATTGGCACCGTTGCCCCGTCTTCCACCGCGCGGCTGATGTCATACACATCGACATAATCACCAAACACAGCGGGGGTGTTCACATCATCCTTTTCGATGGGTGTGCCGGTAAAGCCGATGAACGAGGCATTGGGCAAAGCATCGCGCAGATATTTGGCGAAGCCATAACCGAGCGCGCCGGTTTTCTTGTCGATCCGTGCTTTGAAGCCATATTGGGAACGATGGGCTTCATCGGCGATCACGATCACGTTGCGCCGGTCGCTAATCGCGGGATAATCAGTCTTTCCAGCAGCAGGCGCAAATTTCTGCATCGTTGTGAAGATCACCCCGCCCGATGCGCGGTCCAGCCGTTCGGTCAAATCTTCGCGGCTCTCAATTTGAATCGGCGTTTGTCGGATCAGATCGCTGCACATCGAAAAGGTTGCAAACAATTGATCGTCCAGATCATTGCGATCCGTGATGACAACAATCGTCGGGTTTTCCAGTTCTGGCCGCCGCACGAGCAGCCCGGCATAAAAAGCCATCAGGAAACTTTTGCCAGAGCCTTGCGTATGCCAGATAACCCCGATGCGCTTATCGCCCGGCGGATGATCCGTGCTGCTCGGCAAGCCATAGCGCAGCGGATTTTCCCGGAGCGATCCAGCCAATGCCACACCTGGCACCGCGCGGAGCGTGGCGGCCACCGCACGCTGCGCCGCGTGATATTGGTGATAGCCCGCGATGATCTTGATGATCCCCTTGCCGCCATCGCCAAACACGGTGAAATCGCGCAGCAGCATTAGCAACCGCGCCTTGTCACACACCCCGGCAATCATCACCTCAAGTTCGGGCAGACCTTTGGCGGCAATTTCTTCGCCATCAACGGTGCGCCACGGCATGAAGCGTTCTTCGTCAGCGCTCAGCGATCCGATCCGCGCCGTTACCCCATCGGATGCGATCAGCAGCGCATTGGTGCGGAACAGCGAACCGATTTCCTGCTTGTAGGTTTGCAACTGATTATATGCGCCGTGAACAGTAGCATTTTCATCGCCGGCATTCTTCAACTCTATTACCACCAACGGGAGGCCGTTCACGAACAGCACTACATCGGGACGGCGGTTATGACCGCGCTCGATGACCGTGAACTGGTTGATGGCCAACCAGTCGTTCATATCAAGGCCGCCATCGGTGTCACCAAAGTCGATCAGCCGAACACGATCCCCGCGAATGGTGCCGTCGGCCCCGTGATATTCTACCGGTACACCTTCAACAATCAGCCGGTGTAGGCGTCGGTTTTCTTCAATAAGCGAGGGCAGTTCAATGGCCATCACCTTACGGATGGCATCTGCCCGCGCCTCAGCCGGAATTCTAGGGTTAAGCAGGTCAACCGCTGTAATCAGTCGCGCCTCCAAGATGACATCACTATTTGCCCCGCGTTCCGGCTTACTTCCATCGGGGGAGGCATCCACCCCGTAAGCCACTTGCCAGCCATGATCGCCCAGCCATTCCAGCGCGGCTTCTTCGACATGGGACTCGGTGAATTTGCTCACGCCGCAGCACCCAGCACAAAGCGCGCCCGTTCCCGGCGCAGCATCTCATAGGGGCTTACGCAGGTTATGCCGAGGCCGATACAGGCATTGGGAATTTTGATCTTCCGCGTTGATTCAGATGGCACCTCATGAGTCACCACGACGCATTCATGCGCGAGTGCATGGGCCACAAGCCAATAATCGGCCACTTGTAGGAAGGTTGCAATCGCTGCGGGTTCATAAGCCTGTCCCGTCGCCCAAGCGCTGACATTCGCCAGCGCAGGCAGCACGGCATCATCGGGCGGCGCGAAAAAGGCTTTGCCGCGCGCGTCGGCCCAATCGGATAGATCATCCGCGCCGCCTTTCAATTCGTCACCGACCTTTTCAATACTGGCGACCAAACCGGCTGCATTCTGCTGGATCAGCCAATCCCAGAACGCAGGGCAGAAATCAAAGCCGTAGTGCAGGTTTTTGCCCTGAATGAAGACATTGGTGTCGAGCAGATATTGGGTCAAATCATTACCCCCACTTCTTGCCCGATATGATTGAAAGTTTCGGTTTTGGCGACGCCGAGCATCCTGAAGGCATCGCGGTAAAGCGTCTGCCCCTCTAATGTGCTTTCAACCAGTGCTCGGGCAAATCGGCGGCTGACTCGCGACAGGGTTGTGCGGTAGAAATCACCGCCACCCGTGTTCTTGGCTGCAATGGCACGCAACCGCGCGCGTTCGGCAGCCCACGCCACGTCAAAGGCGGCGCGGTCCAGCCAGCCAGCATCCAGCAAGCGCCGCAGGATCACGAGACTGC
>JANOKC010000192.1:0-1768 GCA_031419035.1 Novosphingobium sp. | reverse complement strand
CGGTTGCGGTCCTCTCGAGCAGCATGGCGCGGACCGATTGCTCGCTGTCGGTGCCAATGCTCCCGCGCGCAACGGCAACTTTGCCGAGATAGGTGCCGGTGGCATGGCCTGCCAGCACCGAGCGGATCAGCTGGCGGCTGGTGGCATTGGGCGCGGCGTGGACAACTTCGGTGACGATCTCCAGCGTCTGATCGCCGCTGCCCAATTGCGCAGCGCCGAGCGTAAACTCCGCACCCTCGCCGAGTTCGACTTCAACCGCGATCCGGCCGAATATCGGCGCGGCGTTGAGAATCCGCAGGTCAAATTTTGCCCCTGCTTCAAGCTTGATCGACAGGGAACGTGCGACTGCTCCGCCCGCCGGAGTAACAATCGCCAACTGGCCTTCCTCACCCGCCGCAACGCGAATGTCCTCGCGCTCGACCGGCCAGACGCCCGCCAGCGCGGCCAGATCCGTATAGCGGAACGCCTCTTGCTTGCGAGTGGGGAGGGCGAGTGCATTCATCGCCGCACACCTTCTCCGCGTCTCCGCGCCTCCGCGTGAACCAATCTGTTTTCACGCGGAGGCGCGGAGACGCGGAGGAGAAAGGATGGATGAATGCTCATGCGGCCACCGCCTCATATCCCTCAGCCTCAAGCTGATGCGCCAGTTCCGGCCCGCCGGTCTTGACGATCCGGCCGCCTGCGAGAACATGGACGAAATCGGGCTGCACATAATCGAGCAGGCGCTGGTAATGCGTGATCAGCAGCACGCCCTTGTTGGGGCGGCGCATGATCGCGTTGATCCCCTCACCGACGATCCGCAGCGCGTCGATATCGAGGCCGCTGTCGGTCTCGTCGAGCACGGCAAAGCTCGGATCGAGGATGCCCATCTGGACCATCTCGGCGCGCTTTTTCTCGCCGCCCGAAAAGCCGACATTGACCGGCCGCTTGAGCATATCCATGTCCATCTTGAGCAGCGCGGCTTGTGTCCGCGCCAGCTTCAAAAACTCACCCCCCGAAAGCGGTGCCTCGCCCCGGCTGCGGCGCTGGGAATTGAGGCTTTCGCGCAGGAACTGGACGAAGCTGACGCCGGGAATCTCGACCGGATACTGGAAGCCGAGGAACAGCCCGGCCGCGGCGCGTTCATGCGGTTCGAGGCTGAGCAGATCGGTATCGCCGAGCGTGGCTGTGCCCCCGGTCACCGCATACCCGGGCCGCCCGCCCAGCACATAGGCCAGCGTCGATTTGCCCGCACCGTTCGGCCCCATGATCGCATGGATCTCGCCCGCGTTGACGCTGAGCGTGAGGCCCTTGAGGATCGGCTTGTCGGCGACCGTGGCGGAGAGATTATTGATTTGGAGCATTTGCTTTGGACCATATGAGATGGTGAACTTGAAAAGTTGGTTCTATTCCGTCGGACAGTTTAGTGAGCCAGTAATTTTGCATCGCTGCCTGATGTTTCCCGTATGCCGACATCATTTCAGGATCGGTTTCCTTAAAGGGCCTTTTGAACGAAGCTTCCATTGTATCGTGTGACCAATCATCGAACTGATTCGCGCATTTATTTACTACCTCGCGCGCCTTGTCCGCAGAGACTTTTTGCCCCTCTGGCACTTGCTCATATATGCAAGCTTTTGCGATCACTATCGAATTTGGCGCGGGCGGCTTTTCGCATCCAGACAAGCAGAGAGGGAGTAAGATTGCGGCTGCACGCATCACCCCACGCTCCCCTCAAGCGAAATCCCCTTCTTCGTGGCTTTGTGGCTTTGTGCGAAGAAATTTGTCGCGC
>JANOKC010000191.1:0-11259 GCA_031419035.1 Novosphingobium sp. | reverse complement strand
AAACCGCGTCTTCACATCCCACGACAACATCATCGATCATTGCTGCGAGGCCTGGAACAAACTCATCGACCAACCCTGGCACATCATGTCCATCGGACGCCGCAAATGGGCGCGTGGGTCATAATCAGTGCAGGTTGGTATTAGTCTGAAAGCGCTGTAACGATATCCGTTACGGCAAAGTCCTTGCCCTTGAATAGCAACGGCAACCCGCGTTCCTTGGCGAGCGCATAGCTGAAAAGATCGCCAAAGTTTAGCTGGGCAGGGTGCCCGCTGCCTTTGCCGTAAAGCTTGAAAGCAGCGTGTGCGATCTCAGCCTGATCTTCGGTCACTGGCACAATCGAAACCCCAAACTGTTCGATCATGCTGTCAAGCACTGCTACCATTTGATCACCGCCCCGATTGCGGACGACGATGCGGGCTTCGATCAATGTGCCCGCACTCATTATGACTGCGACCGCACTTCCCATTACCTTGCGAAATTGGTCCCGTTCGGGCTCTCCAAACAGAACCGCCAGCAGCGCCGACGAATCGACGGAAATCATATGGGCAGGCCGTTCTCATCCCATTCGAGATCGAAACCCGTATCCTTTCGGGGCAGCGAGTCCGCCCGCTCAAGAATCTCGTCAATCTTCTTGCGGCGCGCTTCGCGATTGGTCTCCGTGGCTTCAACCACCGGGGTCAGCCTGACCTGCGGCTTGCCATCGTGGTTGATCACCACTTCTTCGCCGCGCAGCGAGGCAGAAATCAATTTGGAAAGGTTGGCCTTGGCCTTGCCGATATTGACGTGGATGGTCATGAGTGGAAATTAGCGTGACCTAGGGGGTTGGTCAAGGTTTGAGAATTTCGTCAAGACAGGTTCTCGGCTGGAGATCGGGGCCACCCAACTTGCGAACAAGTGCCTGTAAATGATGCAAAGGCAAACTGCGGAAATCGATAGCTGGTAAATTTGCATCGTGAATTGCGCGAAGCCTGTTTGTGGCCGCAAGCCACGAATCCATCATGTTCGGCAACTCAGCCGGGATGATTCCTGCATCGACGAAAATCTGCTTTCGATCCACCCTTTCAGTGACATGTGCTATCGCTTTGTGGCGAATTTCGAGAATGCCCGCAGCCCCCGCCCTGAGTTTCTTAATCTCATTGAGCATCTCTTTATGCTCAGGAAAACGTACTGGATCGAGAATTTCCTTGGCGACGCGAAGAAGGCTAATGCTGTCGTCCCTACTGTCCCAAACTACAGCGCTGCGAATAATCATGTTCGCGAAATGAGCATTCGTATCTACAAGGAAAAACTCGGAATAATCGACGAGCGCGTCACGGATGAGAGGGAATGAATCCTCGCCTTCCAAAAACCACCAAAGATCATAGTGGATGCGTAAACGGACGAGCTGTTCGCACAATATCTTTAGCTGCTTCGAGGGGGGAAGCTTGTTCATGATGTCTAAGGCCCCTTCACTCCCCCGCGATGGTGCCGGGAGGCTAGCTGGTTGGTCATAAGCTACTAGGTCAATCCTCCTATCCCAGCAGCACCGCGTGAATGAGGCAATTTGGGTTCAGGATGCCGCGATAGTGCAGATAAAGCTCATCTTGTTGCCATCCAGATCGCGAGCATAGGCGCCGTAGAAATCCGGGCCATACATCGGGCGCGGGCCGGGATCGCCTTCGCTGGTGCCGCCATTGGCCAGAGCTGCGGCATGGGCGGCGTCAACCTCATCCGTCGACGCACAGCCAAAACCCGGCATGTTGCCGTTGCCGGGTGCTGCGGCTTCCTTGTTGTTCGGCCCCGCTACCCAGGCGCGGGTGCCATTGCGGAAGCGGTAGCAAAAGGTGAACCCGGGGTATTCGACATCCAGCTCCCCGCCGATCGCCGGAAACACCGCATCATAAAACTGCCGCGCCCGGGCGAGATCATTGGTTCCGATCATGATGTAGTCGACTGACATGGGCTAGCCTTTCTGTTTCGAATCGCAGAGAACAATAACGGAACAAAAATCCCTGTCAATCAATGAGCGGCGGCCTGCTCACTCCCACTCAATCGTCCCCGGCGGCTTGCTGGTGTAGTCATAAACCACCCGGTTGATGCCCTTGACCTCATTGATGATCCGGGTCGCAACCCGGCTCAAAAACGCCGCTTCAAAGGGGTAAATGTCTGCCGTCATGCCATCGGTGCTGGTTACAGCGCGCAGCGCGCAGACGTTGTCATAGGTGCGGTGATCGCCCATCACGCCGACGGTTTTGACTGGCAGCAGCACCGCGAAGGCCTGCCAGATTGCGTCATACAATCCGGCGGCACGGATTTCCTCAAGGTAAACCGCATCGGCCTTGCGCAAAATGTCGCAGCGCTCGCGCGTCACTTCGCCGGGGATGCGGATCGCCAGGCCCGGGCCGGGGAACGGATGGCGGCCGACGAAAATCTCCGGCAGGCCCAGCTCACGCCCCAGCGCGCGGACTTCATCCTTGAACAGTTCGCGCAGCGGCTCGACCAGTTTCATGTTCATGCGTTCGGGCAACCCGCCGACATTGTGGTGGCTCTTGATCGTAACGCTCGGCCCGCCGGTAAATGACACCGATTCGATCACGTCCGGGTAAAGCGTGCCCTGCGCCAGGAAATCCGCCCCGCCGATCGCCTTGGCCTCAGCCTCGAACACATCGATGAAGGTCTTGCCGATGAATTTGCGCTTGGCCTCGGGATCGGTCAGCCCGGCCAACCCGTCCATAAACCGGTCACGCGCATCGACCACCACCAACGGGATATTATAATGATCACGGAACAGCGTTTCGACCTGCTCGCGCTCGTTCAGCCGCAGGATCCCGCCGTCGACGAACACGCAGGTCAGCTGTTCGCCGATTGCTTCGTGGATCAGCACTGCCGCCACTGCGCTGTCGACCCCGCCTGACAGACCACAAATGACCCTACCTTTGCCAACTTGCGCGCGGATATCAGCGATCTTGGTGGCGAGGAACTCGGCCATGGTCCAATCGCCGGCGAGCCCGCAGATGCCATGGACGAAGTTGGATATGAGCTTTGCGCCATCGGGCGTGTGGACCACTTCGGGGTGGAACATAGTGGTGTAATAACGGCGCGTTTCGTCAACGCAGATCGCGAAGGGCGCATTGGGCGAGGTGCCGATGATCTCAAAACCCTCGGGCGCGCGGGTCACCCGGTCGCCGTGGCTCATCCACACCGGATATTTGCTGCCAACCTCCCAGAAGCCATCGAACAGCGGGCTGGACTTGAGGATTTCAACGTCTGCTCGGCCAAATTCCGCTGCATGGCCGCCCTCTACCGTCCCGCCCAGCTGGGTGCACAGCGTCTGCTGGCCATAGCAGATCGCCAGGATCGGCACCCCGGCATCAAGGATCACCTGCGGCGCGCGGGGGCTGCCCGCGTCGGTCACCGAGGCGGGTCCGCCCGAGAGGATCACGCCCTTGGGCTGCATCCGTGCGAAGGCCGCTTCAGCTGAATTGAACGGCGCGATCTCGGAATAAACCCCGGCTTCGCGGACCCGCCGCGCGATCAGCTGGGTAACCTGACTGCCAAAGTCGACGATCAGGATGGAATCAGAAGGGTGGATGGTCATGGCTGGCCGATAAGGAGGACTGCACCAGAGAGCAAGGTGCCACGTGCGGAGTGCTTGCCCCCCGCCTAGTAAACTGCCACGCTGCGGAAATGATAACCCGCCGCGAACTGCTGACCGCATTTGCGCTGACCGCAGCCGCTGCGGCGGTGGTGTCACTGCTTCTGCTCGCCTTGGGTCCTGACTGGTCGGTCTATGCCCCGGCCAGCTGCACCACAACACGGTGTTTCTGCGAAATGCCGCGAACCGGGATGCTGGTCCTCCAGCCGTCCAACAGTTGGTCAAGCTATGGCTATGCATTCGCCGGGATGCTCATGATCGTGCTGTCGCGCGGCGCAGGTTGGCGCTCAGCGTTCAACCGCGATGCCGCCGCGTTCTTCGGGGTGACTGCAATCATCGTGGGCCTGGGCTCGGTGCTGCTCCACGCGACGCTTAGCCTGTGGGGTCAGTTCTTCGATGTGACGGGAATGTATTTCACCGTCGGCTTTATGCTGGTTTGCGCACTCGCCCGGTGGGGCAACTGGTCGCGTCAGCGGTCGGTTCTGGTCTACACCGGATTGCTCGCGGTCCTACTTGCACTGCTATACGAGGTTCCCGAAGTCCGCCGGTGGCTGTTTGCGGCGATCCTAATTGCGGCAATCGCGGCGGAACTGGTGCTGGCCCGGCCGCTGCGGAGCGGGGTGCGAACTGGTTATTATGTGGCAGGGATTGCCACCAAGGCGCTCGCCTTCACAATCTGGAACCTCGATCAACGGGGGCTGGTCTGCCAGCCTGACAGCCTGGTCCAGGGCCATGCGGCCTGGCATCTGCTCGGCGCGACTGCGCTGTGGCTTACTTTCCTCTATTACCGCAGCGAGCAGGGCAAAGCCCGGCCCGGCTAACGAGTTACGTCGCGGTCGCAATCTCTCTCAGCTCGGTCTTCAGCAGCTTGCCTATATGACTACGCGGCATTTCATCGATCGCATGAAGCACTGAAACGCGCTGGGTCTTGCCGAGCCGAGAATTGGCGATGACCCGAATATCCTCCAGATCGCCTTCATTCGCGCCGGGCGCCAGAATCACGAAGCCCACCGGGGTCTCGCCCCATTGATCGCTGGAAATACCGACCACTGCGGCCTCAATCACACGCGGATCCTTGGCCAGCTCCGTCTCCAGGTCTATGGGAAAGATGTTGAACCCGCCCGATATGATCACATCCTTGGTCCGGCCGACCAGTTCGACAAAGCCATCTGCGTCGATCCGGCCAATATCGCCCATCCGCTGCCAGATGGAGCCATCGGCGGGATCGGTCCAATAACCTTCAAGGGTTTTTTCGGGCTGGTTCTTGTAGCCCAGCATCATCGCGCCCGAGCGGCCGATCAGCTCGCCCGCCGCGCCGCGGGGCAGTTCGCGGTCATCCTCGCCGATCACCTTGAGGAAATTGCCCGGTGCCGGAACCCCCACGGTATGCAGCTTGTCCGGGTGTTCATGGGCTGCGAGCAGGCACGAGACGCCGCCCTCGGTCATGCCGTAAATCTCGATCAAGCCGCCTGGCATCCGGGCCAGCACTTCGGCCTTGAGTTCACCCGGAAAGGGCGCGGAGGTGCAATATTTGAGCTTCATTGCCGACAGATTGAATTTGTCGAAATCGGGATATTGCATCAGCCGCCGGTATTGCACCGGGACCAGCATGGTGTGGGTGACAGCCTCGTCCTGCGCCTTTTGCAGCCAGACCGCGATATCAAACTTGCCCATGATCGAGGCGCAACCGCCCGAATACATCGCGGGCAGGAACACCACCATCGTCGTGTTGGAATAGAGCGGGGTCGAGGTTAGTGCCCGGCTGCCCAGCCCGTAATTATTGGCAGCCCGAAAGGTCATCTGCCGCCACCGCATGGCGTGGCTGTGGACGATGCCCTTGGGCGTTCCGGTGGTGCCAGACGAATAGATGATGTTAAACGGATCGTCCTCGGCCGGATCGAAGGTGGCGGCTTTGGTCCCGGCGGGAGGCATGAAGCCGTCCAGTTCCTCGTCGAGAACAATCTGGCGCGGGGCAGGCAGTTTGAAATCCCCCAGCTCGATCAGCTTCGCCCGATCGATGAACAGATGGATCGCGCCCGAATCCGCCACCATCCCCGCCAGCTGCTGCGGGCTGGCGCTGGTCGTCAGCGGTGCGGCGCAGCCCCCGGCGCGGATCGCGGCCAGGAACACCAGCGCGTATTGGACGGTCGATGTGCCCAGGATCGCCACCGCCTGACCGCGCTCCAGCCCATCAGCCTGAAGCCGCGCCGCAATCCGCTCCACCAGGTCGGAAGTCTCACGCCAGGTTAGCGCGGCGGTGCCATCATCCAGCGCAGGCGCGTCGCCGCGATACTCCCCCCAGGCGGTGACAAGCCCGGGAAATGAGCCAAATTCTGCATCTAGTTGGACTGCCGGATCACCGATCATACGCAATTCTTACCACTTCCCTGCTCTGTGAGTTGCAAAATACGCAACATCTGTCCCTGCCTTTGCACGTGTAATCTCTACCACAATGGTTATGTTGCAAATGCGAACTGATTTCGCACACGCAACAAGGAGACTACCCATGCGCAGCATAGCCCTTATCGTGCTGCCGTTCATCGGCGCGGTATTTACCAGCGGCCTGATGTTCACCGCCACGCTTGCCTGATTTCTGGCGCCTGATTTCTGGCGTCAGAGCGTGCGGTAACAGCACACCCCCCGGCTTCGGCCAACAACGCGGCCACCATGCTCACCAGCACGGTGGCCGTCTTCGTGTCAGCTATTGGCCGCCAGCATAAGCCTTGACCAGATCGAACAGATAATCGCGGCCAGCGTAGAGCGAGCGCACTTCCAGCCGCTCGTTAAGGCCGTGGACTCCATTGCCATCAGGATCGCCCCACGCGCCCGGGACGCCATAGGTCGGGATACCGGCCGCTCCGAGGAAAGTGGCATCGGTATAGCCATTCGACATCACCGGTACGAGCGGAACGCCGGGAAAATGGCGGGCGACCAGCTTGCGCGCCGGTTCGACCACTTTGGGATCAAGCGGCGGCGGCGGAGGTGACGGACGTAGCGGGGCCAGCGCCGCAACAGTTACCCCGGCATCGCCGACTATAGCGGCCAGCTCATCGCGGATGGCGTCAACCGAGTGGCCGGGAAATATCCGGCAATTGACATCGGCCCCGGCCCGCTGCGCCAGCGCGTTGCGCGCATGGCCGCCGTCCAGCATTGTCGCAACGCAGGTGGTGCGCAAATTGGAGTGCAGGGACGCATCGGCATTGACGATTGCCTCCGCCGCCTTGTCTGCCGGATTGGCGGCGAGTGCGACCATTGCCGCGCCGATGGCATCCTTTCGGCCCGCCCCGGCCAAACGGAAATAGGTGCGGGTTGTGTCTGTAAACTCAAGCGGGAATTCATGCGCCTCCAGTTTGGTCAGCGCATGAACCAGCTGATAGATTGCGTTGTCGCGCCGGGGCACCGAGCTGTGGCCGCCTGGATTGCGCGTTTCGAGGCGATAGGTCGCAAAGGTCTTTTCGCCGACCTGAATTGTCTGCACGAGCACTTTGCCCTTGCCGTCGCTCATCCCGCCGCCGCCTTCGTTCAGCGCAAACTCGGCATCGATCAACTCGCGGCGGTTGGCAGCGAGCCATTCGGCGCCGTTGAAGGCGCCATTGGTTTCCTCGCCGCAAGTCAGCGCGATCTTGACCGTGCGGCGCGGTTTGTAACCTGATTGCTGGAAGCGGATCAGCGTATCGACCATCACTGCGGCCATCGCCTTGTTATCTCTGGCACCGCGCGCATAGAAATAGCCGTTTTCTTCGATCAGCGTGAACGGATCGCGCACCCAATCTTCGCGTTTGGCCTCGACCACGTCGATGTGGGCGATGGCCAGGATTGGCTTGAGCGCCTTCGACGTGCCGGGATAAACTGCAACCAGCCCGCCTTCTCTGGGTTTTTCGGGCGTCGCAAACAGCGTAATCTGGCTGTCCGGCATTCCCGCCGCCCGCAGCCGCGCCGCCATCCGTTCTGCCGCCAGCGTGCAGCTGCCGGATGAAAGCGTAGTGTTGGTCTCTACCAGTTCCTTGTAAAGCGCGCGGAAGCTGGCCTGATCGGGTCGCAGCGGGGCTAGTGCAGTCGGTGCTTGCGCTTGCGCCTGTCCGGCCAGCAGCGATGCTCCAAGTAGTGCACCAATCAATTTCTTCATTCCTGCCTCCTGAAGCTGTGGTCGCCGGACCTGAGCAGGATTTCCCTGTGGATGGAAGGGGGAACCGCCGCCGAACAATGCTTTGACGGGGTCCCGACTTTGCTATCTACTGGCGCGGCAATCGAAGGGAACCCTGACATGAAGCGCTTGCATCGTATTGCGACCGGATTGGCGCTCTTGTCGATCTGCACCGCTGGCATCGCCCAGTCGAATCTCACCTCAGGGCAGCCCGGCTTCCGCGACAATAGGATTCAAGCTGGGATCGTCATACCCTTCGGCAATTCAGGCACCGCTGCCGAACGCGCGCCCCGAGTTGAGACTTGGAGCGAGGCGGGCATGCAGCGGGGCATGCCCGAATTGCGGCTCCAGAACGATCAGGGCCAGGCCTATGGGCCACCAGTCCGGGTGGGCCTTGCCCTTGCCAGCGAACCCCGGCTAATGCTCAACGGACGCGAAGTTCCGAATCAGGCCGACCGCCGCGGCGTTTCCACCCTTGGCTGGATCGGGATAGGTCTGGGCGTGGCGGTGATTGGCTTCGGCGCGTTCCTGATAAACCACGTGAACTCAACCTCGTGATCACTATGTACAGTCGATCGCCGCAACGGTAGAAAACCTTCTGGAAAAGCCGCCTTCCGGCTTGGGTTTCACGCCGCATGAGCCTATGGCACTGGCATGGCCGATACACCCGAAAACACCCCCGACAGCATTCCCGCAAATATCCCCAACGCCAACGCCTATGGCGCGGATCAGATCAAGGTTCTCAAGGGCCTCGATGCCGTGCGTAAACGCCCTGGTATGTATATCGGCGATACCGATGATGGCTCGGGCCTGCACCACATGGTGTTCGAAGTTTCGGACAATGCGATTGACGAGGCGCTGGCGGGTCATTGCGATCTGGTGACGATTGAGCTTAACCCCGATGGTTCTGTTTCGGTTGAGGATAACGGCCGCGGCATTCCCACTGGCATCCATGCCGAAGAGGGCGTTTCCGCCGCCGAAGTGATTATGACTCAGCTGCATGCGGGCGGGAAGTTTGAAAACACCTCTGACGACAACGCCTACAAGGTTTCCGGCGGACTCCACGGTGTCGGCGTTTCGGTGGTCAATGCTCTGTCCGAATGGCTGGAACTGACGATCTGGCGCGATGGTGAAGAACACTGGATGAAATTCGCCCACGGCGATGCGGTGGAGCCGCTGCGCGTGGTTGGCCCGGCACCTGCGGGCAAGAAGGGCACCCGCGTCACCTTCATCGCCTCGACCGACACCTTCAAGAATGTCCTCGAGTTCGATTTCGAAAAGCTGGAGCACCGCTACCGCGAGCTCGCCTTCCTGAATTCGGGCGTCCACATCCTGCTGCGCGACAAGCGCCATGAAGAGATCAAGGAGCATGATCTGTTTTATGAAGGCGGGATTGGCGCCTTTGTATCCTATCTTGATCGCAACAAGATGCCGTTGCTGCCCGAGCCTGTGGCGATTGCCTCTGAACGCGATGGGATCGCCATCGAAGTCGCGCTGGAATGGAACGACAGCTATTACGAAAACGTCCTGTGCTTCACCAACAACATCCCGCAGCGCGATGGCGGCACGCATCTGGCCGCCTTCCGCGCCGCGCTGACCCGCACGCTCAACAATTACGCGGAAAAATCGGGGATGATGAAGAAGGAAAAGGTCACGCTGACCGGCGATGACATGCGCGAAGGGCTGACCGCGATTGTCTCGGTAAAGCTGCCCGATCCGAAGTTTTCATCCCAGACCAAGGACAAGCTGGTCTCCAGCGAAGTACGCCAGCCGCTCGAAAGCCTGATGGCTGACCGGATGAGCGATTGGCTGGAAGAAAACCCCGCCAATGCCCGCGCGGTGATCGGCAAGATCATCGATGCCGCTGCCGCACGCGAAGCCGCCAAGCGCGCCCGCGAGCTGACCCGGCGCAAGGGAGCGATGGATATCGCCAGCCTGCCCGGCAAGCTGGCTGATTGCCAGGAACGCGATCCTGCCAAGTCGGAGCTGTTTCTGGTCGAGGGAGATTCGGCTGGCGGTTCGGCCAAGCAGGGCCGCGATAGGCATTATCAGGCGATCCTGCCGCTCAAGGGCAAGATCCTCAATGTCGAACGTGCCCGGTTTGACCGCATCATTTCATCGAAGGAAGTCGGCACGCTGATCCAGGCGATGGGCACCGGGATCCGCGACGAGTTCAATCTTGAAAAGCTGCGCTATCACAAGATCGTGATCATGACCGACGCCGATGTCGACGGCGCGCATATCCGCACGCTGCTGCTGACTTTCTTCCACCGCCAGATGCCCGACATCATCCGCGCCGGGCACCTTTTCATCGCCCAGCCGCCGCTCTACAAGGTCGCCAAGGGCAGGAGCGAGGTTTACCTCAAGGACAATGACGCGCTCGATCGCTATCTGGTCGAGGCTGGCCTTGCGGGCCGGATTCTGGAAACCGCCGGCGGCGCGCGCGGCGGCGCGGAGCTGGCCGGGCTGGTCGAACATGCCCGGCGGATGCGCAGCCTGATGGGCTTTGTGCCCCGCCGCTATGCTCCCGCGATTGTCGAGGCGCTGGCGCTGGCCGGGGTGCTCAATCCCGATATGGCGGCAGGCAACCGCGAGGAGGCTTTGGCCCGCGCCGCAACCTGGCTCAATGTGGGTGACCGCGAGGCGAAATGGACCGCATTGATCACAGAGGATGGTAATGTAACGGTCCAGCGGCTGTGGCGCGGGGTGACCGATTATCATGTGATCGAAGCCGCCTTCTTGACCAGCGCCGAAGCGCGCAAGCTGGCGCGGCTGGCAGGCGAACAGGCCGAGGTCTATTCCGCCACCACCCATCTGGTGAAGGCCGGTTCCGAAGCAGACGAACCTGCGCCCGAAGTAACCGATACGGGCGGCGAGGAAGACGAAGCCGAAGTCGTCGCCACCCGCCCCAGCGCCAATGCGGGTGGCATCACCCGCCCGTCAGAACTGCTCGATGCGGTGCTGGCAATCGGCCGCAAGGGTCTGGCCATTGCGCGCTACAAGGGCCTTGGCGAAATGAACGCCGAACAGCTGTGGGAAACCACACTCGACCCCGAAAACCGCGCGCTGCTGCAGGTCAAGGTCGAGGACGCCGACGTAACCGACGAAATCTTCACCCGCCTGATGGGCGACATCGTCGAACCGAGGCGCGAGTTCATTCAGGAGAACGCGCTGAACGTGGCGAATTTGGACGTTTGAGGGGATGGG
Organism: Novosphingobium sp.; assembly: GCA_031419035.1. Classification (GTDB taxonomy): domain Bacteria; phylum Pseudomonadota; class Alphaproteobacteria; order Sphingomonadales; family Sphingomonadaceae; genus Novosphingobium. The sequence continues at coordinate 273 of JANOKC010000191.1, read as the reverse complement.
GATTTAGCAAAAGTCCAACGAAAACTCATAGGTGTTGATCGAATCTGACTAAAGCTAAGGTATAGAACAGATCGAAATTCAGGGGGGCTAGGATGTGTGGATTGGTTGCAGCGCAGCTAAAAACTGCGTGGCTTACTTCAGAAAAACTGGCCAGTTCACTCGGCACAATCGCACATCGGGGTCCGGACGGTAGCGCCAGCTGGTTTGCACCCGATCGGTTGACAGTCCTTGGGCATGTGCGCCTAAGCATCATCGGCCTGAACAACGGTGATC
>JANOKC010000190.1:0-47096 GCA_031419035.1 Novosphingobium sp. | reverse complement strand
CCCGTTAAAGGCTCAAAACCCACAAGTGCCAACGATAACGAAGCACTCGCAATCGCTGCGTAATTCTAGGGGCTAACGCCCTGAAGTTACAAAGCTAAGCGCGGTTGGACCGACCGGGCAACAGAACGGATTCCAGCGGTTCGGAGCGCACCGGGCAACAGAAGCGCTCCACTTTTACCGTATGATTTTCAGAAAACCGTCTCGGGCCGTTCGGCGAGGCGCTTTTCGTGCTTGAGGCAATCAAGAATTTTGACGCCCGCCATAAGCACCGCGAAAGTGCAGGCAAAAAACAGCAGCTTGCCGCCAAAGCCGGGGTACTGGACCAGATATACCTTCCCGCGCTCAACTGAGCCCAGCGCCAGAGCATAGATGATCAGATAGGCCTCCACAGGGGTCTTGATCTTGAACAGGCGGCCTATCTTGGCGAGCATCGGTAATCTTTCCTTAGGCATACTTATCAGCAATGATCATGCCAGTCGCAGCGCGGGGCGCAAGGCACTGGTTAATGGTGTGCCAAGTGTAAACAGCCCCGACAACAATCAGGCAAGTTCAGTAAGCCCCAGTTCGGCCAGCAGCGCGACACGAGCCTGAACCACCTGCTGCTCAAGTTGTGGCGAACCGAGGCCTGCCGGGTCAATCGCTTCGGGCCAGGTGGAGGCAATAACGCGCTCAATTCTTGCGGCTTTGTCCTCGTCGAGCAGAAAGCGAGGGTCGACGGTGGCTGGATCGGCCACTACGCGCAGACGCAAACACGCAGGGCCGCCGCCGTTTGCCATCGATTGCCGTACGTCGACCGGCAGTACCCGGCGGATTGGTCCATTGCTGGCAATCATCTCGTCAAGCCAACTGCTGACAGAAGGCGTCTCCCATGCCTCCAGCGGGATCACCAGTTCCATCTCGCCAGTCGGCAAGGTCAGCAGCTGGGCATTGAACAGGTAGGATTTGATCGCATCTGTCAGACTGACCGCGCTGGCTGGAACGACGACGATCTCCGCTTCGGGCAGCCTGGTGCGGATAGCTGCATAGGTGCTTTCCGGATCAGCAAAGGCCAGTTCATGGGTGAACAGCACCCGTTCGTTGGCCACAGCGACAACATCATTATGGAATGCCCCGGCTGCGATTGCTTCCGAATTTTGCTCCACAAATAACACGTGGGCATCATCAAGGCTGTGGAGCCGCGCCACGGCCCGGCTGGCCTGCTCATGCTGGCGCGCCGGGAAGGCACCACCGGAGCGGCCGTAAACGAATATCTCCAGCCCCGCTGCGCCATGCTGCGCGCACATCCGCATATGATTGGCGGCGCCTTCGTCGCCAAAGCTTGGCGGCACCGGATCATGCAAAGCGAAATGCGCCCGGTCGGCAAAGCACAGGGCCAATTGCCGCACGGTGTCCGGCCATTCCTGCGCGCGGTGCTGCATGGTCACCAGATTGGCAGGCGTCAGGTGACAGCGCCCGTCCAGCGTATCGGGCGCGGGCGAGACGGTGGCGGCATTGGCAGTCCACATCGACGAGGCGGACCACGCAGCAGCCGTCAGCCGACGGTCGGTGTCGGGCGTCGCGCCGAGGCTTGCAAGGAAGCCCTGATTTGGACGGGGCAGGGGTACAAAGAAGCCCTGCGCCAGCCCCAATGCCAGATTGTGCCGCATCTTGGCGAGCCCCTGCAGGGCAGCGGCGCGGGGGTAGGACGCTTCTCCGGCATGGCTCGAAGAAGCCAGATTGCCCAGGCTTAGTCCGGCGTAATTGTGGCTTGGGCCGACAATGCCGTCGAAGTTGATCTCGGTCAGGCTCATCTGCCTATCGTCCACACCTTGTCGCCGGTGTTTACACCAAGTGTCTCGGCGCTTGCGGCGTCGATCGACACGCCCGCGTCCTTATGCTCGGCAAGTCCGAACGCACAACGGAAGCCGGCGAGTTCGCCGGCGGCGATCAGCACCCTTTCGCCCAGGGTGGCACTGGTATCGGCGATGCTGGCGGCCCGGGCATTGGCGATGCTTTCCACCTTGTCGGTGCGCGCGGTCATGGTCGGGCCGCCGTCGAAAATGTCGAGATAGCCTTCATAAGCATAGCCTTCGGCTTCGAGCATGCGCATCGCGGGGCGTCCGCTGGGGTGCGGCAGCCCGATCACGCTGCGCGCAGCTTCGGGCAGCATCGCAATGTAGATCGGGTGCTTGGGCATCAAATCAGCGATGAACTGGTTGCCGTTGATCGCGTTGAACCGATCGGCGTCCTGGAAATTCATCCCGAAAAAGCGCCCCGCTACCCCGTCCCAGAAGGGTGAGCCGCCACGCTCATCGATCACCCCGCGCAGCTCGGCAAAGATCCGCTCGGAAAAGCGGGCGCGGTGCATGGCGATGAACAGATAGCGGCTGCGCGCCAGCAACATGCCCAGCCCGCCTGCCCGTTCGGCCGGGTGGAGGAACAGCCCGCCAACCTCGCTAGCACCGTCTAGATCATTGACAAGATTTAGCATTTCAGCGCGGAACGTGCGGTCAAGCTCTTTGGAATATTGGGTCAGGGTGGTGAGGCGGTAGGAATAGAACGGCCAGACTTTGCCGACACCAGTAAAGATTTGACAGGTGCCGCGCACCTCGCCGGTTTCGGCATTTTCAAGGATCATCAGGAACAGCTCGCCCGGTTCATAGTCACCCTTGCGGGCAAACCCTTCGGCTGAATGCGCGAGCTTGACGGCGAGCGATTTCTTGTCAGGCGGCAAATTGGTGAAGCCGCCGCCGGTCAGCTTGGCCATTTCGTACAGATGCTGAAGATCGTCCGGATTGGCGGCGCGAATGCGGAAGGTCAAAGCGGCTCTCCAAGGGCGAGACGGTGGAGCACCAGCGCGGATAACTTTGCGCGCTCCTCCAGCGATGGGACAATCAGAAATTCATCGGACGAATGGATCGAACCACCACGCACGCCCATTGTATCAACCACCGGCACACCGCAGGCCGCAATGTTGTTTCCATCGCAAACCCCGCCCGAGCTCTGCCAGCGGATCGGCTGGCCAAGTGCCGCGCCGCAATCCTTGACCAGACCGAACAGCCGTTCGGAGGATGGTGTCAGCGGCTTGGGCGGACGGCTGATCCCGCCGTGTCGGTGAATCAGGACATCATGGCTCGTCGCAACATCGGCGATCAATTGAGTGACATCGCGCTCAAATGCTTCTGCCAGCGCAGTCTCGCGCGGGCGAATGTTGAAGTGTAATACGGCGTGATCGGGCACCACATTGTTGGCGCTACCGCCCTCGATCCGCGCTGGATTGATCGCCAGCCCATCGCGCTCCAACGCCTTGAGGCCCAGCGCAAGTGCGGCGGCTGCGACGATGGCATTGCGGCCATCCTCGGGGTTGCGCCCGGCATGGGCGGCGCGTCCGGTGACGATCAGGCTGTAATTCCCGCTGCCGCCTCGCGCGCCAGCCAGCGTGCCATCGGGCAGGGCGGAAGGCTCATAGGTCAGCGCCGCCAGCTTGCCCCCAGCCAGCGCAGCGATCAGCGGAGCGGAGGAAAGACTGCCGGTTTCCTCGTCCGAATTGATCAGCACATCATAGCCGATCGAGGCCGCCGCTGCGCTTCCCTCAAACGCAGTCAGGGCTGCGAGGATTACTGCAATTCCGCCCTTCATATCGGCTGTTCCGGGTCCGATCAGCGTTTCTTCATCAAGCCAGCGCTGATCCTGAAATGGGTGGTCCACTGCAAAAACGGTGTCCATATGTCCGGTCAGCAGCAAACGGCGCGTGGCATGTGGTCGAACCCTGAGGACCAGATGCTGGCCATAGTCCATGGCTATCTTACGTCCATCTGCGGCGACGGCAGTGACTGGCGCTGGGGTCTCCAGTTTTATTTCACCGGGCAGGGCGGCAAAACAATCGGCCAGCAGCGCTGCTTGCCGTCCAAGCCCTGCCAGATTGCCCGTGCCAGTGTTGATCGCGCTCCATAGCTGAACCTGTTCCAGCATGTGACTGGGATCAATTGCAGCAATGAGTGCCTGTTCGGTGATTGAAAGCTGTTGCATCTGAAACCGTCTCTAGCCGAGCCACGATGGCAGTCCAACCCCTGGACTTGCCAACATTAACCGGTTTCTGGCCCTGTTGCCGGGACATTGCCTTCACTTCGCAGTTGCGGCATAGGCTGCGCCATTCCTCCCCGGGATTGTCATTCTTGTGCCGTGACGCGAAGCAGCTGCGCGGCTCCATACATTGTGAGGTATAATGAGCGATCGGGTTGAACGAGCTGGCCTTAAAATTGACGCGCAGCTGGCTGCTTTTATTGAGGCTGAAATGCTGGCCCCTCTGGGCAAGGCATCCGAGACGTTCTGGGCAGGCTTCGCGGCACTGACGGCTCGCTTCGTCCCGCAAAACCTCGCCCTTCTGGCAAAACGCGAGGACTTGCAGTCGCAGATCGACGCTTGGCACGTTGCACGCGGCGGCAAAAAGCTCGACCCGGTTGAATACCGCGCCTTCCTCAGCGAGATTGGCTATCTGGTGCCCGAACCGGTACCTTTCAGTATCGCTACACAGAATGTCGACCGCGAGATTGCCGGGATGGCCGGGCCGCAGCTGGTGGTGCCGGTGCTCAACGCCCGCTTCCTGCTAAACGCCGCCAATGCCCGCTGGGGTAGCCTTTATGACGCGTGGTATGGCACCGACGCGCTGGATGCGCCTGCTGCCCTGCCGGGCGGATATGACGCAGCGCGCGGCGGCGCGGTGATCAGGGCGGGACGCGCGTTCCTTGATCTTTCGGTTCCGCTTGAGGGCATGAGCTGGGCCGATTGGGACGGTCAGGGCACGCCTCAATTGGCTGATCCGGGACATTACCTTGGCCACAAAGATGGCGGGCATTTGCTTTGCCAGCATGGCCTGCATATCGAACTGGTCATGGATCGCAGCCATCCGGTCGGTGCTACAGACCTGGCCGGGATCGCCGATATTGTGCTTGAGTCCGCACTTACGACGATCTGTGATCTTGAGGATTCGATCGCTGCCGTCGATGCCGAAGACAAGCTGGCTGCCTATCGTAACTGGCTTGGAGTGATCCGCGGCGACTTGTCGGAAAGCTTCGAGAAGGGCGGCAAGTTGTTGACCCGCGCGCTTGAACCGGACCGGCAATGGACCGCCAAGGATGGCAGCGCTCTGACACTGCCGGGGCGCAGCCTGCTTTTCGTTCGCAATGTCGGCCATCTGATGACCAATCCGTCGATCCTGCTGGCCGATGGCAGTGAGATTCCCGAAGGGATCATGGATGCGGTGATCACCAGTGCGGCGGGGGCACAGGATGTGGCCGGGCTGGGCAAATATCGCAACAGCCGTGAAGCCAGCATCTACATCGTCAAACCCAAAATGCATGGGCCCGAAGAGGCTGCCTTTACCAACGCGCTGTTCGACGCCGTGGAGGATCTTCTCGGCCTGCAGCGCCACACCATCAAGGTTGGCGTTATGGACGAGGAACGCCGCACGTCCGCCAATCTTGCGGCCTGTATCCATGCCGTGAAAGACCGGATCGTGTTCATAAACACCGGTTTCCTCGACCGGACGGGGGACGAGATCCACACCTCGATGCGGGCCGGGCCGATGATCCGCAAGGCCGAGATGAAGGCCAGCGATTGGATCGCGGCTTACGAGAAGCGCAACGTCACCATCGGCCTTGCTTGCGGACTTTCGGGCAAGGCCCAGATCGGCAAAGGCATGTGGGCCGCGCCGGACCGGATGCATGCGATGATGATCGAAAAGATCGGCCACCCGCGTTCGGGCGCCAACACTGCCTGGGTGCCATCACCAACCGCTGCGACTCTCCATGCGATGCACTATCATCAGGTCGGGGTGTTCGACGTCCAGCGCGATCTTGCCAAGGAGCCGATCCCCTCGCTTGATGCGCTGCTGACTGTGCCTTTGGCGGACGGGGTCAACTGGTCCGAAGCGGAGGTCCGCGAAGAGCTCGATAACAACGCCCAAGGCTTGCTCGGCTATGTGGTGCGCTGGATCGATCAGGGAATCGGCTGCTCCAAGGTGCCTGATTTCAACGACATCGGCCTGATGGAAGACCGCGCGACGCTGCGGATTTCCAGCCAGCACATGGCCAATTGGCTGCTCCACGGGGTGTGCAGCAAGGAGCAGGTGATGGCCTCGCTGCACCACATGGCGGCCAAGGTTGATGCGCAGAATGCGGGCGATCCGCTGTATCAGCCGATGGCGGGGAACTGGGATGCCAGCATGGCCTTTCAGGCGGCTTGCGAGCTGGTGTTCAAGGGGGTGGAGCAGCCCAGCGGTTACACCGAACCGTTGCTGCATAGCTGGCGGCAGAAGAAGAAGGGCGGCTAAAATCTAATTCTGTAATAGCAGACCTTCTACTTGTCCCGCGGCCGCTCCATCATATCAAGGCGCCGCGCTGTCACCAGCGTTTGCTTGATAAACAACCCGATCATTAGCGCCGCTGCCGCGCCGACGAAGATGTCGAACCCGGAGTAGGGCACAAACCAGCCCGGTCCATGGCCCAGCCACAGCATCGCCAGCGTTAACCCTATCAGCACGAAGCGCAGCTCGGTTGGCCCGCCGAACAGGTAGGACAGCTTGAGCTCACCCAGCACCCGCGCCGTAAGGTAGGCGTGGATCGAGAGCAGCAAATATCCGGCCAGCGCGAACAGTGCGACACCGAGGCTGACATATGGGCTGATCCCCATCCCGCCGAGAATCAACAGGATGACCAGCCCGTCCATGCTGTGGTCGATGAAATAGCCGTATTTGGGCCGCTCAATCTTGCGCCAGCGGGCGAGGCTGCCGTCCATTGAATCCCCGAACCATTGCACGACGTAACCGATGAACGTCAGCCACAAGGTTTGGGGCTGCCAAACGCTACCGACATAGCCGAGGAACACCAAAAACGCGCCGAACACGCCAAAGCCAGTGAGTTTGTCGGGGGTCACCCAATTTGGCATCCGGGAGCAGAGCCAGTTCAGTATCTGGCGCTCAGTTGACGCCATCAAGTTCTGCTGGATCCGATCCAGTGGTTTGAGCTTGGTGTCGCCGTTTTGTAACATTCCACGTTTTCTATAGCCTGGGGTCGTTCGGCAACCACAATTTCGGCAAGTTCGGTGCAAATGCGCCAGCCCGTTCCTTTCAAAGGGTGAGCGCCCGCGCCACGCTGACAAATTCCGCTACGCTCAGCGTTTCCGCCCGCCGCGCGGGATCTATCTCCAGCATCTCGAGTGCGGCCAAAGCGCCGGGAAGCCCCTTCAGACTTTGCCGCAGCATCTTGCGGCGTTGGCCGAAGGCGGCCTCTGTCACCCTTTCCAGCATCCGGGCTGAGACGCCTTCGGGCATTGCGTTTGGCACGACATGGATGATCGCCGACATCACCTTTGGCGGCGGAGTGAAGGCGCTGCGGTGGACCTTCATGGCGAGCTTTGCGGTGCTGCGCCACTGCGCCAAAACCGCGAGCCGCCCGAAGGCGGAACCGCCGGGTTCGGAGATAATCCGCTGGGCTACCTCCTGCTGGAACATCAGAGTCAGCGAGCGCCATTGGGGGGGCCAGGCCTCTCCGCCAAGCCAGCCAACGAACAGTGCGGTGCCGACATTATAAGGCAAATTGGCAACTATATCATAGGGTTCGGTGAACAGCGTTGCCGGATCGGTCTTCAGCGCATCGCCCTCGATCACAGTGAGTTGGCCGGGAAAGGCCGCTTGCAATTCGGCCAGCGCAGGCAGACAGCGGCGGTCCATTTCGATCGCGGTAACGCGCGCTCCGGCACGAAGCAGTGCGCGAGTTAGTCCGCCCGGGCCGGGGCCGATCTCCAGCACCGCGCGATCCTTGAGATCGCCGGGAATTTTGGCAATCCGGGCCAGCAATTGTTCGTCGAACAGGAAGTTCTGGCCCAGCGCTTTGGTGGCGAAAAGTCCATGTGCGGCAATGACTTCGCGTAGCGGGGGGAGGCTCACCTTGCAGCTCGCCGGGCGGCGCAATCCCCGGCCATGCGGATCGCTGCGATGGTCGCTCCGGCATCAGCGATCCGCTGGCCGGCGATGGCAAAGGCGGTGCCGTGATCGGGTGAAGTCCGGACGATCGGCAGGCCCAGCGTGATGTTGACGCCATTATCAAAATCTAGTGCTTTCAAGGGGATAAGCGCCTGATCGTGGTACATGCACAGCGCCACATCATAGGTCGAACGGGCGCGGGGCGCGAATAATGCGTCGGCGGGGTGCGGGCCGGTGGCGTCGATCCCGGCGGCCCGCAGCGCGGCGATGGCGGGCGCGATGATCCGCGCTTCCTCATCGCCAAAGCGTCCGTCTTCGCCTGCATGAGGGTTGAGTGCAGCGACGGCCAAACGGGGCGAGATGATCCCGAAATCACCCTGCAACGCCCCCGCAACGATCCTGCAACGCCGTTCAATAAGCTCGGTGGTCAGCACAGATGACACTTCGCTCAGTGCAATATGAACTGTCAGCGGCACGGTGCGCAGATTTGGCCCTGCCAGCATCATCACCGCATCTGTCGCAACAACCCCGCAGGCGGCGGCAACGAATTCTGTCTGACCCGGAAAGTTGAAGCCTACTTCGGCGAGCAACGACTTGGCGATGGGCCCGGTCACGATGCCGCTCGCTTTGCCGGACACTGCCAGCTGTGTCGCCTCGGTCAGCGAAGCCAGCGCGAGTTCTGCCCCGGCGCGGTTTGGCTGGCCGGGAAGGTATTGGCCGTCCAGATCGCCCAGCACGGGCATGGCGCTGGCGAAGACTCCTAATGCTTCACCGGGGGAGGCAATCCGCTGGATCGGCAGGTCTATCCCCCGCACTTCTGCTGCCCGCGCCAAAAGCCCCACCCCGCCCATCACGAAGAAGGGCGGGAGACGCTCTTGCAGGCGGCGCGCCCATGCTTCGGCGAGCAGTTCTGGTCCAACTCCGGAAGGATCGCCCAGCGATATTGCGAGCGGCGATTCCCTCGGGGTCAGCATCGCTGGATCAATTGTAATCGATCACCGCATCGCGGCGAAGATCGCGCAGATAGGCCTGCGCGCGCTTGTTGACGCGATCATCTTCCATCTGTTGCTGAAGCTGCTCAAAGTTTGGCCCGGATTCAAACTGCGGGTCATCCCGGCCGCACAGCATCAGAACCCGCACACCCTCGGCAACCGAGCCGAACGGCGGGGTGCTTTCGCCAATGCTGAGGCCCAGGATCATATCCTGCAGCGCCTGCGGCAGATCGCGCGCCTTCAGCTGATCATTGCCAACCACCTGCGCGCCGGCCCCGGCAGCGATCGCATCTACCGTGCCGCAACCTTGCGCGGCCTGCATGGCTTCGGCGAACAGCTTGGCCTTGGCAGTCGCCTGCGGCTCGGTCGTGCCAGCGGGGAAGCTGATCGAAACCTGCTTGAGGCTAAGGATCGCATCGCGCGGGTCGGCAGTCAGAACCTGGCGCTTGTCGATCAGGTAGAGGATTGAAAAGCCGCCGCGGATTTCAACCGGCCCAACCAGCTGGCCGGGCGCGAGTTCACGGGCCGCTGTCGCAAGTTCTGAGGGCAGCTGGGCAAGACGAATCCAGCCCAGATCGCCGCCAACCGCCGCAGTCGAAGCTTCGGAGAACTGACGGGCATAGCCAACAAAGCTAGCGCCATTGCGCAACTGCTCGACGATACGCTTGGCGTTCTCGAAAACCGCGGTCTGGCTTTCTGGAGTGGAGGACAGGAATATTTCCCCGATCCGGTATTCCTCGGTGCCCTTGGCCGCCTGAAGCCGCGCCAGCATTTCCTTCACTTCCTCGTCGGCAACATTGACGAATGGCTGCACATTGCGGCCCAGCACTCGCTGCCACGAAAGTTCGCCACGGATCTGGCGCTTGAGCGAACTGGACGATGAACCAATCTTGGTCAGATAGGCGTCCATCGCCTTGGGGTTCTGCTTGAAGCTTTGCTGCCCGACGCGGGCATAGGTCTGTTCCACATCATCGTCGTCAACCGAGATGTCCTCGGCCTTGGCAGCCTGGATTTGCAAGGTTTCATCGATCAGATTGCGCAGCACTTGCAGACGAAGCCGTTGCAATTCCTCGCCAACTACCGCGCCCTCGCTGGCACTGACCACCAGCGCGACGCGCTGATCGACGTCGGTACCAGTAATGATATCGCCATTGACCACCGCAGTGGCACGGCGATGGTTGGGATCATTATTGCCATAGATTGTGACGTTTTCGGAGATCGAAATCGCCCCCTGCGGGGTGGCATCCTGCGCGATAGCGCCGCCGGTAAGCGCGGCGGCAAATCCAAGAGCCAAAGCGGCCCGGGCAGAAAAGCGGAGGGACAATGTGTGTGTCACCGTAAACCAATTCCTATCTGCGGCACCGAAAAGCCGGGCCGAACTTGATCCGCGCAATGATGCCGGGCGGCTTAACCGAAGCTGAGCAGGGGCCGGATAGCGCTTTTGTGACGGACTGCCAACTGGGGGCAGAAATATCGTTGAGTACGAACTCACCCCGTCCCCTTCAGGGGAGGGGCAGCGAGACTTGGCAGCGTGCTGCCTAGTCGCAGCGGGGTGGGGCGCTGCGGCTAGGTCTGACCTGGAGGATAGCCCCCACCCCAACCCCTCCCCTGAAGAGGAGGGGCTTAAGGGTTTCCGCGCCCGCCTTACCTGAAGCCCAAGTTCCGCAACGCCACATGGATCTGGAAAGTATTGCCCTTTTCCGCATCGCCTGTCGCCACATAGTCACGCCGCCAGGTTAGAGAGAGCTCAAGGCAATCATCCTGATATGCGACACCGATCCGGGTGCGCAGGGCCTGAAATCCATCGGCAGTCAGGGTCGGATCCTCGTCCCGATTGGTCAGGTTGAACACGCCAGAGCCAAACAGCGACCAATATCGCGCAAAGGCGACGCGGCCTGCAACGCGCAATTCCTCGCGATCCTTAAGGTCTTCCAGTCCCGCGCCAATATTGCGATCAAGCCGCAGATAGCCAATCTCGGCATAGGTCCGTTGGGTGCCGATGGTCGCATCAAATTCATTGCGGCGGACTGCAAAATTGTCCTTGTCGAGCCGGAAGCGGTGCGTGAATTTGACGAAATCGCGATAGCGCACTTCGGTTCGGCCAACGATGTCGGACAGCCGGTTTGAAAGACCCGTGCCATCGGGCAGCAGCGTTGGATCGCGGGTCAGGCGGTAGGATTGCCCGATAGTTGTCGCCACGCGCCAACCTGGCCGATCAAACTGCCAATCCAGGCCATAGGTGAAGCGCACCCCATCTTCGATCCGGTCATATCCGGGGAACCGATTGAGCGCGAACAGATTGCTGTCTTCAAGATCAATCGCGCGCGAATCTTCATTAGGCACGGACAGATTGGCAAGCTTTGGACTGGCAACAATTTGAAAGCGCGGAGTGAGCACTTGAGTGCCGCCCGCAAAGCGCCCGACCAGCGGCCATTTGACGTCAACTGCAGCAGTCGCCACGGCGCGCGATTGCCAGCCTGGATTGCCGCGGTAAATCGCGGTTGCTGTCAGGTTATTCTCATCGGAGTGGTAAACATCGCCGCGGACCAGTGCGGTCAGTGTGACTTCCTGACCCATTTTTGTCAGCCGCCGCATATCCCAACGGGCGCTGGCAAATGCGCGCTGCGTATCTTGGCCGGTGGTCCGGGTAATGGCCAGGCTATTGGCCTGTAATTCGATCTTGCCGCCCACCAACGGATCAGTGATCCGGCGGCGATAATCGATCACAGGCAGCGCAACCGGAACCTGGCCCTGACTGTCGCCTACGCGCAATGTCTGCGTCGCCCAGCCTGCGATCGAAAGATAGCTGTTATCGTCCATCCGCTCGACATTGATCATCGAGCGCAGCCGATCATCGCGGCTGATATCGTAACGACGCAAGAAAGTCCGGTCAGAGGCGATCCGGGCAGTTCCAGTTACGCTCCAGTGCGGCGAAAGCTGAAACCTGCCATTGGCGAAGAAATAGCCGCGAAATTCGGTCTGCTGGTCGCCAGCCGCTCCGGCGACAGAAATGCGCTTGCTGCGCGTAGCATAGCCGGTGACCTGATAGGCGCCAGTCGTTGTCAAAGCACGGTATTGCGCAGAAATCATCGGCAGGGCGCCCGTATAGACATACCCCGTAATCGCAATGTCGCGGTTGTCCGCCAGGCGCTTGTAATAGGTCTCGTTAAATTCCACCCCGTTTGAAGCAGACAGGCGGACATCGGGGATCAGCAGGCCCGAAACAGCCCGGCCATCGGTGGTTACAACCAACCCAGGCAGCGGCATCAGCCGCACGCCGAACAGTTCCAGCCGTGCGCCATTGAAGCGAACCGTTTTTAGTTTGGGATCGTAGATCACCCGCTTGGCAGTGATCCGCCAGCTTGGATTGCGCGGGCAGCCCTTGTCATCTTCAACTGCGCAGGCGCTGTAGGCTGCGTTGCTGAGAACGGCGGTGCCATCGGCTCCCTGCTCACCCTTGGCGGCGACCAGCCGTCCGCCCTCGCGCAACGCGAGCAGCATGTTCTCCATCGCGCCGGCCTTGAACTCGTCGTCCAGCTCAACCTTGTCGCTGAACAGCTGATTGCCATCAGCATCGACGAATCGGATGTTGCCGCTGGTGAAGATCTGGCCAGTCTTGCGATTCCATGTGACGTTGTCGGCGCGTACTGACTGACCATCCCGGCGCAGAATAACATTCCCGCTGGCGATGACACTGTCAGTTTCATTGTCATAGGCGATGTTGTCTGCCTCAAACCCGATCGGACCACTTAGATCCTCTGTTTGCGCGCTGACCGGGGCTGGCGTTGCATCTTGGGACTGCGCTGAAGCAGGGCAGCTGAGCAGCGCCAGAGCAACGGCTGACGCCAAGGCTGGTGCTTCCGCGCTGCGACGGAGAAGGGTGCGATTACAGAATTGCAGAGCGGGCTGCACGGCAGGGAGCATGGCTTGCCTATCGCACTGCCCGCGCCTAACTGCAATCGCAGTAGTGATCGGTAGCAACAGACTGCCGAAAATCGCAAATTCACGTGGGAGCCAGCATGAAAATCGAATTCGTCGAAGCGCCAACTGGTGCCGCTTCCCGGTTAATCGCGCGTTTGGCGCTGCAAGATGCGCTGCCGGCGGACCTGGACCCGGTGCTGATTGAGGGTGCGCGCGCTTCGCGGTTCACGGGCAAAGTTGGCCAGATTCACGAAGGCTTCGTTGCCAGGGACGGCGCAGTGGCGCGGATAGCGCTGGTCGGTATTGGTGAGGTGAACGCCAAATCGCGCGGAGCATCGATGGAACGTGCCGGAGCGGCGCTGACCGCCAAATATCTCACCTCTGGCGAGACAGCTTTGATCATCGACCTTTCGGGAAGCCGTGTTTCGGCTGAAGAAGCCGCGGCGCTGTTGCTGGGCGCGCGGCTGCGCGGCTGGCGCCATGACCAATATCGCACGCGCCTGCCTGAAGACCAGAAGACCAGCTTGGCAACGATTCAGGTGGTTGGCGCTCCGGACGGAACCGCTGAGGCATGGGCCACGGAAGCGACGTTGGCAGATGGCGTCGAGTTCACCCGTGAGCTGGTGACTGAGCCTGCCAACATCATTTACCCCGAAAGCTTCGTCACCCGTTGCCGCGCCCGGATGGCAGGAACAGGGATCGAGATTCGCGTGCTCGAAGAGGGCGAGATGCAGGCGCTGGGCATGGGCGCGCTGCTGGGCGTGGCTCAAGGCTCGGCTCAGTCACCCCGGCTGCTGGTGATGGAATGGAACGGCGGCGCAGCGGGTACAAAACCGATCGCTTTTGTCGGCAAGGGTGTGACCTTTGACACCGGCGGCATCTCGATCAAACCGGCCGCGGGCATGGAAGATATGAAGTGGGATATGGGCGGGGCCGGGGCGGTTGCCGGCGCGATGCTGGCGATGGCCCTGCGCAAGGCCAAGGCCAATGTGATCGGCGTCTGCGGGCTGGTTGAGAATATGCCCGATGGCAATGCCCAGCGGCCCGGCGATGTCGTCACCTCAATGTCCGGCCAGACGATCGAGGTTATCAACACCGACGCCGAAGGGCGGCTGGTGCTGTGCGATGCGATCACCTGGGTGCAAAAGGAGTTTTCGCCCACCACAGTGATCGATCTCGCCACTTTGACCGGAGCCATCATCGTTGCGCTGGGAACTGAGCATGGCGGGATCTATGCTAACGATGATGATCTGGCGGGCAAGCTGCTGGCGGCTGGCGATGCCTCGGGCGACAAGCTCTGGCGGATGCCACTGGGCGCTGCCTATGACAAGCTGATCGATAGCCCGATTGCGGACATGAAAAACGTCGGACCCCGCGAAGGCGGCTCGATCACGGCGGCGCAGTTCATCCAGCGCTATGTCGACAAGGGCACCCCTTGGGCACATCTCGATATTGCAGGCATGGTCTGGGCCTCCAAGCCCGGGGCAACCTGGGACAAGGGCGCAACCGGTTATGGCGTGCGGGTGCTCGACCGGTTCGTGCGTGATAATCTTGAAGGCTGACTGGCTTGCGCGTCGATTTCTATCAGCTGAGCCGTGATCCTGCCGAAGCTGCGCTGCCCTTGATCGCGCGTGCCACACTGGCTGCGGGCGAGCGGTTGCTGGTGGTATCGGGCGATGATGCCCAGCTGGTGCGGATTAGCGAGGAACTCTGGACCAGGTTGCCCGACAGCTTTTTGGCCCATGGGATCGTCGGGAGTCCGGATCAGGAACGCCAGCCGATCCTGCTGTCCGATCAGACTGAAGCAGGCAATGGCGCGAACTATATCGCCTTGGCCGATGGGGTGTGGCGCAATGGCGCGGATGAATTTTCCCGCGCGTTCCTGCTGTTCGATGCCGCCACTCTTGATGCTGCCCGCGCAACATGGCGGATGCTGGGGGAGCGGGACGGGGTAGAGCGCAAATTCTGGAAGCAAGATGGCGGCAAATGGGTCGAGGGGCCATAACGTCGTAACCTTGCAGCGCAGCATTATCCCGGCTAGGGGCGCGCCAACTCTCCCATAACAACAAACCTCGCAAGGAACTCCCCATGGCGGTTACCCGCACCTTTTCGATCATCAAGCCCGATGCCACCCGCCGCAATCTGACCGGTGCGGTCACCAAGATGCTGGAAGAAGCGGGCCTCCGCGTCGTCGCTTCAAAGCGCATCCAGATGAGCCGCGCGCAGGCCGAAGGTTTCTACGCGGTCCACAAGGAACGCCCCTTCTTTGGTGAGCTGGTCAGCTTTATGATCAGCGGCCCGGTGGTGGTCCAGGTGCTCGAAGGCGAAAACGCCATGCAAGCCAACCGCGACATCATGGGCGCGACCAACCCTGCCAATGCCGAACCGGGCACGATCCGCAAGGAACTGGCCGAAAGTATTGAAGCCAATTCGGTCCACGGCAGCGACAGCGATGAAAACGCCGCGATCGAGATCGCCTATTTCTTCAAGCCGGAAGAAATCGTCGGCTGATGCATCCCCGCGAAGGCGGGGAACCTTAGGCCTGAGGTCCCCGCCTTCGCGGGGATGCATCAATTCAAGGGGCCGCCGGAGCGATCCGGCGGCCCTTTTTGTTGTAACCGCTCGCGGTGATGGTAGACTGCCACTGCGGTCGCGTCGCTGGGGATAGTATTATGGCAAGTGCGGCCGATGGTCTTGCGGAGGCAAGCAAAACCGATTCTCCCTTGGCCGGACTAATCGACCGGTGGATCTACGTCTTCATGGCGGCGTTGTTCGTGGCGACAGCGCTTGCTGGCTTCATCCCGGATTCGCTGGGCAAGATCGCTGCGGTTGAGGCCGGGCAGCGCGCAGCTTTTCCGCCCGTGCTGCATGTCCATGCGGTGCTGATGGGCACATGGCTGATGTTGCTGTTGGCGCAAACCACGCTGATGGCCACGGGTAATTCCTGTCATCACCAGAAACTGGGGATTGCGTCGTTTCTGCTGGCTCCGGCAATCATCCTGAGCGGATTTGTGCTGGTGCCGACAATCTATGCCCAGGTCTGGAACGCGGCTGCCTCGGCACTGCCAGAAATGGCGGAGCAGAAACGCGGCCTTCTTGCCATCAGCACCAATATCATCCTGCTCCAATCGCGCGCTGGTGTGGTGTTTGCGCTGTGCGTCGTGCTTGCGTTGCGCGCCCGTCGGATGGATTCAGGCTTTCACAAACGGATGATAATCCTCGCCACTTTGACGCCGCTGGGCGCTGCGATAAACAGAATCACCTGGCTGCCGAGCGCCATGCCTGCAAGTCCGCTTTCGCTGGATATTTTCATACTGATTTTGCTCTTGCCGATGTTTGTGTGGGATCTTTTCAGACTGGGGCGGGTGCACCGCGCCTACATCGTCTGGCTCGCTCTATGGCTGCCCGCTTCAATTGCGATCCAGCTGTTGTGGGGTTCAAGCTGGTGGCAAGCCGCAGGGCAGACCTTGATGGGCTATCCCTGACTCTAGCCAGCAGCAATTCGTTGGAGTAGAAGCTGTTTGCTCGCCCAGACGTCAGTGCTGGAATGGGCATCATGGGCCGCATAGCAACCTCAACTGGGGAGGGTTCTATGACACGTGCATTTTTGATGGTGATAGCAGTTGCCTGCTACTCCGCTTTTTTTCTTTCATTCGTCTATCTTGTTGGCTTCGTAGGGAATTTCCCCGGCCTGCCCTCAACCGTCGATCATGGTCCAGCAGCTCCTGTGATGATGGCGGTGCTGATTGATCTGGCGCTTATCGCCTTATTCGGCATCCAGCACAGCGTGATGGCGCGCAGCGGCTTTAAGGCGGCGTGGACCCGGATCGTTCCCCCGCCGATCGAACGCAGCCTATATTGCCTCGCATCAGCGCTGGCGCTCGCGGTTATGTTTCTCTTCTGGAAGCCGATTCCACAAGTCATCTGGGATGTCCGTGGCAGCGGGTTTGGCATGGTGCTATTGATGCTGTTCGGGCTTGGCTGGCTGATAGTTTTCATCGGCACCTGGCTGCTCAGCCATTTTGATCTGTTCGGGCTGGCGCAGACCTGGAGGAATCTCACCGGCGCTGCAGAGCCTGCGGATGATTTCAAGACTCCCGGCTTTTACCGGCTGGTTCGCCACCCGATCTACACCGGGTTCTTCCTGGCCTTCTGGGCAACGCCGATTATGACGCTGGGCCATCTAGTGCTGGCCGCCGGAATGACCGTCTATATATTGATCGGCATCAGCTATGAGGAGCGCGATCTGATGGAGCGGTTTGGCAGCCGCTATGCCGAATATCGGGGCAAGGTTGGGATGCTGATCCCGGGAATGGGCAAGCGTAGTTAGAAGACGTCAGCCACATCCAGCAGCGCGGTCAGTTTCTTCGGGGCTGACATGCGCCAGCTGCGGTGTAGCTTCTCGTCGATGCCGTCCCAGTCATTATCGCCCAGATCAAGTCGGATCGCGATCCAGCCATCGCCGAAATAGGCGGGGCGGTAATAGCGCGCTTCGTCGTTCTCGATCAGCTGTTGCTGCTCGTCGAGGCCGCTGACTTTGACCAGCAGCGCGGTCTTGCCGTCGCCGTGGTGATCGAGGCTGACGTAGGCAAACTTCTTGCCCTTGGTGACGCCGAAGCAGGGCATGCCGTGGGATAGCACCTCATCCGCCTCGGGCAGAGCGAGGGCCAGCTGGCGAACCCGGTCAACCAGACTTTCGGGCGAAGTCTCGCGGCTGACCAGCACGGCCAGACAGTGCGCATAAAGTTGATGTTCGGCAATCAGCACCCGCGCAGCGAGGCTGTCGGCGGTGTCGCCCGGCAGGATCGCGACCGCAGTCTGGCCCAGCGCCGGACCATCATCCAGCTGCGCCGTCACCAGATGCACGGTGCAACCGCCATGGGTATCGCCCGCCTCCAGCGCTCGCTGATGGGTGTGC
Source organism: Novosphingobium sp. (assembly GCA_031419035.1). GTDB lineage: Bacteria > Pseudomonadota > Alphaproteobacteria > Sphingomonadales > Sphingomonadaceae > Novosphingobium. The sequence goes on along the minus strand of JANOKC010000190.1, from coordinate 29,305 downwards.
ATCCCGGCGTATTTGGGCAGCAGCGAGGGATGGATATTGACCATCCGGCCTTCCCAGCGGCTAACGAATTCCGGGGTGAGGATGCGCATATATCCGGCCAGCGCGACATAATCCGCGCCGTGCTTGCGGATCGCGTCGTCCATCGCATTGTCGTGATTAGCCCGCTCCATGCCCTTGTGGGACAGGGCAAAAGTCGCGACGCCTTCGGCCGTTGCCAGTTTCAGTCCCGCCGAATCGGGATTATTGCTCGCGACTAGCGCGATCTCGAACGGGCAGTCTGCGGCACGGGCTGTATAGATCAGCGCCGCCATATTGGTGCCGCTGCCCGAGATGAGCACGGCGATTTTCGTCCGAACTGTGCCCATCAGATCCTCCCCATTTTCGCATTAGCGCAAATGGGGAGGTGGCAGTCGCTTAGCGACTGACGGAGGGGTGTCGAGGTCAGCGCCGATACCCCTCCGTCAGCCCTGATGGGCTGCCACCTCCCCATTTGTGCTTCGCAAAAACGGAGAGGATCAAGGTCAGGCAAGATGCTCTGCACTCCAGCTCTCCCGCGCACTCCACGTCTCGGCGCTGCCTTGCACCGTGCAACCGCGCGCTCCATTCTCGATGGCACCGATCACGTGGACTGTCTCGCCCGCCTGTTCTAGGTCGGCGATCACCCCCGCCGAATCAGCTGCCGCAACTGCCAGCACCATTCCGATTCCGCAATTGAAGGTCCGCGCCATTTCGACCGGCTCGATATGGCCCTGCGATTGCAAGAAAGCCATCAAACGCGGCTGCTCCCAAGCATCGGCGTCGATCCGGGCGTGAAGGCCGTCAGGCAGCACGCGCGGGATATTTTCGAGCAGGCCGCCACCGGTAATATGCGCCAGCGCATGGATTTTCCCCGCTCTCACGACTGGCAGCAGGCTCTTCACATATATTTTGGTCGGCGCGATCATATGGTCGATCAGCAGCCGATCAGGATCGAACAGCGCAGGGCGGTCCATCTTCCAGCCCTTGTCCGCTGCCAATCGGCGCACCAGCGAATAGCCGTTGGAGTGAACGCCTGAGCTGGCGAGGCCCAGCAACACATCGCCCGCTGCCACCTTGTCGCCAGTCAATTGTTCGCCGCGCTCCACCGCGCCGACGCAAAAACCGGCGAGGTCATAGTCCCCGGCGGCATACATCCCGGGCATTTCCGCCGTCTCGCCGCCGATCAGGGCGCAACCGGCGATCCGGCAGCCCTCAGCAATTCCAGCGACAACCCGCGTCGCCACGCCATTATCGAGCTTGCCGGTGGCGAAATAATCGAGGAAGAACAGAGGCTCAGCCCCCTGCACGATCAGATCATTGACGCACATTGCGACCAGATCGATCCCGATCTGGTCATGGCGGTCATGATCGATTGCCAGCTTGACCTTGGTTCCGACCCCATCGTTGGCGGCAACCAGCAGCGGATCCTTGTAGCCCGCCGCGCGCGGATCGAAGAAGCCGCCAAAGCCGCCAAGTTCGGCGTCTGCGCCAGGGCGGGCAGTCGATTTCGCGAGCGGACCGATGGCCTTGACCAGGGCATTTCCGGCGGCAATCGAGACTCCAGCCTGTTCATAGCTGTAGCTCTTCGGGGGTGGGTTATCTGACATCAAAATGCGCCTAACGCTTTACAGCTTGGATTTCCATGACCGTTTGGGCAAAAGGCCCGTGATTTCCCCGATGACTATTAAAGCCCCATCTCTTTTTCTGCGGTCTTACCGCCCCGGCCCGGCCGCTTCGCTGCTGGGCGGGCTGGTGCTTGCGCTGGCAATGGTGCTGGTATTGATCGGCCCTGATCGGTTGATCGCGCAGGTTGAAGGCGATCGCGGGATCCAGCCTGTCGCCAGCACAACCGATATTGAAGTGAACGGGATCGTCGTCAACACCACTGGCAAGGATGCTCAAGAGGCCCGGCTGGCGGGGTGGAAGCTGGCCCAGCGGCTGGCCTGGGCGAAGGCCGGCGGGCCGCAAATTGGTGACGGACAGATCGACAGCATGGTCTCGGCCGTAGTGATTGAGCGTGAGCAGATCGGGCCGAAGCGCTATATTGCGACGCTTGGCGTGATTTTCGACCGGTCGCGGGCCGGGCAATTTCTGGGCGGCGCGGATGGAAAACGCGCGCATTCTGCGCCGATGCTGGTGATCCCGGTGCTCTATTCGGGCGGCGCAGCGCAAGTTTTTGAGGTGCGCTCTCCGTGGCAAAAGGTCTGGGCGGGGTTTCGCGCCGGGGCCAGTTCAATCGATTATGTTCGCCCTTCGGGATCGGGCGGCGAATCACTGCTGATTACCGCTGGGCAACCGGGCAGGCGCAGCCGGACCTGGTGGCGCAATATGCTCGACCAATTTGGCGCGGCGGATGTCATCATGCCGATTGCCCGGCTGGAACGGCAATGGCCGGGCGGCCCGGTGCGGGGCACTTTCACTGCGCGTTATGGTCCTGACAATAATTTCCTGTCGAGCTTCACCTTGTCCGCCAATGATGAGGCGGGGGTTCCGGCGATGCTGGGACAGGCGGTGGTGCGGCTTGATCAGATCTACAGCCAGGCGCTGGCTGATGGGTTGCTGCGCCCCGATCCCACGCTGGCGCCAGACCGGCCCTTGCTGGATCCGCTGCTGGCGGCACTGATCGCGCAGGGCAAGCAGGCTGATGCTGCCAAGGCCGCGACGCCAGACGCATCAGCCTCTGCCTCGCCAGGGGCCGAAGCAAGTCAGGCTGCGGCAGCAACCAGCACGTTCACCGTGCAGTTTGCTTCGCCTGATGCCGCTTCAGTCGATGCGGCGCTTGGTGCGGTGCGCAGCGCATCGGGGGTACAGGGGGCATCGACCACCAGCCTTGCGATGGGCGGAACATCAGTGATGCGGGTCAGCTATGCCGGTGATCTTACTGCACTTGCAGCGGCGCTCCGGGCCAAGGGCTGGCAGGTTACCGTGGGTAGCAACGCCCTTAGCATCCGTCGCTGATGTCCCAGATTGCGCTTCCGCTCGTGGCCAGCGCGGCCGCGGGACCATCGCGGATTGTGGTCGGGGCGGGCAATTCCGCAGTGGTCGAGGCCTGTGCTGCGGCGGCTAGCTGGCCGTTTCGCACCGCTGTCTTGTTTGGCCCGCCGCGCTCGGGCAAATCGCTGATCGCGCATTGGTTTGGCGTGAGCGGCGCGGGCGAGGCGATTGATGACGCCGACCTTATGGATGAGACAGAGCTGTTCCACCGCTGGAACCGCGCGCAGGAAAGCGCCTCACCATTACTGCTGGTCAGCAGTGCTGGTGATGGCGAGTGGAAAGCCGCGCTGCCCGATCTTGCGTCACGGCTGGGTGCTGCGCTCCACCTCACCATCGGTGCGCCGGACGATGCCATGCTGGGCGAGCTGATCGCCTTTCATGCCGAGCAGCGGGGCCTCATTCTGGGCGATGATGCCGCAGCCTATCTTGTGCCCCGGTGTGAGCGTAGCCACATGGGGGTGGAACGGTTGGTCGAGACGATTGACCGGTTAAGCCTAGAGCGCAAGCTGGCGCCCACCCTGACGATCTGGCGTGATGCGCTGGAGATTGTCATGGGGGCCAGCCAGCCGCGCTTGATCTGATCGCCCTTTAGTGGGAAAAGCCTTGCGTGGGGAAAGGAAGCACGATGCCCGCTGGACTGAACGCCTATCTAGACTCGATCGTCGCGCGCGATCCCTCAACCCGGTCGCGCTGGGAGGTGCTGCTGTACCCCGGTGTCTGGGCCTTGGGCCTGCACCGGGTGGCGCATTGGTTGTATGATGCGCAGCTCTATTTTCTGGCCCGGCTGGTCAACCATATTAGCCGCTTTCTGACCGGGATCGATATTCATCCCGGCGCGCAGATCGGGCGGAACTTCTTCATTGATCACGGCTTTGTCGTGATCGGGGAGACGGCGGAAATCGGTGATAATGTCACGATGTATCAGGGCTCTACCCTGGGCGGGACCAACCCGACCAACGGCGTTGGCGGCAAACGGCACCCGACGATTGGCGATAATGTGATTGTCAGCCTTGGTGCGGCGATCCTTGGGCCGCTGACGGTGGGCGCGAACAGCCGGATCGGCGCGAATGCTGTGGTGACCAAGGATGTGCCCGAAGGCGCAACCATGGTTGGCATCCCGGCCAAGCCGATGCTGGTCGAGGTAAAGCCTGAAACGCAAAACTTCGTGCCCTATGGCACGCCGTGCTCAGAACGGTTTGATCCGGCCACGCAAAAGCTGGAGCTACTCCAGTGCGAAATGCTGGCCATGCAGCTGCGCCTGGCGTCGCTGCTCGATGAGCGGGATGCCGCTGCGGCAAAGGATCAGGCAGCCCGCAAGCGGAGCAAGAAGTCGGCTTGAGCGCTGTAATCACGCCCTTTCCAAACCTTACTCAGCGGCCACTTCAAGTCGGCTTTGAGCGGACCGAACTCCAACGCATCCTCGATCTCTATGGCCGCATGGTCAGCGCCGGGGAATGGCGCGATTACGCGATGGACTTCACCCGCGACGAAGCCGCCTTCTGCGCCTTCCGCCGCACCGCCGATCGCCCCCAGGCCCGGATCGTGAAATGCCCAGCCTTGCGCCACAAGCAAGGCATGTGGGCGCTGTTTGGTGAGGGCGGACAAGTGCTGAAACGCGGGCACGAGCTGGCGGGGGTGTTGTTTGTTATAGAGCGGCGGTTGTTGAAGGTGGTTGTTGGTTGAGCCGGAATGAATGGCGGCTTACGACAACATTGCGGACGCTGGACATCTGACATCCCAGTAAGTAATTTCACGCGAGATTTTGGGAGGCAGTCATGGATGCCAAAAGGGGAAAAGCGCAGCATATTGGCACTTGCTTCTGCGGGGCGGTGCAGATTGAGGCGGTCGGCGAACCGGTCGCAATGGGATATTGCCACTGCGATTCATGCCGATCTTGGTCGGCCAGCCCAGTCCATTGTTCAACTATCTGGGCCGAGACTGATGTTCGCGTCACCCACGGCGCGGAACATTTGGCAACCTTTCACAAGGCCCCTGAAAGCATCAGTCACCGTCAATTCTGTAGCAAATGCGGCGGGCATTTGATGATCGCCCATCCAACACTAGGCTTTTTCGATGTGATGGCGGCAACCTTGCCCAGCTTGGAATTTGAGCCGAGCCTTCATATCAACTACCCAGAATCTGTATTGCCGATTAAGGACGGATTGACCAAGTATCGAGACCTCCCCGTTGAGTTCGGAGGGTCAGGGGAGATGATGTCAGAGTGACTGCAAATTGGTCGGACCGCTAGGTATGCATTACGATTGGGAGTTCACACCAACGCCTTTGTCCGCTCCCCACAACTAACAGGTCGCTGCGGCTGGTCGGCGAACGACCCGATTGCGGACGTTGGCGATCAAAAGCGCGGATTGGGGTTCCGCTGGTCCTTGGGAGGCGGGGCAACGACATCCCAATGCTCCACGATCTTGCAGTCCTTGAGGCGGAAAATGTCTGCAATCGCGTATGCTGGCGCTCCCTCCGCTGGAGTAAACCGAGCATGCAAGAAAACGAGATCGCCTTCCGCAATCGTTCGCAACACATCCCAACGGGGCTCCGGCACCTCAGCAATCAGCTCCTCGAGAAAGGTCGCAGCCGCTTCGCGTGTGCCTAGCGGCACATCGGGCTTATGTTCGACAAAGCTAGGCGCCATGTATCGTTCGAAGGCGTGGCGAGGTTGACGGCCGATCAGGCCTTCCGTGTAAAACGCCAGCACAACGCGGCGGTTTGAGGCAGGCGAGTCATCGCAAACCTGTGCAGCTTGAGCGGTACCAACGGGAAGGGTTGCGCAGCCGCCCAGAAACATCATTGCCGCCGCGACCGCTAACTTGTGACCTGCCATGTGCACCTCTCACCCATTCGGCGGGAGCCTAACACCGGAATTTCCGCTTACCACAACATTCCAGTCACTCTCAACATGGCCGCAGCCTGTGTTGGCGTTGCGAGTGACTGGCTACTTGCTCACTATCTGCCAGCCGACAACCAAAACGAAACTGCGCGAAAATTTGGCCTTCCGCGCGGTTTTGTTCGTTGCTCCCGTCCTTACCGTGATCACCCCAACCCGCCGATCTTGCCCAGCGCCGCCATCACAACGCCAGACTGCTCGCCGCCGGTTTGCGGCACGATCTCGCCCGTGCGGTCGATGATTGCGGCCCAATGGGCTGCGATGCCTTCGGGGGTGCGCTCGTCGGCAGGCAGCGCAATGCCCGGGGTGAGGGTGACGTATGCCGCGTGATAGGCGCCTGCGCCCGCGCCGATGATCATGTTGGTTGGCGCATCATCGCTGACCAGGAACAGCGCGGCGGGGGCGACGTTTTCGGGCGAGAGTGCCTTGAACAGCGCCTCGGGCATGCCAAGGTCCTCGGTCATGCGGGTGCCCGCAACCGGGGCCAGCGTGTTGATCTTGATGTTGAACTTTGCGCCTTCCAGATAAAGCGACTTGGTGAGGCCCGCCAGGCCCAGCTTGGCCGCGCCATAGTTGGACTGGCCGAAGTTGCCATAAAGCCCGGTCGATGACGCGGTCATCAAAATACGGCCATAATTCTGTTCGCGCATGGTTTCCCACACTGCCTTGGTGCAATTGGCCGAGCCGATCAGATGGACATCAACCACCAGCTTGAAATCGGGCATTTCCATCTTGGCGAAGCTCTTGTCGCGCAGGATCCCGGCATTGTTGATCAGGATATGGACGCCGCCCCACTTTTCCTTGGCGCGTGCGACCATTTCGGTCATCTGGTCATATTCGGTCACGCTGCCACCGTTTGACATCGCCTCGCCGCCCATGGCGTGGATTTCCTCGACCACTTTCAGCGCTGCATCCGAATGGCCCGTGCCATCGCGGGCAGCGCCCAGATCGTTGACGACCACCTTCGCGCCGCGTTTGGCCAGCTCGATCGCATAGGCATGGCCCAGGCCACCACCGGCACCGGTGACGATTGCTACCCGGTCTTTGAATGAAATGCTCATAGTTCGTCTCCGCTGAAACACTGGCTATCCCGACAGGGAGGCGGGCGCGGCATGGCACGATAGACTGCGGCTTTCAACCGCCCTATTGGCCTCGCCCTGTGCCGTAGCGGCAGGCTGACACACCATTGTCAAATAACTGTCATGCAAAGGTCGTATGTCTGTATTCGAATAGAAACATTTGCCCCGAGGGAGGCCATTTCCGTGACCAGCAATCTCCGCACATCCGTAATCGCTATCGCCATTGCTGCCGGTTGGGCGCTCCCAGCCCATGCAGATGCTGTCAGCGACGCCGCAATCCAGCAGGAGCTGGCCGCCATGCGCGCGCAGATGGGCCAGATGGCGCAGCGGATAGACACGCTGGAAGGCCAGCTGGCGGCGGCCAAGGCTGTCCAAGTGCCAGCTACGCTGCCTGCGCCAGTCGCAGTCGCTGCCCCGCCACCGGCAGTTGCAGCTGCTGCGCCGCCTGAATTTGCAGTCAACTGGAAGGGTGCGCCGGAAATCACCGGTAAAGGCGGCTGGAGCTTCAAACCGCGCGGCCGGATCCATTTCGACAATGGCATTATCAGTACACCAGGTGATTATGCGGCCAGCCGCAACCTTGGTTTCAACAGCCGCTTCCGCCGTGTGCGCTTGGGGGCCGAAGGGACGATGCCCGGAGGCTTCGGCTACAAGCTTGAGGTTGATTTTGCCAACGGAAGCGTCGGTTTTGGCGATGCCTTCGTCAGCTATGTTCCGGGTAAGGCACCGTTGCTGATCCGCTTGGGTCATATCGAAACGCTGGACGGGATGGAGCAGATCACCAGTTCCAACAATGTCACCTTCATGGAGCGCTCCAGTTTTAACGACGCTTTCCTCAACAGCCGCCGCCTGGGTGCCGCAGTTGCCTGGCACAGCAAGAACGACGACTGGCGCGCCGAGGCCGGATTGTTTGTCGCACACGGCGTCGATGGCAGCTTTGATAATGATGGCTGGATCGGTGCAGCCAGGCTGGTCTATGCGCCCAAGGCACTAGGCGGGCAGCTGCATTTTGGCGTAAACTACCAGCACCGCGATTTCGCCGCGAATACAAGCGGCGTGGCGGCCACCGGCACCAACATGCCCTCAACCCAGCAGCTGGCCCGCTACCGCGCCCGCCCGAACAGCCAGCTGACCGACATCCGTTTCGTTGATACCGGAAGCTTTGCCGCACGCAGCGACCGGATCATCGGGGCCGAGGCGGCGGCGATCTTCAAGGACTTCTACTTCACCAGCGAAGCCCAGTGGCTCAAGGCCGATGCCTATGCGGCAGGATCGTTGGCATCGGGACTGGATAGCTTTACCGGCGGCAATCTGGCGGTCGTGCCGACCCGTGATCCGGGCTTCTTCGGAGTCTATGGCGAAGTGGGTTGGTTCCTGACCGGTGAAACCCGTGGCTACAAACGCGGCGAGGGGATCTGGAACCGTACCAAGGTGCTCAACCCAGTTAGCAAGGGTGGCATGGGGGCGTTCCAGTTGGCAGCGCGGTTTGAATATCTCGATCTGGAAGATGATGCCCTGATCAACGGGCCGACCAACAATTTCAGCACTGGCACCACCAGCCTGGCCGCGTTGGGCACACGGCAGGGCCGGGGCGGCACTCAAACCAGCTATTTGTTGGGGCTGAACTGGCTTCCGCTCGATTACGTCCGCTTCATGATCAATTACGGGCGGGTCAATGTCAAAGGCGGGCCGCTGGCAGCGCTGGTAGATCCGCTTTCAACTGTGCCGGTAAACCAGCGCAAATATAGGGTTGATGTGCTCCAGACCCGGTTGCAACTGGAGTTCTGAGGCGAGAGTCAGGCCGGCCCTGCTTGCACTATCCGGCGGGGTTGCTTTACGGCTGACACTGCCTTGTTGCTCGCCCGTGCGCGCTATAGTGGATATGGCAAGCATTTGCTGGCAAAGGCATTAAGCATGACCGCCCAAGCCCAACCTCTCGCCGTAATCATTCTCGCTGCGGGCAAAGGCACCCGCATGAAAAGTGATCTTCACAAGGTGCTGCACCCGATAGCCGGGAGGCCAATGGTGGAGCATCTGCTGGCCAGCTTCGCAGAGCTGGAACCCGCCGCGCAAGTAATCGTTGCGGGTGATCGGCGCGAACAGATCGAGGCGGCGCTGGCTGGGCGCAACGTGCAGATTGCCGTGCAGGAACCGCAGCTTGGCACAGCCCATGCAGCGCTTGCCGCCAAGTTGGCGTTGACCGGGTTTGACGGACTGGTGATGGTCTGTTTCGCCGATGTGCCGTTCCTGATGGCCGATACCGTGCGCAGATTGTGCGGCGCGCTTGGCCGGGGGGTGAAAGTGGCGGTGCTGGGTTTCCGCCCGGATGATACTGCCGCCTATGGCCGGATTATCGCCGACGTTGACGGCAGGGTCAGCAAGATGGTCGAGCACAAGGATGCAAGCGCTAAGGAGCGCTTGGTCAATCTGTGCAATTCAGGAGTTATCGTGGCGCATAGCCGCGACATCTGGCGGCTGCTTGAAGCGGTGAATAACCAGAATGCGGCGGGCGAATATTATCTGCCCGACGTTGCCAGCAATGCCATCGCCGAAGGCGCGCAGGTGGCAGTAGTGGAAACCGCTCCCGACGAAGTTGCCGGGATCAACAGCCGGGCGGAACTGGCCGAAGCGGAAAGCCGCTGGCAGGCCCGCCGCCGGATTCGGGCGATGGAGAATGGCGCATCAATGATCGCGCCCGAAACCGTGTGGTTCGCCTGGGATACGCAGCTGGGCCGAGATGTGTCGCTCGAACCGAACGTAGTGTTCGGCCCTGGTGTCATCGTGGCCGACGGAGTGCGGATCCGCGCCTTCTGCCATATTGAAGGCGCGACATTGGCCAGCGGCGCCGAAGTTGGCCCCTATGCCCGCCTGCGCCTCGGCGCGGTGCTGGAGGAAAAGGCCAAGGTCGGCAATTTCGTCGAGATCAAGGCCGCCACCATGGGCAAGGGCGCAAAGGCCAGCCACCTGTCCTACATCGGCGATGCCGAAGTGGGGGCCGGGGCAAACATTGGCGCAGGCACGATCACCTGCAATTACGATGGCTATTTCAAGCACAAGACCGTGATCGGGCCTGGTGCGTTCATCGGCTCAAACAGCGCATTGATCGCCCCGGTGCGGATCGGCGCGGATGCCATCGTCGCGGCGGGCAGCGCAGTGAGCCGCGATGTGGCGGATGGCGAGCTGCGGATGGTGCGGGCGGAGCAGCTGGTCAAGCCGGGCTGGGCGGATCGATTTCATGACGCGATGAAGAAGAAGGCGGCGGAGAAGAAGGTTTAGCACTAGCCTGTGAGTATGTCTGACAATGAGCGATTGCTATGGGTACTCGCCCAAGAGCTGGAGTCGAGCATCACCAAGTGTTTTCGAATGGTTCAAGATACTGCGGAGTGGGTTGACACCGAGGACGAAGCTCGTGCCTTGATGTGTCGGTTTCGCGGTATGTTTGTTTCTAGTTTGGTGGGAGAAGTCGAGGAGAAGATTGGTCAAAATTTTTCTTCGGTTTTCGAACGACTGCCTGATAGACCAACCCTCAAGAATTCAAAATACTGGTTTGAGGATATGCCAAAGCTATCGACCCCACGTGGAAGGGCTAAGGCTATGTGGGCAATCAGGATCGCGTATACCCACGGAAATGGCCATGCTTCGCAAATCGGAGATCCCATGGTGGCGGGTTATCTGGCACCACAATTTGCTCGACGACATTTCAGAGGTTTAGCTATTGAGAATGATAGAGTTATGCTTTTCGGGGATGTAACTTTCCCGGCGATTAAGACTGTGCTCGAAATCAGCGACAGGTTCGGTTCAGCCTCGCGCACTTGACATGATATCATGATATGATATCAGTATATCACTATGACCCGCATCCTTGCCGATCTGCCCGATGAAGACATCAAATGGCTCGACAAGCTTGCTTATGAGCAGGGCAAGTCACGCGCGGCGATATTGCGTGAGGCGGTGGCGGCTTATACGGCGCAGCCGTCTGGCGATGACAGAAGTTGGCTCGACAAGGGCTTCGGTCTGTGGGCACGGCACGGGGTTGAATACGATCCGCACGAATACGACCGCAAGAGGCGCGCCGAATGGACGCGCTATTGGGACGACGATTACGAGGAAGTCCGGGCCGAATCACCCGACATGTTTGACGCGGAGGATGATCGCCAGCGCCAGATCTACCTCGATATGCTGGCGGGCAGATATCCCAAGCCCAAGCGGCCCGACGGCAAGTGAGCGGATTTGCGTTCGACGCCAACATCGTTATCGATGCGTTGGCAGGGTATCCTCCGGCACGCACCGAGATCGAGCGCGCTGTGGGGCTGGCTGCGCGGCCGTGGATCAGCCGCATGGCTTGGATCGAGGTGCTTTCAAAAGGGAGCGAAGCGATGGTTCAGGACGCACTGGCCTTCCTGTCCCGCTTCGGTCTCGATGAAATCGATGAAGAAATCTCGCGCCGTGCAGCGGCACTTCGGCGCGAGCGGCCTCGTTTGAAATTGCCCGACGCAATTATTCTGGCCACTGCGCAAATCCGTGGCCGGGTGCTCATTACACGAAATACAAAGGATTTCCCGGCAGAGATGCCAGGCATCCGCGTCCCTTATACCATCTAACGAAAGCACTTCACTCATGTGCGGAATTATCGGCATCGTCGGCAAGGAAGAAGTCGCAGACCGCTTGGTCGATGGCCTGCGCCGGATGGAATATCGCGGTTATGACAGCGCCGGGGTCTGCACCGTCAAGGATGGCCAGCTGATCCGCCGCCGGGCCGAGGGCAAATTGATCAATCTGGTGCATGAGCTGGCCCGAGATCCGGCGCCCGGCACCATCGGTATCGCCCATACCCGCTGGGCCACCCACGGCGCGCCGACCACCAGCAATGCCCATCCGCATGCCACGGGAGAGATCGCGCTGGTCCACAACGGGATCATCGAGAATTTCCGCCAGCTGCGCGAGGCTTTGACCGCGCGGGGCCGGACGTTCGAAAGCCAGACCGATACCGAAGTGGTCGCACATCTTGTGTCCGAGCTGGTCGAAGCAGGGGCCAGCCCGCAGGACGCTGTCAAGGCAGTGCTGCCGCAGCTGCGCGGGGCATTTGCGCTGGCCATCGCGTTTCGTGCATACCCCGATCTGCTGATCGGCGCGCGGCTGGGCTCGCCTTTGGTCGTCGGCCATGCAGATGGTGAGACCTATCTGGGCTCCGATGCGCTGGCGCTGGCGCCCTTGACCCAGCAGATCACCTATCTGGAAGAGGGTGACTGGGTGGTTATCACGCGGGATGGTGCTCAGATTTTCGATAGCAATAATAACGAAGTAACCCGCGAAGTTACCACATCAGGTGCGTCCGCAGCGGCGATTGAAAAGGGCAATTACCGCCACTTCATGCAGAAGGAAATCTTCGAACAGCCCACCGTGGTGGCGCAAACTTTGCGCAGCTATATCCGCCAGGTCGATCAGTCGGTTGCGCTGCCGCAGTTCGATTTTGATTTATCGTCGATCAACCGCGTCACCATCGTGGCCTGCGGGACCAGCTATTACGCCGGGATGGTCGCCAAATACTGGTTTGAGCAGTTCGCGCGGCTGCCGGTCGACATCGATTTCGCCAGTGAGTTCCGCTATCGCGATCCGGTGCTGGAGCCGGGCGGGCTGGCGCTATTCATCTCGCAGTCCGGCGAAACCGCCGATACTTTGGCGGCACTGCGCCACTGCAAGGCGGCAGGGCAGACCATAGCGGTGGTCGTCAACGTGCCCACCAGCTCGATGGCGCGCGAGGCGGATTTGTTGCTGCCGATCCATGCTGGCCCTGAAATCGGCGTGGCCTCGACCAAGGCCTTTACCTGCACGCTTGCGGTTCTGGCCGCGCTGGCCGCGCATATGGCGGTCAAGCGCGGGCGGATGAGCCGCGCCGAGGAGGCCGAGGTGGTCAAGCATTTGCTCGAAGCCCCCGCCAGCCTCAACGCGGCACTGGCCCATGACGACGAGATTGCCGCCATGGCCCACCTAATCGCACCGGCGCGCGATGTGCTGTATCTGGGGCGCGGGCCAGACTATCCGTTGGCTCTTGAAGGGGCGCTAAAACTTAAGGAAATCAGCTATATCCATGCCGAAGGTTATGCATCGGGTGAGATGAAGCACGGCCCGATTGCGCTGATTGACGAGGCGGTGCCAGTGATCGTTCTCGCCCCTTCCGGGCCGTTGTTCGAAAAGACTGTCAGCAATATGCAGGAAGTGCGGGCACGGGGCGGCAAGGTGGTGCTCATTTCTGATGCGGAAGGCTTGGCAGAGGCCGGCGAAGGCTGTCTTGCCACGATCGAGATGCCCAAGGTTCATCCGCTGATCGCGCCGCTGGTCTATGCGGTGCCAGTACAATTGCTCGCCTATCACGTAGCCTGCGTGAAGAAGACAGATGTCGATCAGCCGCGCAATCTCGCGAAATCAGTGACCGTCGAATAGACCGAAAGTCGCGCCGGGTTTACTCGGGCGTAACGTTTGCTGGCCTATGACAGGCTGGTGAAAAAGAAGAACGTCGCCCTTTCTGCCGCCCTTCCCAAAAATCTGCCAGTCATGGCAGTGTTGGGGCTTGCTGACCCCGTCGATGGCGATTGGGGCAGAATGCGCGGCTTGCAGTATTCCGGGCTGGCCAAGGTAACGTTTGCTCGCAGTCTGGCGCATGGGATTGCCGCATTGGGCGTGATCCGGCTTTACTACGATTCTATCCACATCGCTGCTCTCGCCGGCTGGCTTGTGCTGCTGGCGGCAACGCTGTTTTATGGCGCGCGCTATGATCGATCGCTTGGCGATGCTGATCGCCGCAGAATGTCGCGGGACGAAGTCAACAGGCAGACGATCGGATCGGTTGTAAATGCGCTGGCCTGGATTGTCCCGATGGCCTTCTTCTCGCCCTATGGCGATCCAACCACCAAGCTTGAGCTTTGGGCAATTACCGCGATGCTGATGACAGCATCGGCGGTTATCCTTCCGGCAGTTCCGCTTGGCAATCTGATGTTCACCGGCATCGTTGGCGGGTCCGCAATCGTCAGTTTCCTGCTGGGCGGGAACATCGACATGGTCGTTCTGGCGCTGGTTTTTGGAGTTGTGGTCGGGTTTGGCGCGATTGAAAGCGCCCGGACTTTTCTGGTCGCCCGGATCGCCGAGGCTGGCATGGCTGAAAAGAGCGAAGTTGTCTCGCTGCTCCTGCGTGAGTTTGAGGAAGGCGAGGCAGATTGGCTTTGGCAGATTGATACCTCGCGGCGGGTCCGATCCGTGTCGCCGCGCTTTGCCTTCGCGCTTGGGGTTGAGCCGGAATCGATTGATGGCAAACCGTTTATCCAACTGGTAGCGGGGGCTGCCTGGGAAACCGGACAGTTTCCATCCAGCCTGCATGACCTTGCCGAACGGCTGAAGCGGCGTGAAAGCTTTTCCAATCTGTTGGTCCGGGTTACCATTAAGGGCGAACAGCGCTGGTGGGAGATTTCGGGCACTCCTCGGCTTGATGAAAGCGGTGTTTTCGATGGCTTTCGGGGGGTCGGTTCAGACGTCACTGAACAGCGTGATAGCTCGGACAAGATCGCATATCTGGCCCGCTACGATACGCTAACTGGTTTACCCAACCGGATGATGCTGACCGAGGCGATGGGCGAAGCCATGCGGTATGCCGATCAGTGGCGCACCAAATGCGCCTTCCTGATGATCGATCTCGACCGTTTCAAGTCCGTCAATGATACGCTGGGCCATCTGGTCGGCGATAAGTTGCTGGCCCGGGTTTCCGAACGGCTCAAAACGCTGGTTTCCGAGAATGAGCTGGTTGGCCGTCTAGGCGGGGATGAATTCGCGATTGTGGTGCGAGACGCCAGCGATCTTGGCCGGGTCATCCGCGTGGCTGAGGCCGTCATCGAACTGCTCTCGCGGCCCTACGAGGTGGATCATCACACGCTTTATGTTGGTGCCAGCGTTGGCTCGGCGATCGGGCCGCGCGATGGCACTACGGTCGAGACATTGATGCGAAATGCGGATCTTGCGCTTTACCGGTCCAAGGACGAAGGCGGCGGACAGCATTTCACCTATGAGCCAGCGCTTCACGCCCATGCTGAAGAGCGCCGCAAGCTGGAGTTCTCTCTCCGCCGGGCGCTGGAACGCAACGAATTCACGCTCAATTATCAGCCAGTGGTTGATGCCATTGATGAAAGTATTGTCAGCTTTGAGGCGCTGCTGCGGTGGAACAGCGAAGAGCATGGTTCGATTAGCCCAACAAAATTCATACCGCTGGCAGAAGACACCAGACTGATCGTGCCGATCGGCGAATGGGTGCTGCGTGAGGCCTGCCGCGAAGCGATGTTCTGGCCAGCCAACGTCAAGGTGGCGGTCAACGCTTCGGGCGAACAATTGCTCGATCCCGGCTTTATCGCCACAGTCGTTGGCGCGCTGTCCAGCAGCGGATTGCCAGCACAGCGGCTTGAGATCGAGGTGACCGAAAGCATCTTCCTGCGCGATGCCACTACCGCCCGGACCGCGCTGGAACAGATCATGGGGCTGGGCTGCGGTGTTGCTCTGGATGACTTTGGAACAGGCTATTCGTCGCTTGGCTATATTCGAAACCTGCGCTTTTCGACCATCAAGGTTGATCGCAGCTTCGTGCAGGGCGCCGCGACCGGCAATCCGGAAAGCCTGGCGATTATCCGCGCCGTTGTGGCGATGGCGGATAGTCTTGAGATGTCAACCACAGCCGAAGGGGTAGAGACCGAGGCAGAACTGGCGACGATCCGCCAGCTTGGTTGCAAGAAAATTCAGGGCTATTATTTTGGTCGGCCGATGGGCGCAGTCGAAGCACGCGGTTTGTTTGGGTTGACCAAAATTTTGCGCGGCGACGCGGCGGCTTAATTAAGCGCCGATTAGCGCATTCAGGGCACTTTCGAACAATACCCGTCCATCACTGCCACCGTGGGCCGCTTCAATCATCCGTTCGGGATGCGGCATCATGCCAAGCACATTGCCCGCCGCGTTTAGTAAGCCAGCGATGTCGCGGGCCGAGCCGTTAACGGGCTCGGCATAACGGAACGCCACCCGCCCTTCGCCTTCAAGCCGGTCCAGCGTGGCATCATCAGCGAAGTAATTGCCATCATGATGTGCCACCGGAATCGTGATCTTTTGGCCTGCGGAATAGCCAGCGGTGAATAGTGACTGGCTGTTCTCAACCGTCAGCGCCACTTCGCGGCAAACGAAGCGGATTCCCGCGTTGCGCATCAACGCGCCGGGAAGAAGGCCTGCTTCAGTAAGTACTTGAAAACCATTGCAGACCCCCAGTACGGGGACACCGCGCGCCGCCGCTTCGACAATCGCCTGCATGATCGGCGAGCGGGCTGCCATCGCGCCAGAGCGCAAATAATCGCCATAGGAAAAGCCGCCAGGCAGGGCGATGAAATCTAGCTCTGCGGGCAAATCGGCGTCGCCATGCCACACCCGAAGCGGGGTGCTGCCCGAGACTTTCTCCAGCGCATCGGCCATGTCCCGATCACAATTGGAGCCCGGGAAGGTGATGACGGCTGAGCGGAAGCTGGCCATCAGCCCACTCGCTCAATCTGGTAGTTCTCGATCACCATATTGGCGAGCAGCCGCTGCGCCATGTCATCGAGTGCTTCGTCAGTGATGCTGTCATCAACCTCAAGCTCGATCAGCTTTCCCTGCCGCACGT
This sequence comes from Novosphingobium sp., assembly GCA_031419035.1. Classification (GTDB taxonomy): domain Bacteria; phylum Pseudomonadota; class Alphaproteobacteria; order Sphingomonadales; family Sphingomonadaceae; genus Novosphingobium. The sequence goes on along the minus strand of JANOKC010000190.1, from coordinate 12,639 downwards.
CCTTGACGCCGCTGTAACCCAGCCCCTCGATCGCATGGTGGATCGCACGGCCCTGCGGGTCGAGCACCCCGTTTTTGAGGCTGACGGATACGCGGATTTTCATCGCGGGGCCTTTCAGGGAAGGAAGAGAGTTGAGCGCGCCTATGCCGCCAGTGATGCGCTGGTGCAAGCATTGACCAAGGTTAAGGTCCAGCTTTGCACAGGGTTGAGGATCAATGCTGTCCGATGCGCGGCTCTTGCTCTGGCGGGAAAAGCATCATTGCCGCGCCGTGGGCGGCCAGCGCTCCGGCCAGTTGGGCAAGGATGAAGCCGGCAACATTGCCGGGCGCGATCCCGGCAAATGTATCGCTGAGGCTTCGCGCCACAGTGATTGCCGGATTGGCAAAGCTGGTCGACGAGGTGAACCAGTAGGCTGCGGTGATATAAAGCGCGACGCTGGCGGGAATTGCAGCGGGGCGATGGCGTGAAGTGCCGAGGATCGTCAACACCAGGCCGAAAGTAGCGATGAACTCGCCGAGCCATTGCCCGGTTCCGCTGCGGACATGGGAGGAGAGCTGGATCACCGGCTCGCCGAACATCAGATGCGCGGACCAGACGCCGAGGATACCGCCAAACAGTTGCGCCGGGAGATAGGCGGCCAGCGCGGTCCAGCGCATATCTGTGCGTAGCACGCTGACCAGTGTCACCGCAGGGTTGAAATGCGCGCCTGAAATCGGTCCCAGTATGGTGATCAGCGCAAACAGCATCGCGCCCGTCGCCAGAGTATTGCCGAGCAAAGCCACCGCGATATTTCCTCCAGCGAGTTGTTCGGCCATGATGCCCGAACCGATGACCGTGGCGAACAGGAAGAAGCTGCCGAGCGCCTCGGCCATCACACTGCGGGTCATGCTGCGCCTTCCATCTGGCCGATCCGGGCCAGTTCGCTACGCAGCCACGGGGCATCTGCTTGCGCAAAGTCCAGCGCGAGCAACGCCCTGACCCGCCGCTCCAACCACAGCCAGGTCTGCTCGAAGGCGGTATCAACCTCTGCTTCGCTGCCGGTAGTATCGGCCGGATCAGGCAGACCCCAATGCACTTTCAGCGGCGCGCCGGGGAATACCGGGCAGGTTTCGGCAGCGGCATTGCTGCAAACCGTGATAGCGAGATCAATCGGTGGTGCACTGGTACCGGTAAACTCCGTCCAGCTTTTCGAGCGGAAGCGCGCGACATCGAATCCCTTGCGCGCGAGCAGCCGCAAGGCACCGGGATGCGGCACGCCCTTGGGCCTGCTCCCCGCGCTATAGGCCTGAATGCGGCCATTGCCCATCCGCTCCAGCATGGCTTCGCCAAGGATCGAACGGGCCGAATTGCCAGTGCAAAGCACTAGCACAGATAGGGTTTCACCCTTAGGTCTAGCCACAGAACGCAGCGAGTGGCGGAGTGCAGGTGGAATCGGATATGCAGGCTGCGCCGTTGCAACAGTTTTCGGTGAGGTAGCCCATCAAATTGCTCATCGCGGTATAGTCAGCCGCATAAATGATCGAGCGACTTTGGCGGCGCTGCGAGATCAGCCCGGCATTGGACAGCTGGGCGAGGTGGAAGCTCATCGATGAGGGCGGAACCTTCAACGCTTCGGCAAGCGCACCTGCAGCCAGCCCATGTGGTCCAGCCTGCACCAGCAGGCGGAACGCGGCAAGACGGTGATCTTGGGCGAGGGCACCAAGCGCCCGGATGGCTGCATCGGCGTTGACGATATTTCTCCATTCATTCGATATATATCGAAATATCAAATGAATGACATGCTTGTCAATTGACTTGTTGCCAGGCGCATATTCTGAGCGTGGTGACTGTTGTTCTGATCACTTTCACCCCTCCCAGTCAGGAAAGGGCTGTGCCCCGATGGCGCTTAGTTGGGATCAATCCCCTCCGGCAGCACCGTCACCTCAACCGCACTCGTCGCGAAGAGATAGCGCTTTGCCATAGCCTGAATATCGGCTGCGGTAATCGCCGTCAGTCTGGCCCTCGCGGCTTGAAAACGTACGATCCGATCGTGCTTCGATTGCGCTTGCTCGACCAGCGACATCCATCCGCGATTGCTTTTCAACGCATTGTCATAGCGCTCCAGGCTAGGCGCGCGGGCGCGTTGCAGGATGTCAGAGCTGACAGGAGCGTCGCGCAGCTCCGCAATCGTCTCGGCAATAGCGGCGCGGGTTGCCGCAACTTCAGCCACATCAACCGATGCCGAGACAGAGAGCGTACCATAACCGCGCCAGACCGGCGAAGTTTCGCTGCTTGCACCGGGCGAATAAGCCTTGCCCAGTTTCTCGCGCAGCGTGTCGGTCAGTTCGATCTGGACGACGCGCTCCAACAGGGCAAGCTGCAACGCCTCGACCGGATCACTATCATCGCGGGTTGGCCAGGTTAGCTGGATCAACGCCTGATCCTTGGGTCCGCCGTGGCGCAAAACATGTGGGGTGCGATTGACGGTGAAGGGCCGCTGGCGCTGCTTCAGATAAGGGCGGAATTCGGGCTCGCGAGGCGGGAGTGCACCAAACGTCTTGGCGACCAGCGCGATGGCCTGCGCCTCATCGAAATCGCCGACCATGCCGATCTCAATCGCGCCATTGGACAGCCGGTCAGCAATGTCAGTCTTGAGGCGCGCAAAGTTGAGTGCGCGGTAATCTTCGGCCGTGCCTAGCGAGAAGCGCGGGTCATTGTCAGACAAGATCTCGCCCAGGTCTGCCGAAAGCGCCGAAGCGGGGGTAGAGCGCAAGGCGGCGAAGTAGTTATTCATCGCTTGGCGGAATACTACCTCACCTTCGGGCCGATAGGCTGGATCGGTGACTAGCGCGGCCATGACCTGTAGCTGCAATTCAAGATCGCGCCGGGTAGTGATCGTGCTACCGGAAAAGCTTTCCGCACCCGGGGCGAGCGAAGCAGAAACGGTTCGCCCAGCCAGCACGGTTTGGAGTTCATCCAGGCTATGCTTGCCAAGTCCGCCGACCGGCAGCATCGACGCGAGCGCTACAGCGCGAGGATTTTCCTTGGTTTGCAGCATGTTGCCGCCATCGAGATTGAGGCTGACCGTGACCCGGTCCTTATCAAGATCGGTATGCTTCAGATTCAACCGGACACCGTTGCCAAAGCGGATAGTTCTGATGCCAAGGCCAGGTTCCAGTCTATCGCTGACAACAGTTCCGGCAGCGCCGAAATCGCCATAGCCAAAGGTCGCCGCCGCCTTCAGTTCAGTCTGGATGAGCGGTGCCTTTGCGGCGGTGTCCCACGCTGCGCGCAATGCCTTTGCACCGCCCGCGGGTTCTTTGCGGCCCTGAAACCGCAGCAGCGGCTGCTCCAGCGGCAATATCTCGCGCTTCAAGGCAGCCTGTACCGCATCGGGGGTGATGTCTGGAATGAAGGCTTCGAGCCGGGCTAGCGAGTTTTGCGGCGTATCAGCAACCACCTCGTCCTCGATCAGCGCCAATATCCCGCCCACCAGCGTGCCATTGCTGCGGGTATCTGCAGACGCGGCCGCATTTTCGGCTGCGGTGCGAACCTGCGCCAGCTGTTCGGCCACCTCGTCCTTGGTGAAGCCAAATTCCAGCGCGCGGCGATACTCCAGGGCGGCCTCGTTCAAGCCGCGTTTCCAGCCGCCATCGATGGTATTGATCACCAGACTGGTGCTGACACCGGCCTTGAACACTGCGTTTGAGCTGAAAGACGCGCCGCGATAGGGCGGTTCGGGGTGCAATGCGGCTCGCTGCAACCGCCGATTGATGATACCATAGCCTATCCTGCGCAATTGATCTTCACGCCGCTGCGCCAGCCGGTCTGGCTCGTCGCGCCAAGGGCCGTGGCGGGTAGCGCTGATTTGTTCTGAGAGCGCCGGATCTATGTAGATATCGGTGAGGGATTTCAGTGCAGGATCAACTGGGCCGGCATCTGGCTTGGCTTCAGCAGGGTTTGATTGCCAGTCTGCAAACTTGGTCTTGATTAGCGCTTCAACCTGATCGGGGGCGAAATCGCCGATAACGATCACAGTTGTATGCGATGGGACATATTCTCGTTTCCAAAATGCCTTGAGGCCTTCTGCTGTCGCGGCATTCAGGGTTTCTTGAGTACCAATTGGCAATCGCTTGCCATAACGTGCCTCTGGGTAGGCGAATTCCACAGAATCAACGAAATTGCGAAGTTGGAAACTGTTGCGATCGCGCCGTTCGGCCAGCACCACGCCGCGTTCGCGATTCACGGCCGCAGGGTCGAACTTCAGCTCGCTGGCTGTCTCGCGCATTAGCATCAGCGCCGTATCAAGCAGGCCCGCATCATTGCGCGGTAGGTCGAGCAGATAGGTAGTCCGCTCAAATCCGGTCTGAGCATTGGTATCCGCGCCAAACGCCAGCCCACTGCGTTCGAGCAGCTTGACCATCTCACCCTCGGGGACATTGGTGCTGCCGTTGAAGGCCATATGTTCGACAAAATGGGCAAACCCAAGTTCGGCCTCGCTCTCATCAAGCGAGCCAGCGTTGATTTGCATTCGCACCAGCGCGGTGCCCTTGGGCGTTGCGTTTTGGCGGATCACATAGCGCAGCCCATTGGCGAGCTTGCCAAAACGATAGCCGGGATCGACCGGCACGTCGCTCTGCTCAAACGCCCAGTCTGCCTTTGGCGGCGGGGCTGAGGCAATTGGCGCTTGCCGCGGCGCGCAAGCAGCCAGCGTGAGGGCGGAAAGGGTGAGGAGATATAAGGCTTTGCGGTTCATCACCGCGTGGTGAAGGAAAGTCCCTGACGCGACAAGTGCCGTTCGTCGATCTTTTACTTCCCCCGCAGCTTCCGATGCACCGAAAGGTCATGCACGGTGCTTGGTCCGGCGTCTTCCTGCAACAAACCCAGCCTGCGAGCGACTTCCTGATAGGCCTCTTCCTCCCCGCCAAGGTCATTGCGGAAGCGATCCTTGTCGAGCTTTTCGCCGGTGGTCATGTCCCACAGGCGGCAGCCATCGGGGCTGATTTCGTCGGCCAGAATAACCCGCGCGTAATCGCCGTCCCAGATCCGCCCGAATTCCAGCTTGAAATCGACTAGCCGGATGTTGATCGCGGCAAACATCCCGCACAGGAAATCATTCACCCGGATCGCCATGGAAGAGATGTCCTGCATCTCTTCATTGCTGGCCCAGCCGAAGCAGGCGATGTGCTCTTCTGAGATCAGCGGATCGCCCAGCGCATCGTCCTTGTAGTAATATTCGATCAGCGTGTGGGGCAGCGGCTCACCCTCTTCGATCCCAAGCCGCTTGGTGATCGATCCGGCGGCGACATTACGCACCACCACTTCGATCGGAATAATTTCAACCTGGCGGATCAGCTGCTCACGCATGTTGAGGCGGCGGATGAAGTGGGTCGGGATGCCGATGTGCGACAGGCGGGTGAACACATATTCGCTGATGCGGTTGTTGATCACGCCCTTGCCATTGATCGTCCCGCGTTTTTGCGCGTTGAACGCGGTCGCGTCGTCTTTGAAATACTGGATGATCGTGCCGGGCTCCGGGCCTTCATACAGGATCTTGGCCTTGCCTTCGTAAATCTGGCGGCGACGCGACATCGGCATTTCCTCAAAAACGGCAAACCCCGGCAGAGGCGAGTCGCGGAAAACGACTGCGCAAGGCCGGGGTGTTTGGCTGTCGCCTACGCGAAATTGCTGCGCTGCGCAATCAAACGCAGTAGACAAGCGTTCCAAGTGTGTTAGGTTTTACCCCGATACCGAATGTGCTCCATAAAGAAGCGCAGCGGGGCGGGGAGAGCATCGGGGCTGCTGGGTATGCCAGCTGCTCAACCTACTCCCCGAGAGAAGTTAACTTGGGAGTAGTTCACAATGAGAAAGTTTCAATTGAATGGCGCCGCGTCGCTCGCAGCGATCACGCTGGCCGGACTGTCTGTCCCCGCCGCTGCGCAGGCCATCGATGATGTGGCCGCTGAAGAAGCGCCAGCCAAGGAAATCGTCGTAACCGGATCACTGATCCGTGGCTCAAGCGAAGAAGCGCCTGCGCCAATCGATGTGATCGGGTCCGAAGAGCTTGCCAAGCAGGGCAATCCTTCAGTGATTGAGCTGCTCAAAAACCTGCCGACATCCAACGGGATCATCGGCGATGCCAACCAGTTTGATGCCCGCGCGCAGGGCAATGAGGGCGTTGCATCAATCAATTTGCGCGGACTCGGCCCGCAGCGCACCCTGGTGCTGCTCAATGGCAAGCGGATCGTCCAGTCGGGCGGCAGCGGCATTCCAATCGTTGACGTCAATCTGATCCCTTCATCGGCGATTGGCCGGATCGAAGTGCTGAAAGATGGCGCAGCAGCGACCTATGGCTCCGATGCGATTGCCGGTGTGGTCAACTTTATCACCCGCACCAATCAGGATGGCTTCAAGGCATCGGCGGATTACCGCTATATCTCGGGATCAAAGGGTGATTACGGCGGCGCAGTCAGCTTTGGCCATAATGGCGATACAGCGCGGTTCTTTGTTTCGGCCGGTTACCAAAAGCGCTCCGAATTGCAGACGATTGATCGCGATTTCGTGATCCGGCCTTATCCTGAAAACCCGCAGGGCGGCTTTACTGGTGGTGGTAATCCGGGCAACTTCGATTTCAACGCTACAGTTGGCGGGCTGAACTTTACCGCTGATCAGGGCTGTACGGCGCTGGGCGGCTTCCGCAGTCTGGCCGGTTCGACCACGGATCGCTGTTTCAACCAATATGGCCTGTTCGGTAATCTGGTTGAGCCAGAGGAACGCTTCCAGCTGTTCTGGGATGCGGAAATTGATTTCAGTGATACGGTGAACCTGCGTGTCAACGCCTTGTGGGGTCATTCAGAGACACGGATCACCACTTCGCCAAGCTATCTGCCGACTTTGCCGCCTTCGGCAAATGCGGCTTCGGGTGGAATCGGATTGTTCGTGATCCCAACTTATGCGCCAGCTTTGCGCGATTATTGCCAATTGTATGGTGCGACGGCTGGTTGTCTGACCGATGGTTCAGGAAACCCGCTTGCTCCAGCAATTTCTGCACCGGTGCTGTTCCGTCCGGTTCTGCTGGGCGGCAACCCGCTGTTCGGTGATCGCGGTTCGGCAACTTCGCCGCGCACATCTGATCAAATGATGGTCTCTGCGCAGTTGACCTTCGATGTTTCAGACAAGCTCTCGCTGCAAAGCAGCCTGACTTACAGCCAGTATGACCGGTCGTTCGAAGGCACGGATACCTTCGGGGATATGTTCCAGAATGCTTTGGCAGGCTTTGGCGGTGCCAATTGCGCCTATGCTTCCACCGCTTCGCGTGCCGGGCTGAGCGCTGGTCAGATCGCGGCATTGGCCGGGACCAATGGCTGCACCTACTTCAATCCCTTCTCAACCGCGGTTCAGTCCAATGCTGTAACCGGGGCGGTCAATCCTAACTATGCTGGTTCGCGATCGACCAATGGCCTGTCAACTGCGCCGGGCGCCGGATTGATCAATGACGTGGCCACTTTCGACAATTTCTTCCAGACACCCCGCACTCAGGCCTTTACCACCCAGCTGGTGGCAGACATGGTGCTTTCCGGGCAGACTGGCATCAGTCTGCCGGGCGGTGAGATCGGCTTTGCCATCGGCGGCCAGTATCGCCGCAACACCTATAGCCGTCGTTACAATAATATCGCCAATCTGGACTCCTTTCCGTGCCCCGGAACCCCGCTCAACCCGGCGGCAACCTGCTCGCCGCAAACCGGTGCGCTCGGCTTCCTTGGCACCAACCGCGATGGTGACAGCAATGGCGATGTGAAGGCGGTATTTGCCGAATTGCAACTGCCGATCCTTGAAGCTCTGAATGTGCAGCTTTCCGCTCGCTACGAAGATTACGGCGGCACGGTGGGATCAACCTTTGATCCGCAGGTCCGGGCCAAATTCGAAGCGACCGACTGGCTGGCATTTCGCGGCGGAATGGGAACCACGTTCCGCGGCCCGCCCTCACAAAGTCTGGCCGGCAACCTGACCTCGCTGCAGATCATCGGCACCTCGTTCCGCGCCATCGACATCAACGGCAACCCCAACCTCGCTCCGGAAAGCGCCACGACCTATAGTGCTGGCGTGATCGTCAACACCGGCGGGTTCAAGGCCAGCCTCGATTATTTCCGCTATGATTTCAGCGGCCCGATCGAAGCGGATCCGGTGGCGGGCATCGTTGCGGCTATGTTTGGCAATCCTGCCAATTGCGGAAGTGCTGCTTATGCAGCCTTGCAAGCGCGCTTCACCTTCACCACTGCTGGCTGCGGCATTGCCAATGTCCAACGCTTGCGGACCCAATACGTCAATTCAGCAGATGTCAGCACTTCGGGCCTTGATTTCCAGACCAGCTATCAAATGGGTGTGGGTTCCGGCTCGGTTACAGCCGGGATCGCTGGCACTTACGTGCTGAACTACAAGACCAAGGATGTGACGGTTGAAGGGATCGTGGTTCAGCCGGCCTTCGATGGCGTCGGGCTGCTCAACTATCAGACTACCGCCTATCCGTTGCCGCAATGGAAGGGCAATGCCTATCTCCAGGGCGAATTCGGTGATCACTCGCTGCGGCTGCAGGTCAACTACCTTGATGGTTATACCGATCAGCGCGGTGCAGCGATCTTCGGCCCGAATGCTGGCGCACTGGCAGGTGCGTCGGTGACCACTGGCAAAAACATCGCCAGCTTCACCACGCTGGATGCCACCTATCGGCTGCGTTTGCCAACCGGGACGATCATCGCAGTCTCCGCGCTCAATATCCTTGATACCGATCCGCCGTTCGCCCGGCTGGACCAGAACTATGATCCGTTCACGGCCAGCCCACTGGGCTTCACCGCGAAGATCTCGATCACGCAGGACTTCTGAGCTTCAAGCCAGCAGTTCACCTTGGGGCGCCGGATCGATCGATCCGGCGCCCTTTTGTTTGTGCGGGGGTGAGCGATCTGAACTGACTGTCATTGCCGCCTCGCTCTCAAAGTCGCTCTATCGTCATGCGCATGTCACATATTCAGGCCAGACCAGCCCTCAAGCAAGGGACGGGTCTATGCGTCAGATCGAAATTTTACTAACCAGTGAGATTGATGGAGGGAGCGTTCCGTTCACGCATGGCGGACTCCAGATCAATTTCCACAACTGGAGCAAGTCGGGCTATCTGCCGCTGATTGATGGCACAATCTGGGCTTTCGTTGACTGGGTTCTCCCGGAGATTTCGGGGCTGGAAATCTGCCGCCGGCTGCGCTGCGATCCGCTTACCGCCCAAGCCCATATCACCATGATCCTGGATGAAGATGATGACGACGCGCGGCGGCGAGCCTTGCGGGCCGGGGCCGATGATTATCTGATCGGCCCTGTCAATCGGGCGGCCTTGCTGGACCGGGTTCTGTCGGTCAAATTGCCCAATTATGATGACGGCACGCAACGCGCGCTGGAGCTTGGTGAGCTTAAGGTTGATGTTGCGGCCTATCAGGCAAGGTGGATGGGGAAACCGATCCCGCTGATGCCCAATGAGTTCAGGCTCCTGCGCTTTTTCGTCGAACACCCAGGCAGGGTTTTCACCCGTTCACAGCTGATCGCAGCGCTGGGCAAGCAAGAGCCCGTGATCGATGAACGGACGGTCGACGTCTGGGTCGTAAGATTGCGGCGTGCCTTGCGCAAGGCAGGGGCTGGCGATCCCCTGCGCACAGTCCGCTCGCTGGGCTACATCCTCGACCAGCCTTAAGCCGTTTGCGGTTCCCATCAGAGTGGTTCTGTACTTGGTAGACCGCCCATTGCATCCCCCCCTCCCCGTCGGGGAGGGGTGAGGGAGGGGGAGGGTTTAAGTGGACTGTATAAAAAAGAAAAACTCTAGAACTTCACCGATGCAGATAGTGCGAACGAACGCCCGACATTGTAGCTGTTGATCTGAATAACATTGGCGCCCGACTGCTGGAACTCCACATGCTTGCGGCCCGTGATATTGCGGGCTTCAAATTTGAGTTCCAGCTCTTTGCCAACAACATCAAAACCCTGCCGGGCGACAAAATCAAGCCGCAGGCCTGGGCTTTCGATCACATCGGGTTGCGGCGGGCTGCCGTTAAGGCCGCGGCTGACCACCCGGTCGCTCGCATAGGTCAGCAGGATGGTCTGCTGGGAAAGCTTGTCGGTGCTTTCGAGCCCCAATTGCAAATTGCCGATGTGATCGGATTGGCCGGTTAGCGGCGAACCATCCTGGAAAAAATCGCGGGCAATCGTTGACGACGCGCCGAACACTGCGGTCGTATCCGATGCGGCAACCTTTAGCTTCGATTTCGTGAAGGTGTAGTTGGCGACTGTCACAATCCGGCGCCCGGCAAAGAAACTGTTTTCGCCGCCAAGGCCCGATAGATCGAAGTATTTCGTCAGCTCAAACTCGGCGCCATACAGTGTCGCTTCGGGCGCGTTGGCGAAGGACGTAACCAGATCGCCGCCTGCGATATAGCTTTCGATCGGTCTCTCAATTTTCTTGAAAAAACCAGCCAGGGACATGCGCTGTTCGGGCGCTATGTACCATTCCACGCGCGCTTCGGCGTTATACAGCTGGCTATCGACCAGCAGCGGGTTGCCTTGATACTGCCGGTTGGTATCTGGATCGAAATAGAATTGATAAATCAGCTCGCGGAATTGTGGGCGGGCGATCGTTTTTGACGCATTAAAGCGAAACTGCATGCTCGGCTGGAACTGCCAGGTTAGTGTTGCTGCAGGCAACCAATAGGCACGCTCAAGGCTGGTTCCCGCGGTCGAAGCGCCGGGCACCCTGAACACCTGGATCGGCGTCACAGTTTCGGTCGCCTTTTCGTAGCGAACGCCAGCATCAAGGCTGAGATCGGTGGTCGCCTGCCAGTTGAACTTTGCATAACCAGCCCAGTTACGAAGTTTCGCTTCAAACGCTGGATTGCCCTCATTGGTTTCCACCAATGCGATCCTGAAATAGTCGATCAGATTGGGGGCCAGCAGCAAATCGGGCCGAAGCAGACCAACACCAGTTGGAAAGCTGCTGGGCGCCTGAAACTGGAAGTCGCGGCGCGAGCTGACACGATTGGTATCGGTAAATGCGCCGCCGATGGTTGCACTAAGATCGGTGGTCAGCAGATAGCTGAGATCTGCCCCGGCCGACCACAGCTTCTCATCCAGTTTAGAGAAGCTGACTGTCGCATCGCCGCCGTTACCATTGTTCAGGCGATTGACAAAATAGGCACCATACGGATCAGCAGATGAATTGCTGCGGACATATTCGTAGGAAAGCTCGTACGGAGCATTGCGCTTCGAATTGGCAAAGGCCCCGCGCAGGTCAAGCTTCAGACCAGTGGCCAGTTCGAATTCGCCGACAAACTGGGTGTCGATCAGCTGACGTTCGAACCAAGCCGTGTCTTGCTGCATAAAATCAACGCTGGTTTGCTGGCGGTTGCCCAGCGCCAGGCGGCCCTGCTTGATGGTGTCGTGGATGTAGAGATTGGTCCAGCGGATCTTGTTACCGCCAAATTCGATCCCCAAGCCAAGCAAGCCGTTGGTAACGGCGCGATTCTCGGTGGTGACCCGGCGGAAATCGGATTCCAGCGTGGACAGATCAGCTGACAACGACGCCTGCTGGCGCGATTCCTTGTTGGTCCATTTATTGCTGAATCCGAAGGCCGCGATCACGCCCATTTCGACACTGCCAACGGTGAATGGCTTGCCGGCAGTCAGGCTGACGGAGAAATTCGGGGGAAGATTGCCCAGGCGCTGCACCACCGAATTTCGGAAGTTGACCAGTTGTCCGGCGATTTGCTGCGTGTTGACGGTGCCCGAACTGATCCGGTCACCGCTGGCGAAGAATGTGGAAAGCGCAGGCGGAATGTTGCGCTGGCCATTGTCATAGCCAGTCCAGTCGGTCTTGCTGCCGTAATAGGAATAGCCAAACTGGCCTGTGGTCTCGCTGTCACCCGAAAGTCCAGCACCTGCGGTAACGAAACTCTCGTTGGGAATAGCCTTGGTGGTGAGGTTGATCACCCCGCCGCCAAATTCGCCCGGAAAATTCACTGAATAGCTCTTCTGGACCAGCGATGATGCCACAATACTGCTTGGGAACAAATCTAGCGGGACTACCCGCTTGAGTGGTTCTGGGCTGGGCAAGGGCGAGCCATTGAGCAAAGCGAGTGAATAGCGATCACCCAGGCCGCGAACATAGACATAGCCCGAACCGACCACGCTAAGGCCAGTGACTCGTCCAAGCGCACCAGCGATGTTGCCTTCTCCGGTTCGTGCGATTTCAGCCGAGGAAAGGACTGAAATCACCTGGTCAGATGCCTTGACCACGTTGCGCTCGCGGTTGCCGGTAACGAGGATCTCGTTGCCGCCGGGGACGGAAATGTCGATGTCTTCTTCCGGTGGAGTCGTTTCAACATCGGGTGCGGGCTCGTCGGCTGGTACTGCGACGGGCGGTTGTTCTTGCGGCAAGGCTGGTTGGGCCTGGGCCATGGCAAGGGCTGGGGCGCACAGCGCTGACGTAACCAGAAGCCCTGCAGCCAGTCGCGATGTGAACAGCATTGGATTTCCCCGAAATATGGAATGGCCGGAATTGAACTGGCCCGGATTTAGATGGCAAGTCGGGGACAGCCGAATTCGGCAGTACCCGATTACAGGTTCGACAGC
>JANOKC010000189.1:0-4257 GCA_031419035.1 Novosphingobium sp. | reverse complement strand
CGCTACCCAAGATTTTCCGACCGCCCCGGCTGCCGCCGTCACCCCCACTCCGCTCCCTGAATCGGAACCGGGCTCGCTTCACGCGCTCGTTTTGCAGTCGCTTGACGATGATCAGGCGCAGGATATTGTCTCGATCCCGCTTGAGGGGAAAAGCTCGATTGCCGATCACATGGTGATCGTTTCGGGCCGTTCGACCCGCCAGGTTGCTGCGATGGCGCAGAAGCTGGCGGAACGGATCAAGCATGGCGGCTTCGGCCATTGCCGGATCGAAGGCTTGCCCGCTGCCGACTGGGTGTTGGTCGATGCCGGCGACATCGTGATCCATTTGTTCCGCCCCGAAGTGCGCAGCTTCTACAATCTGGAACGGATGTGGGCCTTCGGGGATGCGGGCGCAGCGTGATCCCATCGTCAGATAGCTGACTTATGCAATTGCATGTCATCGCGCGCGGCAAGATCGGCCGTTCGCCCGAAGGCGAGCTGGTAGAGCGCTATTTGAAGCGGATCAGTTGGCCTGTAAAGATCACCGAATTGCCCGAAACAGGGGGCGCAGCCCCTCCAGCACTGTCACCGCACCGCGAAGTCCTGCTGGATGAACGCGGCAAGCAACTGGCTTCCGAGGATTTTGCCGCGCTGCTTGGCCGTTGGCGCGATGATGGGGTGCGTGAAGTGCGCTTTCTGATCGGCGCTGCCGATGGCCACGGTGACAAGGCCCGCCATGAGGCGGATCTGCTGCTGGGTTTTGGCGCTATGACCTGGCCGCATATGCTGGCCCGTGCGATGCTGGCCGAGCAATTGTGGCGCGCCACCAGCATTCTGGCTGGCCATCCCTATCATCGTTCGGGATAAGGCGGCACCATGAGGCTGCACCGTTCTGTATCTCTGCGTTTTCTGCTGCCTCTGCTCGCTTTGGGCGGAGTGGGTCCGGTATCGGCGCAAGCCGGGCTGGGTCTTGGCGCGCAGGGCTATGATGATGCCGAAGAAACCCGGATTGCCATGGCAGAAGCGCAGGCGCAGGGCGCAACCGCCCGCGCCCGCGCCGAAGTGCTCGAAGCCAGCGCGGCCCGCGCAACCGTTGCGGCAACACGTACAGCGCAGGAAGCCGCCGCTGTGGCTGCGCGGATCCAGCAGGCGGAGGCCGGGATTGCCGCCAATGAAGCGCGGATCAGCCTGATTGAGCAGCAACGCGTCGCCCTGCGCATCCGTCTGGCACAGCGGCAACGCCCGGTGGTGCAGCTCACGGCTGCGCTTCAGCGCCTGTCGCGCCGCCCGGTGATCCTCTCGCTGCTGCGCCCGGGTTCGGTCCGCGAGACTATGTATATGCGCGCGATGCTGGAAACCATGCTGCCAGAGGTAGAGCGGCGCACCGCAGCCTTGCGCGCCGAAATTGCCAAAGGCCGCTCACTTCAGCGACAATCGCAGCGCGCGGCGGCGCAACTGCGCGCTGGCGAGCAGGAGTTGGGCACCAGGCGCCAATCACTCGCGGCGCTGGAAACCCGCCAGCGGCTTACCTCGCGCGAGGCCAGCGGCATAGCTGACCGCGAGGCTGAGCGAGCCTTGGCACTGGCTGAGCAGGCCCGTGATCTGGGCGGACTGATCCGCCAGCTCGATGCCGCTAGTCTGGTGCGCACGTCACTGGCGCGGCTTCCCGGCCCGATCATGCGCCCGGCGCGGCCTGAACAAGCGCAGTCCCAACAATCGCAGATTGCCGCCGTAGCAGACCAGCTTGAGCCGCCCATCGCTTTGGGCCGCTATCTCTTGCCGATGGCCGGGCGGTTGGTGGCAGGCTTTGGCGATACGAGGCCTGGCCTTTCCCGCAGCCGGGGCATAGCCATAGCGGCGCGCGGCGGCGCGCAAGCGGTTGCCCCTGCTGCAGGGCGCGTGGCGTTTGCCGGGCCCTATCGCGGCTATGGCAAAATTATCATTATCGAGCATCAGGGCGGCTGGACTACCTTGATTACCGGCCTTGCTCAGCTTGATACAAGGATCGGTCAGCGGCTGGTTGCAGGCTCACCGCTGGGCGTCGCTGGGCCGGGCAAGCCTCTGATTGGCCTGGAGCTGCGCCGGGATGGTGCGGTGGTTAATCCGCTTGATGTGCTAAGATCGCAATGATGCGCCATTTGGGATGCGCCATCTGGTGTTAACCTGAACTGCGCGATAAAGAGCGTCCATATTCCGCGAGAGGCCGTACCGCCGATGACATTCGCTGCCCCCAAACTTGCCGCCCTGCTGCGCGCCAGCCTGCTGGTCGCTGGCGTTGCCCTGATCCCGGCGACCACCGCCGGGCTCGCCGCTGTTGATGGCCGGGCGGGCCCGCAATTCGGACGACTGCTCACAGTCTATCAGTTGATTAAAGCCCAGTACGTCGAGCAGGTCGATGATGAGAAGCTGGTGGGCGGCGCGATTGACGGGATGCTCTCCAGCCTTGATCCGCACAGCTCTTATCTGGAGGGCGCGTCGCTTCAGCGGCTTAATGCGATGATCGACGGGAATTATTCGGGCCTTGGCCTTAGCGTGGTGATGGATGACGGCGCGGTAAAGGTGGTCTCGCCGATGCGCGGCAGCCCGGCGGAAAAATCCGGGGTCAAGGCGGGCGACTATATCACCCATCTTGATGGCAAGCTGATCTATGGCGGCGAGCTGGATGATGCAGTTTCCAAAATGCGCGGTGAGGCGGGGACCAACATCCGCCTGACGCTGTTCCGTGCCGGACGCGATGCGCCGTTTGATGTGACCGTGACCCGCGGCGTGATCGAACTTGAGCCGGTAACCGCCAAGCTTGAACAGGGCGTTGCGGTTATCAGCGTCAACGAATTCTCCCGCGATGTCGGCAATGATGTCAATGCGGCGATCCAGGACATGAAGCGCCAGGCCGGCGGCAAGCTGACCGGGCTGGTGCTCGATCTGCGCTCCAATCCGGGCGGCAGCCTTGATGAGGCGGTGATCCTGTCCGATCTGTTCCTGACCCAAGGCGATATTGTTTCGCAGCGCGGCCGGGTTGCGGCGGAGAACGAGTATTATCGCGCTGAAACCGCAGTGAAGGGTGATGTTGCCAAGGGACTGTCAATGATCGTGCTGATCGACGCCGGGTCAGCCTCGGCGTCAGAAATTGTCGCAGGCGCCCTCCAGGATCAGCACCGCGCGCTGATCATGGGCGAGCGCAGCTTTGGCAAGGGCAGCGTCCAATCGCTCTACAAGATCGACCGGACCCATGCGGTCAAGCTGACCACGGCGCGTTATTTTACGCCATCGGGCAAATCGGTGCAGGAAGGCGGGATCGATCCGGATATCAAGGTGCCGCAGCTGAGCGATCCCGATGCCCGCCGCCGTTCTGAACTGGCGCTGCGCGAATCCGATCTGCGCCGCCATCTGGTCAACGAGGTGAGCCTTGATGACAAAAAGCTTGAGGCTGACAAGCTGGAAGACCCGCGCTTCAAGCAGACTGCCGAACAGCTCAAGGCGAAGGGCATCACCGATTTCCAGCTGCATTATGCAATCGAAACGCTGAAACGCACTGGCGGCACAGTGCTTGCCAGCCGGGGTAAGTAATGTCGCTGACCGGGCAAAACGCTTTTGCCAAGGCCCGGCTGCTAGCCTTGCTCGCGCCGCTGCTGCTGCTGGGCGGGGCGTATATCTCGCAATATGGCTTTGGGCTGTATCCGTGCGAGATGTGCTGGTGGCAGCGCTATCCGCATTTCCTTGCGCTGGGGCTGGGGCTGCTGGCGCTGGTCCGGCCCGGTTCGCGCAGCCTGGTGGTGCTGGGCGGCCTTGCAATCCTTGCATCGGGGCTGATCGGGGGCTTCCATGCCGGGGTAGAGTATCACTGGTGGCAAGGGCTGACGGCGTGCTCCACCACAATCGGTGCAGGCAATGGCGATCCGCTTGAGGCGATAATGAATGCGCCGCTGACGCGCTGCGATCAGGCGCCGTGGGAATTGCTGGGCATTTCGCTGGCCGGTTTCAACTTTCTGATATCCACCGCAGCAGCATTGGCGATCTTCGTGCTGCTGGGCCGCAGCAGGGGCGCAGTGACATGAACAAAGCACACCGTTCCGCCAGCATGCTGCGCGTCAATCAGGCGGGCGAATATGGCGCGACCCAGATCTACGCGGGCCAACTGGCAGTGATGGGGGATCGCGCCCCCCATTCGGGCGAGATCGCCCATATGGCCGAGCAAGAGGCGGTCCACCGCCAAAAGTTTGATGCGCTGATCGCGGCGCGGGGCGTGCGGCCCACTGCGCTCCAGCCGGTCTGGTCGGT
>JANOKC010000188.1:0-5958 GCA_031419035.1 Novosphingobium sp. | reverse complement strand
TGCAAATCCCTTAGCGCCACATACAGCTTCTCCAGCGTATTCAGCGCCATATAGGGGCAGATGTTGCAGTTGCAGTTGCCGTCGGCGCCGGGCGCGCCGATGAAGGTTTTTTCGGGGATGGCGAGTTGCATCTGGTGGATGATGTGCGGCTCGGTCGCGACGATCAACGTATCGCCGGGGAAGGTCTTGGCGAATTGCAGGATGCCGCTGGTGCTGCCGACGTAGTCAGCATGATCGACGATCTGCGGCGGGCATTCGGGGTGGGCGGCAATGGGCGCGCCGGGGTGCTGGGCTTTGAGCTTGAGTAGCTCGGTTTCCGAAAACGCCTCATGGACGATGCACACACCGGGCCACAGCAACATGTCGCGATCGAACTTGCGGTTGAGATAGCCGCCTAGGTGCCGGTCCGGCCCGAAGATGATTTTCTGGTCACGCGGAATTTTGCTCAGGATCGTCTCGGCGCTGGAAGAGGTGACGATCACATCGGACAGCGCCTTCACCTCGGTCGAGCAGTTGATATAGGTCAGCGCGATGTGATCGGGGTGTGCCTCGCGGAAAGCCTTGAACTTTAGCGGCGGGCAGCTGTCTTCAAGGCTGCAACCGGCGTCCATATCGGGCAGGATAACGATCTTCTGGGGCGAGAGGATCTTGGCGGTGTCGGCCATGAACTTCACCCCGCAAAAGGCGATCACTTCGGCATCGGTGGCGGCGGCCTTTTTCGACAGTTCCAGCGAATCACCGACAAAATCGGCCAGATCCTGAATCTCGGGCTTTTGGTAATAATGTGCCAGGATCACCGCGTTGCGGGTCCGGCGCAGCCGCTCAATCTCGGCGCGCACGTCGATTCCGGCAAGGTTGGTCGGCTGGGCAGTCATAGCGCGTATCTCCGGTTGGAGGCTTTCACATGGCCTCTTGCGGGGATCGGATCAAGGGGCGGTGAGCGCCCATTCATCCTCACTTGTATTGACGCGCCCCTGTCGCTCCAGATCGATCAGATGCGCCAGCACGGATCGTCCGGCCGCTCCGGTCAACCTGGGATCGAGGCCTTTGTACATCGCTGCAACCATCGCCGGGATCGCTTGCGGCGCTTCGCCCAGAAGGCGCAAGATTTGCGCCTCGCGGCTGCGGCGGTGGCCCATCATCCCGCGCACCAGCTGGCGCGGGTTATGTATCGCCGGGCCGTGGGCGGGGTAAAGCACCTTGTCCTCGCGGTCGTGCAGCTTTTGCAGGCTGCGCATATAGGCGGCCATATCGCCATCGGGCGGCGAGACGACGCTGGTCGACCAGGCCATAACATGATCGCCGGTGAACAGCGCGCCGCTCTCAATCAGGGAATAGCACAGATGGTTGCTGGTGTGGCCGGGGGTAGCGACGGCCTCGATGGTCCAGTCTGGCCCACACAGCCGCTCCCCATCGGCAAGGACACGGTCGGGCGCATAAGTCGGATCGAACGCAGCGTCGGCGCGCGGGCCGTCATCCTCCAGCACCAATGGCGCGCAGCCGATGATCGGCGCGCCGGTCGCGGCTTTCAGCGGCGCGGCGGCGGGCGAATGATCGCGGTGGGTGTGGGTGCAGATGATCGCGACGAGCTTTGCATCGCCGATCGCCGCCAGGATTGCCTCGACATGGCCTGCGCCATTGGTGTCAGCATGCCCCGCTACGCCAGTACCCGCCGGGCCGGGATCGATCACCGCGACCGCATCACCCGCTCCGATTACATAGGTCTGCGTGCCAGTGTAGGTATAGGGCGAGGCGTTGGCGGCAAGGACACGCCGAACCAAAGGCTCGCATTGCTCGGTCAGGCCGGTTGGCCACGGCTGGGGCGGAATATTCATGGAATCGCATATGGCCCCTCACCACCCCCTCGCCAAGTCCCGGCAGCCTCGCTAGGTTTGCGGGCAACAGAGAAAGGCCCAGCTGCATGAACCCGAACGGCGATCAGATCATGGTGCTAGACGCTGGCACCACCTCAACCCGGGCTATGCTGTTTGGACCCGGCGGAGATTTGCGCGGCGTGGCGCAGCAGGAACTGACCCAGCACTATCCACAGGCCGGCTGGGTTGAACATGATGCGCGCGAAATCTGGACCAAGACGCTGGCCTGCGCGCGTAAGGTTGTTACCCAGGCTGGCGGCGCAAACCGGATTGCAGCTATCGGCATCACCAACCAGCGCGAAACTGTGGTTGCCTGGGACGTGACGACTGGCGAGCCGCTGCATCATGCGCTGGTCTGGCAGGATCGCCGCACCGCCGATGTCTGCGATAGCTTACGTGCTGCAGGGCAAGAGCCTGTGGTTCAGGCCGCGACCGGGTTGCTGCTTGATCCATACTTTTCCGCCACCAAGATGCGCTGGCTGATCGATCATTCGCCTGATGTAAAATCTGCGGCCGGGGCCAGCCGACTGGTGCTTGGTACGGTGGAAAGCTGGTTGGTTTACAAGCTCACTGGCGGCGCCCGCCTCACCGATGCCAGCAATGCCAGCCGAACCAGCCTGCTGCCGCTCGCCAAAGCCAGTTGGGATCCGAGCCTGTGCGATCTGTTTGGCGTGCCACAAGCTGCCTTGCCCGAAGTGGTCGATAATGCGGGGAACTTTGGCAAAACCTTGCCCGAGCTGCTGGGCGGTGCGATCCCGATCACTGGCCTTGTCGGCGACCAGCAGTCCGCCACAATCGGACAGGGCTGCCTCTCCCCGGGGGAAACCAAGGCGACCTATGGCACCGGTGCCTTTGTACTGGCCAATATGGGCGGCGAAGTGCCCCGATCGGGTCACCGGTTGCTTGGCACGGTGCTGTGCCAGCTGGGCGGAACGCGCAGCTATGCGCTGGAAGGATCGGTGTTCGTTGCGGGTAGCCTGATAAAGTGGCTGCGCGACAGTTTGGGGATCATTACCGAGGCAGGCGAAACCGCTGCGCTGGCGGCTTCTGTGCCAGATAGCGGCGGTGTGGTAGTGGTCCCGGCGTTATCCGGCCTTGGCGCGCCGCATTGGCGGCCTGATGCGCGGGCTTCGATTTCGGGAATGAGCTTTGCCACCACCCGCGCCCATGTAGCCCGCGCGGCGCTGGAGGCGATGGCGCATCAGACCCATGATCTGGCCACAGCCTTCGCCGCTGATGGAGCGGGCTGGAAGACGCTGAAGATCGACGGCGGGATGAGCGCGAATGACTGGATGGCGCAAGATCTTGCCGATATGCTGGACATTCCGGTGGAGCGGCCCGATTTTATCGAAACGACGGCGCTGGGTGCGGCTATGCTCGCAGGCGTTGGGGCGGGGCTTTATTCCTCGCTCGAGACGGCAGCCGCGACGATGCGCGGCACAGTCCGGCAATTTACGCCTCAGCTTGATGATCCAACCCGCGTTGCCCGATTGGGGGCATGGCACAAGGCGCTGGCAGCAGTTTAGCCCTAGTTCGCCGCCGCCCGGCTAAGTCGTTCACGCAGCGTGGCGATTGCGCTGGGCGCCGTGGCTTGGCGATCGCGCCAGCCGGAATCAAGCCTGCGCAAACGCGCATAAAACCGTTCGGTCGCGTTGACCAGCTCGCGCACACTGGGTTTCAGCAGAGCAACACGCTCTGGATCGGCCAAGGGGAAATCGGCCAACTTTCCGTGACGGCGAAGCTGAAACTCTGAGAGGTCGCCGGCGAAATAGGCGCGGTGATTGAGCAGCCACGCCACAGCATGCATCATCCGGGTGGTGGTGCGCAGCGCCTCACATGACAGGGCGACCCGCGCCTCATCCTCAGGCAAGCCAACAGCGTCGATCCGACCCGAAAGACTAAAGGCGGCGCGCACCTCGTCAGACAGCACCAGAGCTTCGCAATAGAGGCCTTCGATAATGCGGGGATTGATTGTGGCAGGCTTGGTCATCGCCGACCCCGATAGGCGCTAGTAATCATACCTGCCAACCGGGCAAAGCCGCGATCCACTGGCCAATTCAGGACCGTCCCGTGAAGGGACGCAATTGCGGAGAGGCAATTGGGCTTCAACCTAGCAGTAAGCGACCAGATTTTATGCGATAATGTCAGGGATCAAATAGTCTTCGAGCAGTGACATCTGATCCTTGAGGCGCAATTTGCGCTTCTTGAGCCTGGCGATCTGGAGCTGATCTGTGCTGCCAGCGCCAGTCAGCGCATCGATCGCTGCGTCAAGATCACGATGTTCCACCCGCAGCACATCAAGGCGCTTGCGCATTTCCTCTTCGCTCACCCGGGCATCCTCAAAATCCTGTCTCCTGCCTGCCTCGATTGGGCGCAAAGCCAAGCGGTTAGTCGCGATCATCGCGGCATCTGTCGAAAGCCGCTCGTAAAGGCTTCGCAAGGTAAGCGTAATATGCTTCGATGACAATTGCACTGCACCCGGTCGCATCGACTGAGTCGGTGTTTGCCGGTTCCGGTCCGCTATGTCCGGAAGCAGCAACCCTGGGGGCGAACGCAAAGGAGTATCGCCAATGGAAACGACACATGTCAGTGCCCTTCAGCTCAAGCACGCTGGTCTCGATCAGAAGCTTCAGCAGGAAATGAACCGACCCTTGCCTGACCTTGTGACGATCCAGCAGCTCAAGAAAAAGAAACTTCGAATCAAGGAAGAGCTGGCCCACAGCTAGCCAATTCTAAAGCAAAGCTGCGCTAACCCGTTCCCAAGGTTTGAGCTTTGGGTTAGGTGACTTGGCATGACCAGCATTGCCGCTTCTGCTGCCAGGACGATCCTGACCCGCCTGCACGAAGTGATGGCGTCGCGAAATCACGCTCAGGCCAAGCTCAATACCGTTGTCGAGGTTATTGGCGTCAGCTTGAACAGCGAGGTCTGCTCGGTCTATCTGTTGCGAGAGGGGATGCTCGAACTCTTTGCAACCAGGGGGCTGGAGCAAAGCGCGGTGCATATTACCCGCATGGCGATTGGCGAAGGACTGGTCGGCACCATCGCTGGTAATGTCGAAACGCTGAACCTGGCCGAAGCTACTGCGCATCCCGACTTTTCCTACCGCCCGGAAACTGGTGAGGACAAGTTCCACTCCTTTGCCGGGGTGCCGATTGTGCGGCGCGAGCGCTGCGTGGGTGTGCTGTGCGTCCAGCATGTCGATCCGCGCCGTTACGAAGAGGTTGAGATCGAAGCGCTGCAGACCGTGGCGATGGTCTTGTCGGAACTCATTACAAACGCCGAGCTGGTCGATGAAGAAGATGGGCTTAGCCTCAGCCCAGCCCAGACAGGTCCGCAGCGGCTGACCGGATTGACGCTGGTCAAGGGGCTGGCATCGGGGGTGGCCGTGTTCCACCAGCCGCGCGTGACCATCGAACACGTTGTCGCCGATGACATCGAAGCCGAGCGCCAGCGGGTTTACCTGGCGTTTGACAAGATGCGCGAAGGCATCGACCGGATGGCCAGCCAAGCCGAATTTGGCGTCGGCAGCGAAACTGAAGAGGTTCTCGCGACCTACAAGATGTTCGCCTATGATGAAGGCTGGAGCCGACGGATCAATGAAGCGATCGACAGTGGCCTCACCGCCGAGGCTGCGATCGAACGGGTCCAGCAGCGCACCCGGATGCGGATGCGGCAGATCGACGATCCGTTGCTGGCCGACCGGATGCATGATCTGGAGGACTTGGCCAACCGGTTGCTGCGGATCGTTTCGGGCCAACTCGGCACCGCAGCATCGCAGGGTTTGCGCGGCGATGCGATCCTGATTGCGCGCAATCTTGGTCCCGCTGAATTGCTTGAATATGACAGGCGCCGCCTGAAAGGCGTGATCCTCGAAGAAGGCTCGCTCACGGCGCATGTTGTGATCGTCGCCCGGGCGATGGGCATTCCGGTGCTGGGCCGGGTGCGCGGCCTGCGCGGGCAAGTGCGCGATGGCGATCTGTTGCTGCTTGATGGCGATCAGGGCAACGCCACAGTCCGGCCTTCGCCAACGATGGTTGAGGCGTTTGAGACCCGGTTTGCCAAAAGTCGCGAACGCCAGGCAAC
>JANOKC010000187.1:0-30970 GCA_031419035.1 Novosphingobium sp. | reverse complement strand
GATCCAGTTCGCCCGCTGGCGATTGAGGCCAAGGACCAGATCGGCGTTCCAGCCGTTGCTGTTGAAATTGGCGATCGCGCTCAGTCGCAGCGTGTTGCGGCGCAGGCCGATATTGGTGATGCCGGGAATGCCACCGGGTTGAGGCTGGCTGGCGAAGAAGTCTGTCGCATAGCTGGCCGGGACATTGACCCCGCCTTGCACCACCGGGACTAGAATATTGGTATTGCTGGAAAACAAATCCTGGCCAGTCAATGTATTGACCAGCTCGTATGCGGGCAAGGCTCCGCAGACATAACGCCGCGGGCTTGCGGTGTCGCCCGCCGGGGTGGTGAAGGTCTTGCCGGTGCAACTGTCATTGATGTCACCATCGATGAAGCCGCCAGCGGGCGCACCATCACTGTCTTGCGAATAATACCCGCGGGCGCGGACTGAAAAATTGCTGGTCGGTTCGAAATTGACAACCCCACTGACCGAAGTGGTCTGTTCATTGCCCAGCCGCCCGCCATCAGTGGCGACCCATTCGCCCCGCTTGCTATAGAATCTGCCGCCGATGCTGGCCGACAGCACATCGCGAATGATTGGTGCTTCAACCAGCGCCTGAACATCGAACCGGCCCCGGCTTGAACCCAGCAGGTCAAAGGTTGCGCCAGCTTCGGTCAGACTTGGCTTGCGGGTGATGAAATTGACGGCGCCGCCAAAAGTGTTGCGGCCAAATTGCGCCGATTGTGGCCCGCGGATCACTTCGACCCGCTCAACATCGAGCAGCGACACCGAGGTTCCGCCATTGAGCACGTAAACCCCATCGATAAACAGCGCGCCCGTTGCGAATGAGGGAGAGAACTGGCTGGTGTTCATGCCGCGGAAACGCAGCTGGGTATTGTAGCGCCCCGGCTCTTGCCCGCCTTGCGTATTGAACTGGAATCCGGGGGTTTGCAGGCTGATATCGGCCAGGTCAGAAAAGCCGGCTTCGCGGATGGCCTGTTCATTGAAGGCAGTGATCGACAGGGGCACATCCTGCAATGCTTCCGCCTTCTTGCGGGCTGTGACCAGAATTTCACCGGCAGGAACCGAAGCGCCATCGGCAGCAACATCCTGGGCAGCAGCCGATGGAGCGAGAAGAGCCAACGGCAGCGCCAGCGACATAGCTGTTGCAGCGAGCAGTGGGCGGGCAGTTTTGCGCATGTGACGAGTCCCCCAGGAACGATCTATTGATCGGCAAGGCACTCTATTTGGTATACCATGTCAAGAGTTATATAGCTTTCAGGCCCAATTTATCCATCTTTGGTATTCTTTTTAGCCATTCCCGAGCTGAGACAGCGGGAATTCCGCCATTGGCATGGTCAGCACCTTTTCCTCGGTAAACAAGGCGCGGCTGGCGTGGCCCCCGGTCCGCCCCACCCCTGAATTCTTGAAGCCGCCGAACGGTGCGCGCAAATCGCGGGCAACCGGCGTGTTGACCCACAGCGTTCCGGCAGAAAGCAGATCAGCGGCCTTCATCACGGTAGGCAAATGATCGCTCCACAAATATGCGACCAGCCCGAACTGGCTGTCATTGGCGATGGCGATTGCCTCGTCGATGTCACGGTAAGTCAGGAAAGTTGCGAAGGGCCCGAAGATCTCTTCCTGACACAGCGGCAGGCTGTTGTCATAGGCGCGCGCAACAGTGGGCGCGACGTAATAGCCCTTGTCGAACCCGGCGGCGCGGGTGCCGCCGGTCAGAATCTCGGTATCTGCGGCAAACCGCAGCACCCGGTCATACTGGGCGCGGTTGATCACCGGGCCAACTTCGGTTGCCATATCGGATGGATCGCCCACGCGGATCCGCTGCGTCCGCGCCACAAATTTGGCGATGAAATCATCGGCGATGCTTTCTTCCACCAGAATCCGCGCACCAGCCAGGCATTGCTGGCCGTTGTTGGAATAAATGCTGAGGAGCGCTGCATCGAGCGCGCGATCCTGGTTGCAGTTGGCGGTGATGATATTGGCCGATTTCCCGCCCAGTTCCGCCACGTATTTCTTCAGGTTGCCGCCCGCGGCGCGCGCGATGCTGCGCCCGGTTTCGGTGCCCCCGATAAAGGCGACGACATCAATTCCCGGATTTTCGACCAGCGCCTTGCCCGTCACTGTTCCGCGGCCATTGACCAGCCCGATCACCCCATCGGGAATCCCGGCATCGCGGGCAATCTCCATGATCGTCACGAATTCCAGCGGGGTCAGTTCTGATGGCTTGAGGATGCAGCAATTGCCAAACGCCAGCGCGCCCGCCATCTCCATTGTCGCCAGCGCCAATGGGGCGTTCCACGGCGCAATCAGCGCCGCCACGCCCACCGGCTCGCGCCGCACGACGGTGAGGAACGGTGCTTCCTGTTCATAGCTCTCATTGCTGACTTGGCCGATATAGTCAGCGAAGAATTCGAAATTTGCAGCTGCACGCCGAACATGGCGTTCGCGAATCTGGCGGATTGGAATGCCCGTGTTGGCCAGTTCGCGCCGGACCAGATCATCCTCGCGCTCACGGATCAGCGCGGCGATCCGCCGCAGCACGGATTGACGCTGCGCCACTGTGGCGCGCCGCCAGTCACCCTTGGCAAAGGCAGCCCGGGCAGCCTCAACCGCGCGATCAACTTCGGCCTCGCTCGCCTCAACCAGCTCTGCCACTACGCTTTCATCATGCGGATTGATAATTGGCAGCCGTTCTGCGCCCGCCCCATCGGTAAAGCGGCCAGCAATAAAGCTGGTGCAAAGTTCGGTCATGGCAATTCCCCCTGCTGGACGGCTTCGATCAGCGCCAGCGCCAGACAATAATTGGATGAGATGACGGGCGGTGTGCCACCCGGCGCAAGGTGATCCAGCGTCGGCATTCCGGTGCCAGACAGCAGGATGGCGTCGGGGCGGACGGCCTTGGCCAGCGCAATTTCGGCTGCGGCAGCATCATTGGCCAGACTATAGATTGCCCGCGTATCTGCTGATCCGATCTCGATCCGGCGGGCATGGATCACCTCCAGCCCAGCAGCGCGCCAATAGGCCAGACCGGCTTGATGCAACGCTTCTGGATAGGGCGAGATCACCGCGATCCGGGTTGCGCCAATGGCTTTTAGCCGCATAAGGATTGCGCCTGTGGCCCAGATGATCGGAACACCAAGCGAGGTTCCAATTTCACGTTCGCGCTCTGGCCCGATCAGATAGCTCGATCCGGTGCACGCAAATGCCAGAGGCGAGATTGTAAGCACATCAAACTGCGCCAGACTGGTCGCGACATTTTCGGCATAGGCGATCAGGCGCTTGAGTGAGTCTGGCTCCGCGCTGACCAGGCGGCCCGTCACCCACGCCAGTTCTTGCGGCAATAACCGCCGCAGCTCTGCCTCCACTGTGGGATTGGCCATCGGCGTCAAGACGGCCGCAACCGCGCGCTGGCCGGTCATGCCATCGCCTCTGCTTGCCGCAGCCCGGCGATCATGGAGGTTTTAAGCAGGTGTTCCCGGCAGCGCACGGGATCTGCCGCCAGCGCTTGCAGCGCGCTAAGCTCCGCCCGCCGCCGCCCCTGATCGCGTTCCTGCATCCGGGTGCGGTTGCGGTGGGCCTGGGCCAGAATCTGTTCCTGCGCGATCGCCTTGCGCCGCCTGCTATAGCGCGAAAACAGATCGGGCGAGCCGCCCGCCAGCACCTGTTCGATCGTTTCCGCCAGCGCCCAGCCATCGTGAATGCCGCCGTTCATTCCCATCCCGCCCGAGGGTGAGTTAAGATGCGCAGCATCGCCCGCCAGCATCACCCGGCCATGATCATAGCGTTCCACGATCCGCTGGTGGATCCGGTAGGGACGGATTTCCTGGATTATATGGCCGCCATCATGCGGCACGATCCGCTGCAATTTGGCGGCAATCGCCGTTGGCGCAGCCGCCGCCTCGATCGATTCATCGGCATCGGCATAAAGCGAACAGCGCCACAGCGCCGGCAGCCGCAGCAGGCTGAATGTCCCTTGCGCAGCCCAGCAGTAATTGACGTTGGACAGCCCCGCCAGATGATCGTGAAACGGAAACAGGCTGGTCGCCAGGATGGTCGTTTCGGGATAGGTGAAGCCTTCAAACCCTGCGCCCACTGCCGCGCGCATCACGCTGCGCGCGCCATCGGCGGCCACGGCATAGCGCGCAGAGATCGTCTCGCCATCTGCCAGCGTCAATGTCACTCCGGTATCATCCTGGGTGACGCCGCTGACGGCTGTTCCGATCCGCAATTCAATCATATCCGATTGCCGGATCATCTCGAGGCCCAGCCTGACAAGGGTCGACTGTTCGCACTGAAGCCGAAATGGATAGGGCGTATCGGCTGCCAGCAGCGAAAGATCGAACAGCGCCCGCTCACCCGTTTCATGCATCCGGATTTGCCAATCGGGGGTCTTTAGGCCGCGTTCGATCAGCGGCTGGGCAAGGCCGATAGTGTCGAGCATTTCAAGCGTGGGCGGATGAAACGTCGAGGCGCGCAGATCATGCGCGGGAATTTCGTCTGCTTCGATCAGGATTGAATCGGTCCCGCGCGCCGCCAGAAACAGCGCAGTGCTGACGCCCACTGGTCCGGCACCGACGATCGCGACGGTCGCGTTCATACTGTGCTCTCGCTGGCAATGTCGCTGAACAGGATCGCATTGGCGAGCGGATTGGACTTCAATTCCGCCCCCGCCGCCGGATCGATCCGCACGTCCAGCAGCGCTGGGCCGGGGGTGCCAAACAGCTGATCAAGGCTGGAATCCAAGGCATCGGTGGTATCACAGGTCAAACCCCTGCAACCGAATCCCTCGGCCATTCGGGCATAGGGCAGTGTTCCCAGGTGGGTATTGATCGTGCGCCCCAGTGCGGCGATCTGGCCGTGCGCCTCGGTGCCCCAGGCGGCATCATTGCCGACAATGATTTTCAAATTGAGGCCCGCAAGCGCCGCTGCATGAAGTTCAGCCGGATGAAAGCCGATTGATCCATCACCGGTAATCAGCACCGTCATCGCAGGTGCGCTCTCTGCCAATGCAGCCGCTGCGCCGACTGCCAGCGGCGTGCCTGATCCCATCGCGCCCAGCGGATAATGGTCCATGAATCCGCCCGGCCGCTTCACCCGCAGCGCGCCATACATCCAGTTCTGGATGTCTGCACCGTCGCCGATCACCATGGCATTGGCGGGCAATCTCGCCTGAATCGCGCGGCCCAGCGCCAACGGGTGAATGGCGGGACCGGGCTGCGAGGCTAGCTGATCGATCAGTGCGACGCGATTGGCTAGTTTTGCCGGAAGCCAGCCGGGAAATGGGTGCTTGCGCCGCTCACCCAGCGCTTGTGACAAGGCAGTGACGATCTTACCTGGATCACCCGCCAAGGCCGCGTCCACTTTGCGATTGCGATTGAAAGCTGCCGGATCAGCATCGATCTGGATAAACTGGGCATCGGCGGCAAACCGCGGCGACCTGCCATAGCCAAGGCGCTGGCTAAACTGTTCGCCGATCAACACAATGCAATCGGCATGGTGGGCGGCCTGCTGGGCATGCGGCCATGAAAAGCCCAGCACATCGTCCTCTGCCAGCAAGCCGCGGCCTGTTCCATTGCCGAGCAGCGGGATCGCCATGTCGCGGCACAGCGCGGCCAGCGGAGCCGCAGCCTGACCGCGAAATGCGCCCAGACCGGCGATGGCGAGCGGGCGTTTGGCGGCGGCGATGATGTCTGCTGCAGCTTCAATCTGATCAGCGGGGGGTTTTGTGCTGGCGGGTGAAATCACCGCTGGTTTGCCGCGAGCCTCTGTCCGGAACAGATCTTGCGGAATGACCAGAACCGCCGGTCCTGGCCGCTCGCTTATCGCGGCGCGGATTGCACTTTCCAGAAAATCGCCCAGTCGGTCAGCTGATGGCACCGTCCTTGCCCATTTGGCGACTGGGGCTACCAGCGCCAGCTGTTCGTGATCGATCCACCCGTTTGCCTCACTATGGCCGCGCGGCGGCGCAGCGACCAGCAGCAGCACGGGCGATCCTGCGGCGCGCGCCACGGCAAGCCCCCCGATTGCATTGGCCAGCCCTTGCTCCAGCACGATCAGCGCCACGCCGGGCCGGGCCGGACGCTGATCTGCAACCGCCCGGGCATAGCCATCCGCGGCGCCCACCGCGCCGCTTTCATGACGGCTGGAAAGGATGGCAAAGCCGGCCCGGTCCAGCGCATCGAGCAGATATGTGTGCGAAGCCCCGGCAACCGAAAATACGCTGCCGATGCCTTGAGCCGCCAACTGGGCAGCGATAAGTTCGCCGCCGGTCATGCGGCCGCCTTTTGCGGCTTGAGCGCCACCACCAGCAGCGCCGCCAGTGTCAGCACCGCCATAGAGGAGAGGATTACACCGTGGTAACTGCCAGTTGTGTCAAAAACCCATCCAGCCAGCGGCGAGGCGCTGGCGGTCAGCGGGACCATGCACAGATTGGTCAGGCCCATGGCGCGGCCAAACCCGGCTTCACCCAGCTGCTCGGCCACGATCAGGCTCCACATTGGCAGCATTCCTCCCGTCGCCAGCCCCAGCAGCAGACAGGCCGCAAACAGCGAGGGATAGCCGCTGGCCATCACCAGCACCCCAAAGCTCAAAACCGTCAGCACCAATGCGCCAAAGAATAGCCATTTCAGCGGTGCCCGATCGGCTATGTAACCAAAGCCCAGCTTGCCCGCCATTGATGCCAGCGACAGGGTGGATACCAGCGTTGCAGCGCGAAGCTCGCTTACGCCAACCGTGCCTGCATAGGCCGCCAGATTGTTGATCAGGCCGAAGTAGGTCGCGATTTTGATCCCCACCGCCAGGGTGATGATCCAGAACGCAGGTTGGGCGATGATGGTGTGGGCGCTGACTTGCGGCCCGGTCTCGGGCGTGGAGCTTTCTGTGGGGCGTGGGCCGTCGTCGACCACGAAATAGACAATTGCCGCAACAAGAACGGCCGTGACTAGCGCGATCAGCGCAACCGCCATGCGCCAGCCCAGCAAAGTTGAAACGGCGGTCAGCAGCACCGGAAACACAAATCCGCCCAGCGAGGTGCCGAGCGCCGATAGCCCCATTGCGCTGCCGCGCCGCGCCGTAAACCAGCGCGTAATCAACGCCGCGCTGGTCAGTTGCCCCAGCAGCAAATTGGCCATTGGCAGGATCAGAGCATAGGCCAGCCAGACCTGCCACAGCTGCTGCGCCTGTGATACTAGCCCGAATCCAATCGCCAGCATTGCCGCTCCCAGCAGCATCAGCTTGCGGATTGACCAGCGATCAATCAAACGGCCTGCCAGTGGTGCGCCAAAACTTGAAGCAAGTGACAGGCATGTCGTGGCCAGCGCTACATCGCGCATTGAAGCGCCAAACTCGCGCTGCAACGGCAGGGCGAGCGCGCTGAATCCATAGATCAGCAGGCCGGCTTGCGCCATCTGCGTCGCCATGGTTGCGCCTGTCACCTGCCACTTCCGGTCCATCGGTTCTCCTCTGGCCGCTTGACCCACGCGGCAAATGGTATACCAAATCGTTCTAGACAGGAGATTGTGATGGCGCAAGCAGGATGTCAGTGGCAGTCAGGAACAGCATTTCGGGTGGTGATTTGCAGCGCAGCACTGGCGCTTGCCAGCTGCGCGGCGGCCCAGCAGGCTGCAGGACCAGCGCCGCTCGATCCCGTCCGCCGGATCATCACCAGCGAAGATGCAGCGGGCAAGGCCTATGTCATTGCTGATGGGGCCAGCAGCAATGTTGTGGTGCTAAACGGGTCACGGATTGAGCGGTTGTGGGAAACCGATGGATCGCCGGTTACAATCCCGGTCACCAGCGATTTGGGGGAGCGGGCGGGCAACGCCTATCGTTCCGGCTTTGCAGGCAGCAGCCTGTATATAGCCGATATTCCCCCAGGGTCTGACCTGAAGGACATCCCGCTCCACAAGCAAGAAAGCATGGATTACATTGTTGTGCTGGCGGGGCAGATCGAGCTGGTTATCGATGGCGGCAAACGCATTACGATGAATACTGGCGATGTGCTGATTCAGGCCGGAAACAATCACAGCTGGATCAACACTGGCCCCGGCACCGCGCGGCTGTTGTGCGTAACCCAAACCGGCCAGCGACTTAAGCTGTGATCGTCCGCATGGCAAAGCCGCTGCGCTGGTAAAGCGCGTCTGGCAGCCCGGATACGCTGAACCCGGCAATCGCCATTTCGGCGGCCATGGCGAGCAATGGAACAGGCGAATCCAGCCTCGCAGCCTCGCCAATTCCCGGCTGCCTGCTGCCGAACAGTACATCGGCCAGCCGCAATGCTCCATTGGGGTGGCAGGCCAGTTCTGGTGCAAAGACAATGTCTGCATCATGGTGCTGGACAATCGCGGTAATCACACCGGGCAGGATCTCTGCCAGCGGAAACCAGCTGAACCGTGCCTGCGCCGCATCGCTGGCCAGCGCAACCTGCCGCGATGCTGCGCGGGGCAGGCCAGCGGCCAGGCTGGTTTGCTTCAATTGCGCATGGTCTGCTGCAATGTCATGGCTGCGCAGCGCCAGGATCCTGATCCCTTCGCCATGCGCCAACAACGGCTCAAGATGATTGCCACTGCGCGTGAATGGTGCGCTGATTTCGACATAGCCATTGGCAAAAATGCAATGCGCGCTGGTCTGACCCAGTGGCCCGTCAGGCCCAAGCAGTGCCACTGGATCGCTGACCCTAAAGCCTAATGCGCGCAGCCACGCGATAGTCGGGGTAACATCATGAACCACGATCCCGATGTGATCGATCGCCGGATGGGAAAGCGGGGTTGCCCCGGTCCAGAGGTCAGCTTCAGCCATTATCCGGCATCTTTGAACGCGCCAGCCACAGCAGCGGAACCGCCAGCATCAACCCGGTTGCACCCACCGCGCCCATCGCCAGACCGATCAGCGCCTCATCGCGCAGCAGCCGGTCCGAAACCAGCGCGACTGCTGTCCCTCCAAATCCGATCCCGGCCAGATTGACCACCAGCAAATACAGCGCCGAAACCCGCCCGCGCAGACCGGGCGGTGTTGCCAGCTGCAAGGCGGTGATTGCCGGACCGAAGCAAAAGGCTGATCCAGCGATGATCGGGAACAGCGCCGCAAGGCTGAGCCATGGTGATCCAGTGGTGGTCGCCAGCAACGGGAAGGGCAGCATCGCCAATGCCCCGCCCAAGGCCGCGCTCATCGGCGCTCGGCGATCACCAGTGCGCGTCCTTGCATCGGTCACAATCCCGCCGCTCAGCATCCCGCCGATGCCAGCTACCAGCACCAGCAGCCCCAAAGCCAAGCCGCCGCTGGACTTGCTCCAGCCAAAAGCACGAAAGAAATACTCCGCGCCCCACGCCAGATAGCCGTTGAAGGCCATGGTCAGCATCGCAAAGCCCAGGAAATGTGGCACCACGAAGCGCCAGTGGCTGCGCAACCAATGCAGCAGCGCGGGGCCACCTGCGCTGACCCCTGGACCCAGTCTGGATCGCGGGTCTTTCAGCAGCACGGCAATCAGCGGCGCAAGGATCAGGCCGGGCAGGCCGACTAACACAAATGCGGCTTGCCACGGAGCAAGGCCAAGGCTGACTTGCCCCAGCCGCTCAATCAACCAGCCTCCGGCGGCAAAGCTGATGCCGATCCCGAAATACACGCCTGCGCCATAGATCGCCAGTGCCCGGCCGATCTTGTGTCGGGGGTAAAGCTCGGCAATCAGCGAATAGGCAGCCGGGCCTAGCGCAGCCTCCCCGATCCCCACGCCCACCCGCGCCGCAAACAGTCCGGAAAACCCGGTGGCAAAGCCGCACAGGATGGTCATCCCGCTCCACACAGCGATACCCAGCGCGATCATCCGGGGGCGGTTGCCGCGATCAGCCCACCAGCCCAGCGGAATGCCGAGCAGGGAATAGAACAGCGCGAAGGCCAGTCCGCCCAGCAGGCTGAACTCGGTATCACTCAGCGCCAGATCGGCCCGGATCGGTCCGACCATTAAGGACAGGATGGTGCGATCAACATAGGACAGTACATAAGCCGCCGTCAGCAGCGCCAGAGCTGTCCCCGCAGCTGTGTTCCGGGCTGGACTAGCCAAGCGGCGCCTCTGGCCGGGATTTGGCATACGCCTTAAGCCGTTCAGGCAATTGCGGCGTATAGGGCGGATGCCAGCTGAACGGCTTTTTCTCGGTTGCGAAGATATTGTCGAGCGGGCCATTGATGGTCCGCACATACAGCAGATAGCCCACATCGGTCCCGGCGGGTCCGTGATAAACCCCCTCGCGCCACCATGCATAACCACCCGGATCCATCCGGCCGCAATCGCCCCAGATATAGGTGCCAGCGAGACAGTACAGCTCCTCGACCATCGAATGGGTCCACTGCGGCTTGGCCATGCCGGGCGGCACCCGGTGCGGCGGCGACATATAGAGAAACGAGGTTTCCAGCGTGTAGGGATCGGTCCGAAGTGGCTTGATCGCGACCCCTGCTGACAGCTGCGGATCGACCAGCCCGGGATCCCATGCCATTGCGAACGGATCGACATGTTCGACCAGCAAAGCCGGGTCGTGCGGCTGGGCGGGGCTGCCAGCAACGACTTGCGGTGCGTCGTAATACATCGTCAACACCGTCGCCCCGTCAGGAGACGAAGCAGTTTCCCGAACATATCCGGCTGGCAGGAATGCGAAATTCTGAGCGGTATAGCTTTGCCCGTTGATCTCTAGCGCACCCTCCAGCACCAGAATTTCCTCATGCGCGGTAAGGTGCTCAGCAGCTGGCCGGGACCAGCCCGCCGGATAGCGGATTACTACAGTGGCCGAAGTTCCAGCCTCATCAATCGACAAGACCTTAGATTGAACCTCGGGCCGCGCGCCGGAATACAGCCCATGCTCCCATGGCAAATCCTGGGCATGAATGAAAAGCGTATGCTCACGTGCCAAAGTGCCAGGCTCCCTAACTTAATTTAAGTCAGGCTGCGCAATTTGGTATACCAAGTCAAGCCAGAAGTGCGGAGATTATCTGGAAAGATGCTAACAGGTGTACCATTAGCCGGTATGGCGACCCTTATCCTGGCGGTTTTGCGCGGCCTGGCCAGTGCGGACATGACTGGTCATTGCAGATCTTGACCAATCGGGATCGCCGCTGGCAATCGCGCCGATGATGGTCTTGTGCTGAGCCAGCGAGGTGGCAAAATCGGTCGGGACATAGCGCTCGAAGATATTGTGCAGCACCCTGAAGCTCATGGTCTGGCGCAGGATCTGGGCGATCCGTGGATTGCGCGCGGTAGCAGCAATCGCATCGTGGAAGGCCTGATCCAGTTTGATATATTGTTCGCTGGCGTCGGGCGGACTCTGGGCCAGCATGGCCTCCATCTGGTCCACAATTGCGCTGAGCTTGACGAGATCGTCGGGCTTGGCTTTTTCCGCGGCCAGCGCCGCGACAAAGCTCTCCAGAACAATGCCCAGTTCGAAAATCTCCGCCAGCTCCGTCTCGTCAAACGAAGTGACGATGATGCTGCGCCGGGGGCGGACATCGGCCAGTCCATCGGCAGACAAGCGCCGCAACGCCTCGCGGATCGGGGTGCGGCTGATGTTCAGCTCTTCGCACAGATCACGCTCCTTCAGCACCTCTCCGGGCTTGATGCTGCCAGAGAGGATGCGTTCGCGCAGGACGCGATAGGCTTGATCGGACGAATTCATGGCACCGGGAGTGGCATTACTGGCAGCATCTGGCAATCCCGATGTCATGCCGCCATCCGATCAAACCAGAGGATTTACGCCGCTCATATAGACGTAAACCTCTTGGAACTTGCCGTCGCGCACCCGCCAGAAATTGGTGTTGAACAGCCGGGTGATGCTGCCATCGTGGCCAGTAAGCACGGCTTCGAAACAAGCAGCGATCCGGCCGTTCTTTTCGTCAACAGTGCAGGTGAAATCCTGATGGACGATCTTGGCATAGCCCGCGAAGAAATCCTCGAACATTCGGGCGATTTCGGCTTTTCCAGAATGGCGGGTGAAGGCAGTCTGGACGCAGAACAGCGCTTCATCGTGAAAGCAATCCAGCGCTGCTGCCAAATTCTTGGCATCGACATTGGCGAAGTATTTTTGCGTGGCAAGTTCGATCAGCTCGGCGCGCGAAAGCCCGGGTTGGTATTGCATCAGGCGTCTCCCGGCTGGAGCAGATTGTCTCCGCTCATATAGACATAGACCCGGTGGAACTTGCCACCCTTCAGGTAAAACCGGTTGCAGTTTTCATAGCGCAACTCATCCCCGCCATTGGGTGTGATCAGCACGGTGAACTGCGAGCATATCGTGTTGCTGGCAGGATCAGCGGTGTGAACGAAATTGCCGTGCCAGATTGACGAGAAATCAGTGAATAGTTTCTCGAACATCGCCTTGATCGCGGTATCGCGGCCGGTGTGGACGGTGTTTGATGTCGCCTCGGTCAGCACCGCATCGTCGGTGAAGCAATCGAGCACCTGCGCCACGTTCTTGTTGTCGACCCCGTCGAAATAGCGCTTGGTCACGATGTCGATGTAATACGGATAGGGCAGGGCGCTCTGCCCGCTGCCGCCTTCTTGCCAGCTCATGCCCAACCCTTCCTGATATCGGCATCCTTGCCCACTTCGGGCGAAGGGAATGCAATTTTTGAATGACTGAGGCCCAACCCGATCAGCATTTCAAGCTGCTTATAGGCGACCTGTCCGGGATTGATCACCGGGATCGGCAGATTGGCGGCCAGGAACGCTGCTGACTGGTGCATCGTGGTGGACCCCAGCACGATCACATCGGCCCCGTCTTCCTCTATCGCTGCCTCGGCCTCGGCTAAAAGTTTGTCGAAGATCACCTCTTCCTTACCCGCCAGCAATTCGGTTACATCGGGGCGGGTGTCAATCGAGCGGAGCGAGGAAACCCGGTCCCAAAAGCCATATTCGGTCAGGGTCTTTTCATAGAGCGGAAACCATTCGGGCCACATCGTCAGCACGGTGAACTTCTTGCCCAGCATCATAGCGGTGCAGAAAGCAGCCTCGCCTGGGCCGACCACCGGGATCGACAGGCGTGAACGCAAGGCCCGCATTCCGCTGTCGGATACGGTGTCAATCAGCACTCCGGCATAGCCCTGTTCCTCGGCATCAATCCCGGCCTGAAACACCGTCCAGTCCATCAGCAACATGTCGTGATAGCTATCGCCCAGCGCTGCGCCCCATGGCACCGCCGCAAACTCTGGCTTGAAGCCGGGCGCGACAAAGTCTGCGGGCAACTGGCTGGCCCGGTTGGCAACCCCTGCTGCGTCCATCGGGATCGGAACGATAACCTTGATGCGGTTCACAAGCCTCGCCTCTGCTCTGATTCTGGTATACCAGGATTGCGGTGGCGGACCAGCCTTGTCAACTGCCGATTGCGCAACAGCCTGATCATCGCGGGGGATTTATGTGGCATAGTTGGGCGAGGAAGCCATAGTCGCGCGGGCAAGTATCGTTCTGGGCGATGCTGATCTGATCGCTCACATTACTGCGGGGACCTAATGCAGCTCAAGCACTTCGATATTGGCGGCTTTTTGCGCGATAGCTGGCAGACGCAACCGCTGTTGATCAGAAATCTATGGGAATCATGGGAAAATCCGCTTGATCCGGATGAGTTGGCCGGGCTCGCCTGCGAGGAAGGCGTCGAAGCGCGGCTGATCTGTGCGACGCATGACGCATTGAAAGCCGAACATGGCCCGTTTCCTCAGTCGCGCTTCAGCCAGCTTGGCAAGCAGCCGTGGACGCTGTTGGTGCAGGCCGTCGATCAACACGTGCCGCAAGTCGCCGCGCTGCTGGATCCGTTTCGGTTCGAGCCGAACTGGCGGATCGATGATGTGATGGTCAGCTACGCCGCCGACGGGGGCGGAGTGGGGCCGCATTTCGACCAGTATGATGTTTTCCTGATTCAGGGTCTTGGGCGGCGGCGCTGGCAGATTGGCGCGCTGTGTGATGATGATACGGCGCTGTTGCCGCACGATGATCTGCGTCTGCTCGCCAATTTCGAGGCGACGGATGAATGGATTCTCGAACCCGGCGACATCCTCTATGTCCCCCCGCGTTTTGCCCATAACGGCGTTGCGGTGGGCGATGATTGCATGACCTATTCGATTGGTTTCCGTGCCCCTTCGCGCAGCGAGTTGATCGGAAACTGGTGCGACGATCTGCTGGAAGAGATGACCGACGATGATCGCTATCGCGATCCGGGCTTGGCGGCGCAGGATAATCCCGGCGAGATTTCGCCGAACGCCATCACCGCACTCCACGCCATGATCAGCGAAAAACTGGGAGATCAGGCTGCCTTCGCGCGCTGGTTCGGGCGTTATAACTCCGCCCGCAAATACGCCGATCTGGATTGGCAGCCGGATGAGCCGATTGCCGTAGATGAATTGCGCAGCCTGCTCGGCCAGGGCCAGCCGCTGATCCGGAACCCGGCCAGCCGTTTTTCATTCGTGCGCGGGGATGCAGGTTTGGTGCTGCTATTCGTCGATGGGGAATGCATTGAATGCAGCGGGGAGATTGCGGAATTGGCCGAGCAGATCTGCGCGCGGGACCGGATCGAGGTTGATGCTGGGTTGGTGGAATCGGATGCCGCGATGGAATTGATCGCGGGCTTGTTCAATCAGGGCAGTATTGCGTTTGAGGGCGAGGATTGAGAGCGCTAATGCCCCTCTTGAAGAGGAGGGGAGAAGACTGGGTGCCGGTTATATAGAAACGAGACCCCAAACCCGCTCAGAAAGGGCGGGTCTTGGATTTATGGACGCGTACCAACCGCCAAAACCTCCCGCCATTCCCCCGGCGCCAAACCCTCAACCGTCCACTCCCCAATGCTCCACCGCACCAGCCGCAGCGTCGGCAACCCTGCCGCTGCGGTCATTCTGCGCACTTGGCGATTTCGGCCTTCGCGGATCGTCAGTTTGAGCCAGCGATCGGGGACGGTCTGGCGGAACCGGATTGGCGGATCGCGGGGCCATAATTCCGGAGCGGCAATTCGCTCCACGTCGGCAGGCAGCGTCAACCCGTCCTTCAGGCGGACGCCCTGACGAAGCTGCGACAGACTGGCCTCGTCCGCCTCGCCCTCAACCTGCACCAGATAGGTTTTGGCCAGTTTGAATCTGGGATCAGCAATCCGCGCCTGCAACCTTCCGTCATCGGTCAGCAGCATCAGTCCCTCACTGTCCCGGTCAAGCCGTCCGGCCGGATAAACGCCGGGTACAGCGATGTAGTCTGACAGCGTCGCGCGGGCCGTGTCACTTCCGCTGTCGGTGAATTGCGAGAGCACGCCGAAGGGTTTGTTGAACAGGATCAGTCGCGGCATTCTGCCTCGTATCCCAGGCACCTGCTTCCGGGAAGTCAGCATATTGCGCAGGGGCTGGACTTAGCCGCCGAACTGTCACACCGGCAGGCAATGTCAAAACCGCCTACCCTCACGCTTGCTTCCACAATTGCCGCACTCATCGCCCAGCCTGCGCTGGCGTCAGACGACGCACCCGCAGCTGAAATCCTCGTCACAGGGCGCGGCCTTGCCGATCCGCCCGCAAGTCCAGCCTATGATGTCCAGACGATCAGCGCCGAACGGCTGAATTCCAGCGCCTCGGGCCGGATTGAGGAAGCGCTGGCTTCAATCGCAGGTTTCCAGCAGTTCCGCCGCTCGGACAGCCGCTCGGCCAATCCTTCGGCGCAAGGCGTGACGCTGCGTGCTTTGGGCGGCAATGCCACCTCGCGCAGCCTGCTGCTGCTGGACGGGGTGCCGATGGCCGATCCGTTCTTTGGCTATATCCCGTTTTCGGCGATTGCGCCCGAACGGCTCGCTTCGGCCCGGATCACGCGCGGCGGCGGGGCCGGGGCGTTCGGCGCGGGGGCAGTGGCTGGTACGATCGAGCTGACCAGTGCCGATGCTGCCACGCTGGGCCTCTTTTCCGGCGCGCTCATCGGCAATGATCGCGGCGAGAGTGAGCTTTCGGCCACGGTGGCCCCGAAAATGGGTGCAGGTTTTGCTGTGGTCAGCGGCAGGTGGGACCGGGGCCAGGGCTTCTGGACCACGCCAGTAAGTCAGCGCGTTCCCGCCAGCGCCAGGGCCGCCTATGAAAGCTGGTCCGCCAGTATCCGGGGGGTTGCTCCGATAGCGCCCGAGGTCGAGCTGCAATTTCGCGCGCTGGCCTATGACGATGCCCGCACCCTGCGCTTCACCGGCGCGGACAGCACCAGCAGCGGGCAAGACGCCAGTGTGCGGCTGGTCGGCCGGGGGCACTGGCAATTCGATGCGCTGGCTTATGTTCAGGCGCGCGATTTCTCGAACATCGTGATAAGTTCGACCAGCTTCCGCAAAACACTTGATCAGCGCCGCACACCCTCCACCGGGATCGGCGGCAAGCTGGAATTGCGCCCGCCGGTCGGCTCTGCACATATGCTGCGGCTCGGCACTGATTGGCGGATCGCCAGCGGCGGCTTGCAGGAAGAAGCCTATAGCGGGGTCACTGGCCTCGTCACCGCGCGGCGGCGGGCAGGGGGGCGCAATAGCGATCTGGGTCTGTTTATCGAGGATGATTGGACGCTTGGCGCGCTAGTGCTCACTGCTGGAGCACGCGCGGATCGCTGGACCATCCGCGACGGCTATTTCCGTGAGGTCAACGCCGCCGGGGTGACCACGATCAACACGGTGTTCGCGGACCGTTCAGGCTGGAGCACTTCGCTGCGCGGCGGGGCGGTGCTGGCGCTGGGGGGCGGATTATCGTTCAGGGGCTCGGCCTATAGCGGGCTCAGACTGCCGACCCTCAACGAGCTATATCGGCCCTTCGTGGTTTTCCCGGTCACCACCCGCGCCAATGCAGTGCTCGCCAATGAGAAGCTGCGCGGGTTTGAAGCGGGGGTGGATTTTGCCCCGTCCGATGCGGTTCGCCTGTCGCTCACCGCCTTTGATAACCGGGTCAAGGGCGCGATCGCCAACGTCACGATTGGCACCAATCTGCGTGAGCGGCGCAATGTTGATGCAGTGCGGGCGCGGGGGTTGGAGCTGGGGGCCGGATTTCAGTTCGGGGCGATCAACCTCGATAGCTCGCTTGCGTGGACCGACGCCTTTGTCGAGGCGAGCGGCGCTTCGCTGGCGCTTGATGGCAAACGTCCGGCGCAAACCGCCAAGCTGGCCGCCAGCGCCACCTTGGGCTGGAGGCCGCGCGAAGGATGGCAGCTTTCCGCCACGCTGCGCCACATTGGTGCGCAGTTCGAGGATGATCTGGAAACCGATCTGATCCCTGCCGTGACCACGCTGGATGCCTTTGTGCAGGTGCCACTGGGCGGGGCTTTCGCGTTGGTCTTGCGGGCTGAGAATCTGACCGATGAAACTGTCATCACCCGCAATCAGGCTGGATCGATCGATCTTGGCAACCCGCGCACCCTATGGGCCGGTTTGCGGATTTCCATTGGGCCTTGATTGGCCTATACCCCCCGGCAAAGGCGAACGGAGAGAGTCCCATGGCAACCCAGATCAAGCGTAATCTCGATTGCAGCGAAGCCGAATGGCAGGCGCGTCAGGAATTGGCGGCCTGTTACCGCATCTTCGACATGCTGGGCTGGTCAGAATCGATCTACAACCACATCTCGGTGCGCGTGCCGGATGAAGATAATTCCTTTTTGATCAATCCATTCGGCCTGCTCTATTCGGAAGTTTGCGCCTCCAATCTGGTCAAGATCGACATTGACGGCAACACGCTGGATGGCAGCTCCTATCCGGTCAACAAGGCCGGGTTCACCCAGCATGGCCTGTTTCATCGCAACCTCGATTGGGCGCATGCGATCTGCCACACCCATACCACTGCGACCATGGCGGTCTGCTGCCTTGAAGGCGGACTTCAGCCAACCAATTTTTATGCCTGCAACTTCATCGGGCGGCTGGCCTATCACGATTTCGAAGGCATCACCGTCCGCGCTGAAGAGGGCGAGCGACTGCTGAAAAACCTTGGCAGCAAGCGCATTCTGATGCTGCGCAACCACGGCCCGGTGGTGATGGGCCGCAACCTGCCTGAAATGCTGCTGCTGACCTGGGGGCTGCAGCGCGCCTGCGAGATCCAGCTGGCCTCCATGTCGATGGGCAAGACCATTATGGTTTCCGAAGAGGTTGTGGCGGTTCACCAGCGCGATCTGGTCGAAGGGCAAGTTCCTGGGATGGGGCCGGGTGAAGCCGATTTTGCCGCCTTCGTCCGCAAGATTGACAAGATCGACCGGAGCTGGCGCGACTGATCTGGTCGTCAAGGGGTGCCGCGCCTTACCGTCAATGACCGTCCGGTCGAGTTCCACATGGATCCGCAAACCCCGCTGCTGTGGGCTTTGCGGGATGCGGCCAATCTTACCGGCACCAAATATGGCTGCGGCAGCGGCGATTGCGGTGCCTGCATGGTGCTGGTCGATGGTGCGGCGCTGCGCTCGTGCCTGATCTCGCTGACTGAGGCCGAAGGGCGCAGCGTCACCACGATCGAAGGCTTGTCGCTTGATCGTTCGCACCCGGTGCAACAGGCGCTGGTCGCCGAAGCAGCGATCCAGTGCGGCTTTTGCACCCCCGGAATTGCGATCAGCGCGGCCGCACTGCTGGCCCGCAATGCTGATCCATCCGAGGATGAGATCAAGGCCGCCGTGCCCAATCTGTGCCGTTGCGGCGTGTACCCGCGCCTGATCCGCGCGGTCCAGCGTGCGGGCCGGGTGATGCGGCGGCTGGAGACGATCAGCGCCGCGCCGGCACCGGGCATTTCCAGTCAGGATGCCGCCCGTGCGGTTCCAGCGTTGAAGGCGGAAATGCGCTAGAACTTCATCTTTGCAGTCAGCCGCGCGTTGATCGGCGCGCCGGGGGTGATGTTATTGTTGTTATGAGCATCGGCAAAATAGGTTTGGTCGAGCAGGTTTTCGACGTTGAGCTGGAGCTGGAGTGCGTCCGACACCTTATAGAACACCGCCGCGTCCAACCGGGTAAAGGCAGGGAGCTGGGTGGGCAAAGTGGTCAGCGAGGTGCGGATAGCGGCGAACTGGCTTGACTGGTGAACAATGCCCAGTCCCAGGCCCAGACGGCTGGACGGATCATACCGGTTCCACAGCGCAAATTGATGACGGGGCACCTGCGGCAGGCGGACAAGTTCGGTGCCGATCACCTTGGCGTCCTGATAGCTATAGCCACCGCTGATCTGCCAGCCAGGCAGGATCCGCCCATTAATTGCGATTTCGGCGCCCTTGGTCCGGGTTTTGCCGATCACGATTTCCTGCGTGATGTCCGCTGGATTGCGGGTGGTGGCATTGCTGCGGTCCAACTGGAACAGCGCTGCCGTGATGCTAAGGTCGGGCTTAATGTCCCACTTGGCCCCGATTTCGTAATTGGTGAACTTTTCGGGCGCCAGATTCTCTTGAGTGGTGGTCAGCGTCAGGAATTGGTCACCCGATCGGGGCAGGAAAGATTCGCTGTAGCTGGCATAGATCGAGGCGTTTTCCTGAGGCTTGTAGATCAAGCCAAACCGCGGACTGGTGCGATTATCCTTGCGCCCGAATGCGCGTGGGGCGGCCGGGATCAAATCGGTGCCAGTGATCCGGAACCTGTCATGGCGCAGGCCGACAACCAGCTGAATGTGCTCGCCCAGGCTCAATTGGTCCTGCACATATGCCGAGACAAATTCGACCTGCGAGACCGTGTTTCGGTTGAGCACAGGAAAGCTGACGGTTGGATAGACAATCGCTGCAAGGTTCAGGGACGATGCTGAAAGTACGCCGTTGCGGCGCTGATTGGACGAATCCTGATTGCCATATTCAAGCCCGAACAGGATTTTATTTGTGACGTCGCCC
Organism: Novosphingobium sp.; assembly: GCA_031419035.1. GTDB lineage: Bacteria > Pseudomonadota > Alphaproteobacteria > Sphingomonadales > Sphingomonadaceae > Novosphingobium. Next base: position 11,175 of record JANOKC010000187.1, on the reverse strand, counting down.
AGTTTGAAATCCCACACCAGATTGGTCTGGGCGATCAGGTTCTGGCGCTTGGTGGGATCGGTATATGCTGCCAGTGCCACTGTGCCAGTCTGGGTGCTGGCTGGGCCATTGGCATAGGCGTTGGCGTAGTATTTGTCATAATCGCCATACAGCACGGTCGACGACCAGTTGAGGTTGCTGGCGATCTGCCCATCGAGTCTGGCCTTGATGATATGCGCCTTAAGCGTGGTGCGATTAACGCCGGGAATGCCAAAGAATGTGTCGCGGTTGGCGGCCAGCGGCGCAGGCGTGCAAGGCACAGTGCAGGCCAGCGATGGTACGCCGCGATCGGTGACGCGGCTATCATTGACATACTCATAGGAAAGCCCGGCCTTCCAGCCTTTGCCAAGATCGATCGCAAAGTAAGGATTGATCGCGAAACGCTGTCCGTCAACATAGTCGCGAAAGCTGTCCAGCGCCTCATACTCGGCGTTGACGCGCAGGGCGGCTGGCGCACCGATTAACAGGTTGATGTCGCCCGCGACGCTCCATGCGCCAAAGCTTGAGAGACTGGCTGCGGCGCTGGCCCTAACTTCACCGGAGGTTGGCGTCTTTTGGACGCGATTGATGATCCCGCCGCCGCCGCCACGACCGAAAATCAGCGCATAGGGGCCTTTGAGTATCTCAACCCGTTCGATGTTGTAGAGTGGACGGTAATATTGAACGTCGTCGCGGACCCCATCGAGAAAGAAGTCAGCAGTGGTGTTCTGGCCGCGCAGGGTGATCTGATCGCGGTTGCCTTCGCCCTGTCCAACCGTGGTCCCCGGGACATAGCGCAGAACATCGGCAATGCTGTGCTGGGCCTGATCATCAAGCTTTTCACGGGTGATGACCTGAATCGATTGCGGAACATCGATCAGCTGAGTGTCGGTCTTGGTCGCGGTGCGCGAATCAGTGGCGCGATAGCCTTCCGAATGGCCAGTAATGACGATCTGATTCTCTGGCGCCAGACCAAAAGCTTCGCCTGCCTCGGCGCGTACTGGCGTGGGATTCGCCAGCATTGCTGCGACCATGGCGCTGCTGAGGGCAAGAATAGAGGCGTCACGGCGAATCATCGAATATCCTTAATGATAATCATTTGCAAAAGCAGTCTTGCCGATATTGCGAATCGTTCGCATTGACAAGGATCAAATTGCCCGGAGAATTATTTGCCGATAGGGGCCGCGCAAGGGAGACACGGCGATGAAGGCAACGATCTGGCACAATCCGGGCTGCGGCACTTCGCGCAAGACGCTGGCAATCCTTGAGGCAGTGACGGGGATCGAACTGAGTGTGGTTGAGTATCTGCGCGATCCGCCGTCGGCTGAAAAGCTTGCCCAGCTATATCGTGATGCTGGGATCACGCCGGGGCAGGGATTGCGCTTGCGCGGCACCGATGCTGAACAGCGCGGGCTGCCAGCGGCGAGCTCAGAGGCAATTCTTGCTGCGATGGCCGCCGATCCGAAGTTGATCGAGCGGCCTTTGGTGGAGACTGAAAGGGGCGTCCGCCTGTGCCGCCCCCAAGATTTGGTGAACGAAATTATCTAGTCCGTCAGCGCAGAGTCGCGGCTCATCCCCTTGAGACCAAGCACCAGCACCGCAAGGCACAGAAGCTCGATTACCGCAAAGCCAACCCAAGCCGAGTGGCCATAGAGCCAGACACCGATGGCGGGCGCGACAATATAGGCCGCGCCGTTGACCGAGGCGATAATCCCAGCAGACTGGCCTTGCTCGGCCCGGCTGACCGCCAGCGATGCTCCTGCTGTAAAGCCGGGGCGGAACAAACCAAACCCCATTGAGGCAAGGCTGAAGCCCATTGCGATAGTATGAAGCTCCATCGCCACTGATAGCAGCGCAACCCCCATAGCAGCAAAGACAATGCCGCCGAGGCTGGCCGCGCGCGGACCCAGATGCAGTCTGGGGATGATCCCCCATTGGGCCACCAGCGTTGCCATCGCGCCCGACATCAGCACCAGCCCGGTTGGCCCCGCGCCAGCCAGAGGATCCCCGCGCATGCCCAACCGGTCGAGCACCAGGAACCCTGCAATGCCCATCACCGCGGCCTGCGCATGACCGCCCAGCAGGCCTGCCACCAGCCAGGGCCGCATCCGCTGGTCAGTCCAGGCGAGCCGGGGCGCGTCCTCGTCGTCCCTAAGCATCGAATAGTCAGGGGCTGCATCGCGGGGGCGCGAATTGGAATTGGCGCTGAACGGCGCGGTCATCACATCGCCGCGTGCGGCATAGGCCGGATCATCGTTTGGAAGCCGCAGCCGCAAGGCAATCAGCACGGCTACCGCAATCAGGGCAAAGGCAAGGAACGGACTGACCAGTCCCAGCCCAGGCAGGATCAGCAGCGGAGCAAGCGCCGGGCCGAGCACAGTGCCAAGGCCAAAGCTGGAGGAAATCAGCGACAAGGACTGGGTGCGCTCGGCCCGGCTGGTCCGGCTGGCAACATAGGCCTGCACCGCAGGCGGCGCGGCCGAGCCGAACCCGCCATAAAGCGAGCGGGCCAGCGCAAACAGCAGTAGCGTAGCCAGCGAAGAAATCCAGCCATTTAGGCCGAACCACAGCACTGCGCCGCACAATGCAAAGCTGGAGATAAACCCCATCAGTCCGACGGCCATCATCGCCTTGCGCCCGCGCTTGTCAGACCGGCGTGCCCACATCGGGGCACAGGTCATCCACAACAGCGCCGACCATGTATAGGCAAGGCTGATCCACACATCCTCCACCTTAAGCGCAGTTCCGATGGACGGCATTACCGATTGCATCGCGGTATTGCCCGCAGCTGTCACCAGCATGACCATGAACAACAACGTCAGCCGGCCGCGCGGCAGCGTGGCGGTCCCGGTTGCGGACGAGGTGGTGGAATCGGACGGCTGGATAGACATTTGATCTGGCGCTAGGCTGGTCGCCCGCGCGATGCAATGGCCGCGCGGCTTGCCAAGTCAGGTCAAATTTGCAAACGCGGTGGGCTCTTCTTGTTCAGGCATAGCCAAAAACCATGACCAGTCCCCAGATCGCCCGCGAAGCCTTGCCAGGCAGGGTCAAGCGCCGGATCAAAAGGATGCTTGGTCCGTGGGGGGTTTTCTTTGAGGGATTCCTCCAGCAACCGGTGATGGTGGGATCGATTATCCCTTCATCACGCTTCACGATTGCCAAGATGCTGGGTCCGGTAAAGTGGGACGAATGTCGGCTGTTCGTGGAATATGGCCCGGGCATAGGAACATTCTGCCGCCCGGTGCTGGACCGGCTGCCGCGCGATGGACGGCTGATCGTGATTGATACCAACCCATTGTTTATCGATTATCTGCGCGCCACGATTCGTGACAGCCGCTTTGCCGCGGTGCTGGGATCGGCGGCGGATGTGGAAGAGATTGTCCACGATCATGGCCATGATCATGCCGATTACGTGTTGTCAGGCCTGCCCTTTTCGACCTTGCCCGATGGCGTTGGCCCGGCGATCGCTGCCGCCACCCACCGAGCGCTGCGCCCTGGCGGAGCGTTTCTGGTCTATCAATTCTCAAGCCGTGCGCGGGACTATATGGCGCGGCACTTCACCCGTATCGACGCGGGCTACGAGTTCTGGAACGTGCTGCCCTGCAAGCTTTTCTGGGGCTGGAAGGACTGACCTGTTTTAATCGAAAGTTGCACTTACGGCTTCAGCGGACGGGCCGGACAGCTGGCGATGGATCGAAGCCATCACGGCGATAAAGTAAAGCGTGATCACACCGGTAAGCAGCGATGAAATGATCGCTGCGCCCAGCTTCGCGCCATCCGCCCCGGCGATCAGGGCCAGCACTACCCCGATCAACGCCATAAGAACCAGCATCACCACGATGAACACCAGCCCAAGCAGCACGTAAAACAGCAGAATCCGGCCAGTATTGCCGCGGGTCAGCTCCCATGACCGGCGCAGCGCGGCGACTGGATTGCGGACGCGATCAACCGCGACCACCGGAGCAATAAGCGATATTCTAACGCCGACGTAAATCACGGCAACTAGTGCGGCGAGCCCGAGCACTGCCACAAGCGCTGGCACGCCAGCGGCGGCTGCCCCGCCAATCAGAATTCCACCAGTAAGACCAAAGCCAAGTCCGATCAGCAAATAAGCACCCAGGTAGGAAAGCACCCCGCCGATGCCCAGTCGGATTGCCTCGCCAACAGTGGGCCGGGCCCGGTCAGTGAAAAGCGTCAGAACCGAGAGCGTGCCGACCGCCTGGATCAGCGACATGATCAGCATATAGGGCATCGCCGAACCATAAAAATCTCGCATCATCGCGAAAGTCTGTTCAGGCGTAAGCCCCGGCTGCGGATCGGGCTGGGGAACCAGCAGCGAGATCGCCAGGCTGGGCAGCATGAAGAACACCCCGGCCAGCGCGAGCAGGACTTCACGATTGGCCGATACTGCCTGAACCGCGTCCTTCCAGGCCAGATTGCTGTCGAAGCGCATAGTTGATCTCCTGTTTCTTGCCCTTGATAACCACAGCGAATGCCGCCACGCAATGCGCGATGGTTGAAACTCTGCCCGGCGGGATAGAATTGCGGCAAGATGCTGCGCTGGTGCCCTATCGCGCCGCGCTGGATCAGATGGCTGCACGCAATGCCGCGATTGCCGAAGGAAGCGCGGCTGAGCTGTTCTGGCTGCTCGAACACCAGCCAGTCTATACCGCCGGAACCAGCGCCGTTGTCGCTGAACTGCTCGATCCGCGATTCGATGTGGTCGAGGCCGGGCGCGGCGGGCGCTATACCTATCATGGGCCCGGGCAGCGGATCGGTTATGTGCTGCTCGATCTCAAGACGCGGTCGCGCGATGTACGGGGCTTTGTACATGCGCTGGAAGGTTGGGTAATCGCCACCTTGGGCGATTTTGGCGCTGAAAGCTGGCGTGCTCCGGGCCGCATCGGCATCTGGACCCGCGATATTGATGGGCGCGAGGCCAAGATCGGGGCGATCGGCGTGCGGATCCGCCGCTGGGTGACGATGCATGGCTTTTCGGTCAATCTGGCGCCTGATCTGTCGCATTTTTCGGGCATCATTCCCTGCGGGATCGAAGAATTCGGGATCACCAGCCTGGCCCGTTTGGGAATTGAGGTTGATTCAGCTGCCTGGGATCGGGCATTGCTGGCCCGCGCAGGGGATTTCCTCGCCGCACTTGACCGGCCTTGCACTTCGGAGCCCGCCCCATGATCAAACTCAACCGCCTGATTCTGATCGCCGCGCTCGGGTTGGCTCTTGCTGCTTGCGGGAATGAGCAAAAAGCCCGCGGCGGGACTGCCGACGGCGAAATCCTGCCCGGATCTGCCAGCGATGCAATGATGCCGCTTGATAGCGTCCGATCGCAGGCACCGCTTGCCCCGCGCAGCGTTAGCAGCGACGGGCCCAAGGATGCGGCCAAAAGCGATTCAAATGACGCCGAACCGGCGGCCAGCGGCAAACCTGACGAAGCCGATCAGGCTCCCGCTGCCGAACCGACGCCGGAAGCCCCAGCCGAATAGACCTATTCCACTATGCCGAGAATGCGTTGCGCCAGCTTGAGGTGCGGCCGATCAATCATCCGGCGATCGATTTGCAATACGCCAGCACCTGGATCAGCCGCAAAGGCAGCGACAATTGCGCGTGCTTCGTCCAGCTCTGCTTCGCTTGGGGTGAAGGCGGCATTGATTATCGGCACCTGCGAGGGATGGATCGCCAGCATCCCGGCAAAGCCATCTGCGCGCGCCTCTTCGGCGGCGCGCTTGAGCCCTTCATTATCGGCAAAGTCCGAATGGAGCGTTTCGATCGCTGCCAGCCCTTTGGCATGCGCGGTCAGCAGCGTCTGCGTTCGGACGAAACGGAAAGCGTCAGTCCAGCGGCCATCTCCATCGCGCTTGCGGCTGGCCCCGATTGCAGCAGACAGATCCTCTGCTCCCCATGTCAGGCCAGCAAGGCGAGGCAGCGGGGCGGAGACATAGCCGCCGATAGTCATTGCAGAAGCGGCCGTCTCACTCACCAGTGGCAAGATACGGGTAGTGCCAGTCTGGATCTGATTGCGTTGTTCTAGCTCATAAATCTCGGCAGCAAGCTGCTGAACTGCCTCGGGCCCGGCCGATTTGGGCAGCATGATCCCATCTGGCGCACCGGGCATCACTGCGATCAGATCTTCGCGCCACATCCGGCTGTCGAGCGTATTGATCCTGACCCAGCGGCCCTGCCGCCCGGTTTGATCGTGCTGCTCGGTGATTTTCCGGCGGTGCGCCACCAGCCATTCGCATGCCTTGTCGCGCGCCTGGGCTTTGTTGGAGAAGGCAACCGAATCCTCCAGATCGACAATGATCACATCGGCGCCAGTTCCGGCGGCCTTGCCCAGTTTCTTGTCACTGTCGCCGGGAACAAACAGCCATGATCGTTGCGCCATTGGTTCGGATCCCTTCAGGCCAGCTGGAGTGCCGGGTAATCAACATAGCCCTCTGGACCTGGCTGATACCAGCTTTTCGGTACGTTAACATTGGGAGACCATTCGGCGCCCACCTTGATCCGTTCGGCAAGATCTGGGTTGGAGATGTAGGGCCGCCCAAAGCTTATCCCGTCACAGTTTCCGGCAGCAACAATGGCGGCTGCACTTTCGGCAGAGTAGTCGCTGTTTAGCACCAGCGGGCCGGTGTAGATTGACCGGATTAGCGGGCTCTGTTTTGGGACATCGGTCTGGCCAAAAGTCCCTTCCGGGCCGGGTTCGCGCAGTTCGACAAAGCCGATGCCAAGCTCTTGCAGAACGCGCGCAGCCTCCCCGAAAATGCTCGCTGGATCGCTGTCATCGCAGCCCTGCGAATTGCCGTTGGGGGACAAGCGGATCGAAACGCGGTCCGCGCCCCAGACGGCAATCAGCCGTTGAAGGATCTCGCGCATGAACCGGGTGCGCTTCTGGACCGATCCGCCATATTCGTCCTCGCGAAGGTTGGAGTTATCGCGCAGAAACTGGTCAACCAGATAGCCGTTGGCGCTGTGCAGCTGCACCCCGTCAAAGCCAGCCGCCTTGGCATTTTCTGCGGCGCGGCCATAGTCCTCGACCACGCGGGCGATATCTTCAACCGTCAAAGCCCGGGCCTGCTCGTTGGGTTTCCGGCCGGTTGGTGTGTGGGCATGATCTGGCGCGGCGGTAGCTGAAGACGAAACGCCGGGATTGCCGCCCAGGAAATCGGGGTGAACCAGACGGCCCATGTGCCAAAGCTGCAAGATGATCCTGCCGCCGGCAGTGTGCACCGCCTCGGTCACCAGCTTCCAGCCCGCAACCTGCGCATCGCTCCAGATACCCGGAGCAGATGGCCAGCCCAGCCCTTCCACGCTGATCCCGGTCGCTTCAGAGATGATCAGGCCAGCACCGGCGCGCTGGCGGTAATATTCCGCCATCATGGTATTGGGAACAAAGCCTGGATCGGCCCGCCCGCGGGTCAGCGGGGCCATCAGGATGCGGTTGGGGGCTTGGATGGCGCCAAGCTTGATCGGCTGAAACAGTTCGTCGTGCACGCGGGTTCCTCGCTTCAATTTCGTTTTGCAATCTAGTCGCTGCGGCTAAGGCATGGCGATGGGGAATGCAACCGGGGCAAAAACTAACCGCAACGCAGTCTACTTTGCGGCGCTGATCGGCGGCAATGTGGCGCTGGCGGTCGGCTCGTGGCCGGTGCGACTGGCGGATACCGGACCAGTGTCCGCCGGATTCTGGCGATTGATCCTGGCAGTGCCGCTGCTGGCAATTCTGGCCCGGGCGAGCCGCCAGCCGCTGACCGGCTTTTCCGCGAGGACCTGGGCGATCATGGTTGGCGCAGGGATATTCTTCGCGCTGGATATTGCCGCTTGGCACATCGGGATCGGCCAGACGCGGCTTGGCAATGCCACCCTGTTTGGCAATTCTGGCAGCCTGATTCTGATGGCCTGGGGGGTCTATGCGATGAAACGCTGGCCCCACCGAGCCGAAGTGCTGGCACTGGCCGCTGCGCTGGGCGGATCGGCGATCCTGCTGGGGCGCAGTCTGGAAATTGATGATAGCGCGCTGATTGGTGATCTCTACTGCCTGGTGGCTGGGTTCCTCTATGCCTTTTACATTCTGCTGTTGCAGGGCGCGCGGGCCAAGCTGGGCGGCTGGACCCTACTGGCCTGGTCAAGCCTTGCAGGCGCGCCGATCATGCTGGGCATCGCTTTGCTACTGGGCGAGCCAGTCTGGCCGCAGAACTGGACTCCGATAATCCTGATTACGCTGGGCAGCCAGATCATAGGGCAAGGGCTGATTGTCTATGCGCTCAAGCATTTTACCCCGCTGGTGATCGGCCTCGCGCTGCTGACGCAGCCTGTCGCTGCGGTGGTAATCGGTTGGCTCGTCTTTGGCGAAACGCTGGGCTGGCTGGACGTGATTGGCATGGCGCTGGTCGCGGCGGGGCTGGTGCTGGCGCGATCTGCTGAACCAGAACCAGTTCCGGATCGCCCATCGACGTCGGGCTAAAGAGCAGTTAGTTTGCATGACATAACGATCAATTCGGGAAGAATTCCATGACCAAGCCCTATGCCATAGCATCACTGGTGGCCCTTGCTCTTGCCTTTGGCAGCGGCCCAACTGAGGCAAAAGGACAGCGCCGACCAGCCGTTGCCCCCGCCGTCCAGCAGGCCGCCGCCCAGCAGGCCAACGCCCGGTTCGCTGCCTTGTCAGCCCGCTTCATCGCCTCGCTCACCCGGCTGTCGCCAGTATATGCAACCGTGCTGGGCGAGCATCGCTACGATGGCCAGCTGCCCGATATAACCGCCGCAGGCCGGGCTGCCCAAAATGGTGAATGGCGCGCGATTCTGGCCCAGATGAACCGGATCAACCGCAAGGCGCTGAGCCGCGACAATCAGGTTGATTTTGCCGTACTCAGCAATGAGCTGCGCTATCAGCTGTGGTCCAGCGAAGTGCTGCAGGATTGGGCGTGGAACCCGCAAATCTATAATGATACTGCCGGTGGCGCGCTCTATGGCCTGGCTGCGCGCGATTTCGCAGCCTGGGATGTACGGCTGAAAAACGCGACGTTGCGGATGGAGGCCTTGCCCGCCCTGCTCGCTGAGACCCGCCGCCAGCTGGTGCCTGCGCGGGTGCCAAAGGTGATGGCCGAAACGGTCGCCAAGCAGAACGGCGGGATCATCGATATTGCCGACACTATGCTCGCGCCCCATGCTGGCAGTCTGACCGGCGCAGATCGCGCCCGGTTCGATGCCGCGCTGGCCAAGCTCAAGCTGAGCGTTGCCGAACATCAGCAATGGCTGGACTCTGTGCTGGTCCCGCAGGCCAAGGGCGAGTTTCGCCTGGGGAGCAAGCTGTATGATGAGAAGATGCGGTTTGGCCTGATGTCCGACATCACCCGGCCGCAGCTGAAGGCGCTGGCACTCAAGGCCAAGGCTGAAACCCGCGCCGAGATGTATGCACTTTCCCGCAAAGTGCTCGCGGACAAAACGCCTGGCGCGCCGCTGTCTGAAAACCCCAGCGCAGAACAGCAGCAGGCGGCGATCGAGGCGGCGCTGGCGCTATCCTATGCCAAGCGTCCGGACCGCGCCCGGCTGGAACAGCGCGCCCGCGAAACCACTGCCGAAGCTACTGCATTCGTGCGCGCCAAGGGCTTCATCCGCATGCCCGATGGGTCGGTGCAGGTGATCACCATGCCCAAGTTCCAGCAGGGCTTTGCGGTGGCCTATAGCGATTCGCCGGGGGCGCTGGAGCGCGGCTTGCCGAACTTCTATGCCGTCTCGCCGATCCCCGATGAGTGGAGCGATGCACAGGCCACCTCGTTCCTGTCCGAATATAATGATTATATGATCCATGATCTGAGCATCCACGAAGCGATGCCGGGGCATTATCTCCAGATCGATCACTCCAACCGCTCGCCGTCGGTGCTGCGCGCGGTTCTGGGCTCCGGACCATTTGTCGAAGGCTGGGCGGTCTATGCCGAGGGGGTGATGAAGGATGCAGGATACCTGGGCGGCGATCCACTATTCCAGCTGACCGTGCTGAAAATGCGGCTACGCAGTGTCACCAACACGCTGCTCGACATCGGCATCCAGACCGAAGGGATGAGCCGCGAGCAGGCGATGGAGCTGATGCAGAAAGGCGCCTTCCAGCAAGAACGCGAGGCGTCCGGCAAATGGACCCGCGCCAATCTCTCGTCAGTCCAGCTGCTGAGCTACTTCACCGGCTATGAAGAACACCGCGCGATGCGGGCCGAGGCGGAACAGCGCTGGGGCAAGAACTTCACCCAGCGCCGCTATCACGATGCAGTGCTGTCGCATGGCTCGCCGCCCGCAAAATATGTGCGGGCGTTGCTGTTTGGATTGCCGGTGCGGTGAACGCATCTAAAGCCCCTCCTCTTCAGGGGAGGGGTTGGGGTGGGGCCTCTCCGCTGGGACCAACGTTGCGTGGAAAGCGGAACCCCACCCCGTTGCGACTAGGCGGCAAAGCCACCAAGTCTCACCGCCCCTCCCCTGAAAAGGAGGGGGGACAAGACTGGGAGCCTAGCATTATGCCGGTGCTGATATCTAGGTCGCCGATCGAGTAGAGCAGTTCGGAGTTCGGGTGATCAGGTCGCTCGCCATAGCCCGGCGTTCGCTGGCCGAGTAAGCAACGTGCAGGCCAACCCTAGCTGTGATGCCTTGAAGGTGCCATTGGGTCATACCCGACCGCTTGCCATTTCTGTGCCAGTCACGAACCTGCTCCGCCAGCCGATTGTTCATTGATTCGATCGAAATCCCGCGTTTGGAGATGCGTTCGAGGTCGCGAGTGTTATGGCAAGTCACAGGTGTCTGCAGCGCGCCTCCGTGGATCGCGCTTGCAGACCAATCACCGATCCAAACCATTCCGAAAAACGCCGCCAGGACCAGGACTGCTACTCCGCGCAAGGCGAACCGCTGGATCACGCCCGCCCCAAATCACCCTTGCCCACAGTCCCGCCCGCCATCTCCAGCATCCTATCCAGACTCTTCTTCGCCGCCAGCCGCAACCCTTCCTCAATCTCGATCCGCGGCTGCAAATCCCTTAGCGCCACATACAGCTTCTCCAGCGTATTCAGCGCCATATAGGGGCAGATGTTGCAGTTGCAGTTGCCGTCGGCGCCGGGCGCGCCGATGAAGGTTTTTTCGGGGATGGCGAGTTGCATCTGGTGGATG
>JANOKC010000186.1:0-2327 GCA_031419035.1 Novosphingobium sp. | reverse complement strand
ACAGCTGATGGACCATGAATGGGCGGACGATAAAAAGGCCCGCTTCCTCGAAGTCGTCGCCCGGCACCCGGAGCTCAAGGGCCTGCACGATCTGCGCACGCGCACCTCGGGCAATCATGATTTCGTCCAGTTCCACGTCTGGGTCGATCCTCAGATGACCGTCGCTCAGGCGCATGAGGTCATGGATGATATTGAGGACAAGCTGCTCGCCGAGTTTCCCGGAATCGAAATCCTGATCCATCCCGATCCCGAAGGGCTGGTCAATGAATCCGGCCCCGCCGCAGAAGATCTGCTGGCCGAAGCGCCGCCGCTACAGAAGCTCTTCAAGTGAGCCTCTCCGTCCCCTATTGGCATGTCGATGCCTTCGCGTCCCGGGCTTTTTCTGGCAATCAGGCGGCGGTGATGATCCTTGGCGATTGGCTGGACGACAGCGTGTTGCAGGCCATCGCCGCGGAAAACATGTTTGCCGAGACCGCCTTTCTGATGCCGGATACGAGCGGCGCGGCGGATTGGGAGTTGCGCTGGTTTACCCCCGAGGTCGAAATCCGCTTGTGTGGTCATGCTACGCTGGCTTCGGGCCATGTGCTGCTCGCGCGCGATTCAGCGTTGGCGGCGGTGCGGTTCCTGACCAGAATGTCTGGGATTCTCGAAGTCCGGCAACTGGGGGATGGCTATGATCTGGCGCTGCCCGTGATCCCGACCGCCAAGGGCGCTTGGGATCAGGCGGCGGCGCTGCTGGGCAATTCCAGCGAAGTGTGGCGCTCGGCTGATGGGCATTACAACGTCTTCCTGCTCGGATCAGAAACCGAAGTCCGTTCGCTCAGCCCTGATTTTCTGGCGTTGGCGGCGCTCGGCGATGAACAATTCATCGTTACCGCACATGGCGAGGCAACCGATGTAGTCAGCCGGGTGTTCGTGCCCGGTGCTGGGGTTAACGAGGACAGCGTGACGGGTTCCGCCCATGCGGTACTGACCCCGTTCTGGGCCGACCGGCTGGGGCGCGAAAGCTTCACTGCCTTTCAGGCATCGAAACGAGGCGGGCACCTCACCTGCCGCCGCGAGGGGGCCAGTGCATGGCTGGGCGGAGCCTGCGTGACTGTGGTGGAAGGAACTTTCACCCTCTAAAACCAAAGCTAATTGAGCCCACCCCAACCCCTCCCCCGAAGAGGAGGCGCTAATTGAGATTCCCCCTAAAACCCGCGCCCTTCGCACTCCAGAAACGCCTGATAGCTGCGGGCGATGCCTTCACGCAGGGAAATCGACGGGGTCCAGCCGAGCGCCTTCAGCCGTGCGCTGTCCATCAGCTTGCGCGGGGTGCCGTCGGGCTTGGCGGGGTCGGTTGCCACCGGGCCATCGTAGCCGATCACCTCCATCACCAGCCGGGTCAGTTCCATGATCGAGAGATCCTCGCCCGAGCCGACATTGATGTGGCTTGCATCCGAATAGTGCTTCATCAGATGGAGGCAGGCGGCGGCGCAGTCATCGACGTATAGAAATTCGCGCAAGGGAGTGCCGGTCCCCCAGACTTCGACGGCGCCGCCCGACTGCTTGGCGGCATGAACCTTGCGGATCAGTGCGGGCATGACGTGGCTGGAAGTGAGATCGAAATTATCGCCCGGCCCGTAAAGATTGGTCGGCATGGCGCTGATATAGTCGCAGCCATATTGCTTGCGATAGGCCTGGGCCAGCTTGATCCCGGCGATCTTGGCGATCGCGTACCATTCGTTGGTTGGCTCAAGCGCCCCGGTCAGCAGCGCGTCCTCATTGATCGGCTGGGGGGCGAATTTGGGGTAGATGCAGCTTGAGCCCAGAAACAGCAGTTTTTCGACGCCCGAGGCATGCGCGCCGGTGAAGATCGCGGTCTCGATCAGCAGGTTATCACGCAAGAAATCGACCGGATGGGTATCATTGGCGAGGATACCGCCAACCCGCGCGGCGGCGAGGAACACCGCTTGCGGGCGCGTGTCCGCCATCCAGACCCGAACCGCATTCTGATCGGTCAGGTCCAGTTCCGCACGGGATACCGTCAGCACTTCGCAGTCCTCGCCCGCCAACGCCCTAGTGATCGCGCTGCCGACCATGCCGCCGTGACCTGCCACCCAGACGCGTTTGCCGATCAGCGAATACATGATGCTAGGCGCCTCGGCCCAGCGGCGCGGCGCGCATGGCTTCAAGATCGGCCTGCATCATTTCCCGCACCAGTTCGCGCACGCTGGTCTCGGCCTTCCAGCCCAGCTTCTGGTGGGCTTTGCCGGAATCGCCGATCAGTAGATCGACCTCGGTCGGCCGGAAATAACGCGGATCAACTGCCACCCGCAATTTGCCGG
>JANOKC010000185.1:0-3197 GCA_031419035.1 Novosphingobium sp. | reverse complement strand
GACCGATTACGCCACCGCTGATGGCACTGGGGTGCGGGACTATATCCATGTTTCCGATCTGGCCGCCGCGCATGTGCTGGCGCTCGAAGCGCTGATTGCCGCGCCTGCCGATTCGCTGACGATGAATTGCGGTTATGGCCGGGGCTTTTCGGTGCTCGAAGTGCTCGACGCGGTGGACCGGGCGACCAATGTGGCGATCGAACGCCGGCTTGGCCCGCGCCGGGCGGGCGATCCCGATTCGCTGATCTCGGACAACGCTTTGATCAAGCAGACCCTGCCTTGGGAGCCGCAATATGCTGATCTGGACCTAATCGTCCATCATGCGCTGGCATGGGAGCGAAAGCTGGGCGAGATGCTTGACTTGGCGAGGCCGTCCCCGTAACGGCCCCACTTCAAATTCAAGCGGCGCAATGCTGCCCGAGGATATCATGAAGATTCGCAACAGCCTCAAGTCGCTCAAAGGTCGCCACCGGGACAACCGCGTGATCCGCCGCCGCGGGCGGACCTATGTGATCAACAAGACGAACCCGCGCTTCAAGGCGCGCCAGGGTTGATTTGAGCGATTCCCGGGCATTGGCCGGGATGTCGCCGATAATTTCTGCTGTCGTTTTCGATGTCGGCCGCGTGCTTGTCCAGTGGGACTTGCGGCACTTGTTCGCCAAGCTGATCGCCGATCCGGCCGAACTTGACTGGTTCGCCACTACCGTTGTGACCCCTGAATGGCATTTTCAGCACGATGCTGGCAGGCCTCTTGGCGAAATGGTGAAAGAACGCAGCGCCGAATTCCCCGCCCATGCCCATCTGATACGCGCCTATGCGGATCGCTTTAACGAAACGATCCCCGGTCCCGTCCCTGGAAGTTTGGAACTGGTCGAGGCTCTGCATAAAAGCGGCGTTCCACTGTTTGCGATCACCAATTTTGGTCATGAACTTTGGCAGCGGTTTCGCCCGACTTATCCGGTATTCGACCAGTTCACCGATATTGTCGTTTCAGGAACTGAGAAGATTGCAAAGCCTGATCCAGCGATCTTTGCTCTAGCTGCGCGCCGGTTCGGTTATCCTCTGGGCGAAATGCTGTTCATCGATGACAATGAGGCCAATGTGGTCGCGGCGCGTGAATGCGGCTGGCTGGCGCATCATTTTGTCGATGCCGGAACGCTGGCGGCCGATCTCAGGGCGCGCGGGCTGATCTCCTGAACAGAAAAAAAGACCCCCGCCTTGCGGCGGAGGCCCAGTCGCTTGGAGGCTGTCAAGGATGCCTGTGACTTGCGTCAGGCGGCTGCGTTGCAGCGCTGGAGGTCTTCAGCGCTAAATTCGCCCTGGGGGGTGGCGAAACTGGTGAATGGCCCGATCTTCTTGGCTAGTCGGCTGCAGCTTCTGGCGGGCCGCGAAGTATCGGCCGAGGAGGTGCAGCGATCTGCGGCGCACTTCCACAACGTTTCATTGATGATCACTTGACGCGGCGCTTCAAGCCGGAGGGCAAGCGAGGCTACATTGCTGCGACTGGCGCCCTGGGCATAGGCAGGGCTAGTGGTCACACCAAAACTGGCGATAGTGCCGACTATGGCAAGGCTGGCAGCAAGCAAAGTGCGCGTGACTGATTGGATAGCGATAGACATTTCAATTCCCCTTACTGAGGCACGCAAGGGTCGAAGGACGCTTCTGGGGAGGAGCAGTTCGATTTGCATTGCGAATCACTACCTATCCTGATAGGTTTTAAGTTGCAACTAGAAACTGTGCGTTGCAGCAAATAATTTTTGTCGGACAACAAGCCAAACTACGTTAGGCTACCGGCGGGACAGAGGAAAACTGATGGACAAAATGCGCGAACCACTCGGTGAAATCCAAAGCTGCGGCCTGCCGCTGGCGCTGGAGGTCATGGGAGAACGATGGTCTTTCATGATCCTGCGCGCTGCTTTCAACGGAGTGCACCATTTTGAGGAGTTCCTCAGCGAGCTGGGGATCGCCCGCAACATCCTGTCGAATCGGCTCGTCCGGCTGGTCGAACACGGGATCATGAAGCGCGAACCGTTGCCCGACGATCGCCGCAAGATCGAATACCGGCTGACCGGCAAGGGCTATGACCTGCTCCCCGCGATGCTCGCGCTGCGCAATTGGGGCGAGAAATATGGCCTCGGAATCCCTGCCAACCCGGTTCTATGCGATGATCGCGATGGCCTGCCGATTCAAACGATTGGCATCACCGCCCACGATGGCCGCCGCTTGCTGGCCAAAGACCTGCACTGGCGGGATCGTTCGGAGCTGGGCGAAACGGTAACCGCGCTGCCCAAGGCGAGCGCGCTTTAATTTCGCGGCGGTTGCCGCCGATAGCTCAGCGCCTCGGCCACATGTATGCGCCCGACCGTCTCCACCCCTGCAAGATCGGCAATTGTCCGCGCCACCCGCAGCATCCTTGTATAGCCACGCGCTGACAGCCGCATCGCCTCGGCAGCTTGCAGCAGCAGCTTGCGGCCCGCCTCATCAGGGGTGGCATGGACTTCAAGCATTTCACCATCAAGCTGGGCATTGCTGCGCATTTTGGTGCCGGACAATCGCTCGGTCTGGATCATTCGCGCCGCTGCCACGCGCGCGGCAACTTGCGCTGAGCCTTCGGACGGCGGCGGCAGGCCCAGATCAGCTGCGCTGACCGGACCGACATCGACATGCAGATCGATCCGGTCGAGCAGCGGGCCTGAAACCCGACTTTGGTAATCGGCCGCACAGCGCGGCGCGCGGCTGCAGGCCAGTGCCGGATCTCCCAGATGTCCGCAGCGGCAGGGGTTCATCGCCGCTATCAGCTGAACTCTTGCAGGAAATGTTACATGTGCATTGGCCCGCGCCACGCTGACCTCGCCCGTTTCCAGCGGCTGGCGCAGCGAATCGAGCACCGGGCGTTGAAACTCGGGCAGCTCGTCGAGGAACAGCACCCCCAAATGCGCCAGACTGACCTCGCCGGGGCGTACTTTCAATCCGCCGCCAACCAGCGCTGCCATTGAAGCGGAATGATGGGGCGAGCGAAACGGTCGGACTCGGCTGATTCGGCCGTCCATGAGCGATCCCGACACCGAGGCGACCATCGAAACCTCCAGCGCCTCTGCCGGGGTAAGCTCAGGCAAAATCCCGGGCAAACAGCTTGCCAGCAACGATTTTCCTGCACCCGGCGGCCCTGTCATCAGCAAATTGTGCCCGCCAGCCGC
>JANOKC010000184.1:0-6489 GCA_031419035.1 Novosphingobium sp. | reverse complement strand
AAGGCTTGAGTTGCGGGCGGCGGCTTTTCGCATGCTTTCTCCGGTGAGTTTGAGCCTGTGGGCGTTGTGGAGTGAGGGCATGACTGCCACTGGTCCGAAGGAATGCCCGAACGCGATCGAGGATTGCATCGGCCAGGGTTGCCACTCGCTGTCGCGATGCACCAGGCCGAGGTTGACCAGCAGCTGAGCGTCCGCTGTGACCGGCGCTGCAGCTAAGACGCCCTGCATCAGTGCATCCCAATCCCCGACCTTTTCCTTGGCAGCGCCATAGTCGCGCTGCTGGGCGTAGGGCGGCGAGGTGAACATCAGCGTCGCCTGTTCGCCCTGCATCAGATTGGTGACGGCGGCCGGATCGGTGGCGTCGCCGCAACAAAGACGGTGCTTGCCCAGCGCCCAGACGTCGCCCGGCCGGGTGATGGGTTCGGCAGGTGGTTCGGGAATTGCATCAGCCGCATCGTCGGAAATGGCAGGGCTGTCGTCGGCATCGGCCAAGAGGGCATCCAGCTCATCCTCGGGGATCCCGATCAGCCCGAGGTCGAAATCCTCGGCCAGAAGCGCCTGCAATTCCTGCAGCAGCAGGGCGTCGTCCCATCCGCCAAGCTCGGTCAACTTGTTGTCGGCGATCCGATAGGCCCGGCGCTGGGCCTCGGTCAGATGGCCCAGCACGATGACCGGGGCCTCGGACAAGCCGAGGTGGGCGGCCGCGAGGATGCGGCCATGGCCCGCGATCAACTCGCCGTCGGCGGCGACCAGCACCGGCACGGTCCAGCCAAACTCGGCCATGCTGGCGGCGATCTTGGCGACCTGATCGGCGTCGTGGGTCTTGGCGTTGCGGGCGTAAGGCTTCAGCCGGGCGAGGGGCCAATGCTCGATCCGGTCGGGTGGCATCATCATCGCGCGGGTTCGGCCAGCGGCGTGCAGACGATCAGCGTGGTTCGGCCGGGAAGATACCAGCTCGGAAAATCTTCGGGCCAGGTAACGCGAAGCCCGTAAAGCGCAGCCGTGGCCTCGGTATCTTGACGCTTGTCGGCATCGAAAGTGCCGTAGAGATGGGCCGCCACCGCGGCGGCCTTCCTGTCCTTGCGGTAGAAATACCCGTGATCGACGAGCTCGCGCGGCCAAGGATCGACGTGATAGCCGCGCCCATTGAACAAGCCGCGCCGCGCGAGAACCGAGGGCGAAAAGTCCGATCTGGACAGTCGCCAGCCATGACGCTCGCCGAACAGCACGGCCAGCCGCTGGCGCGTTGCATGCAAATCCTGTTGCAGGGCGTTGATCCGAGGATAGCCTTTCGCGTCGCGCAACTTCTCCTGATAGTCCGTCACCGCGCAGGCAAGAGCGGCGATTTCGTTACGGCTGGTTGCAGCCTGCTGGAGGGCGAGGGGTCTGTTCATGCTGCGAGCCTCTTGGTTTTCGGGTTGGCATAGGTTTCGCCGGTGTCGGCCAGCACGGCGTTGGCGCCGGTGAAGGACTGCCAGCGCTCGATGGCCACATCGACACAGGCGGGGTTCAACTCGATCCCGAAGCAGATGCGCCCGGTCGTTTCCGCAGCGATCAGCGTGGTGCCAGACCCCATGAAGGGTTCAAACACCGCCTGACCCGAGCTGGAATTGTTCAGGATCGGGCGCCGCATGCACTCGACCGGCTTCTGGGTGCCGTGCACGTTGGCCGCGTCCTGGTCCTTGCCGGAGATGTGCCAAAGGGTGGTCTGCTTGCGGTCGCCCGCCCAGTGGCCCTTGCCCTTGACGCGCACCGCATACCAGCAGGGTTCATGTTGCCAGTGATAATCGCCCCGGCTGAGGACAAGGCGGTCCTTGGCCCAGATGATCTGCGACCGGACGGCGAAACCCGCCGCAACCAGACTGGCGGCCACCTCGCCCGCATGCAGCGCGCCGTGCCAGACATAGGCCACGTCGCCGGGGAACAGCGCCCATGCTTCGCGCCAATCGGCGCGGTCATCGTTCAGCACCTTGCCGGTTCGTTTGGTTTTGGCGGCACCGGCCTGGTTGCGCCACGACGGATCGTACTCCACGCCATAGGGCGGGTCGGTTACCATCAGCAGCGGGCGAACATTGCCCAGCAATCGCCCGACCACATCAGCGGACGTGCTGTCGCCGCAGATCAGCCGATGCGATCCAAGCTGCCAAAGATCGCCAGGCACAGACACCGGCGTGAACGGCGGCTCCGGAATGTCATCCTCGCCCTCGACCGCCCCACCTTCCACCTGATCCGGATCGCGCAGCAGGGCATCCAGATCCTCGTCGGTGATCCCCAGCAGCGACAGGTCGAAACCCCTTGCGCATGTTCAGTGCTAGCGTGCCATACTGTGACCGGTGCGCCTCGTCGGTCACCACGATGATGTTGTCGCGGTCGGAGTAGATGCCCCCTTTCGCCTGATCATCGGTGAATTTCTGGATCATCCCGAAGATGACCTTTTTCTGCTGGCGAAGGAGGTCGCGTAGATCTTGCGCTGACCCGGCGCGGCAGGGATCCTTGTCGTTGTTGGCAAGTCCGACCGAGGCGAAGGTCTTGTAGATCTGATTGTCCAGATCGGTCCGGTCCGTCAGCACCAAGAACGTGTAATCACCGCCCAACTTGCGATGCACTTTCTGGGTGAACAGCGCCATCGAGAAAGACTTGCCCGACCCTTGGGTGTGCCAGAAGACGCCCAGCTTACCGTCCAGCGCGCGCCGGTTCGCCACAGCCTCGACTGCGCGGTTGACCCCCAGGAACTGATGGTTCTTGGCGAGGATCTTCGCAGGCCCATTCGCTGTGTCGGCAAACAGGATGTAGTTTTCGAACAGGTCGAGGAAGCGCCGCTTGTCAAACACCACCCGCAGCAGTGCCTCCATCGGCAGCAGCTCGTCGCGGCGGTCGCGCTCGTCCAGCTTCAGCCAGCCGGCGTAGTGTTCATAATCCGCGCTGATCGAGCCCATCTTGGCCAGCTCACCATTGCCCAAAATGACGAAGGCGTTGAAGTGAAACAGGTGCGGGACGGTGTCTTTGTAATCGCTCAGGTTTTCGGCGAAGGCGCGTTTCAGGTCGCGGTCGGGGCGCTTCAACTCGCAGAACATCAGCGGCAGTCCATTCACGAAACCCACCAGGTCGGCCCGCCGTCGGTGAGCATAGCCGCGCACCCACAATTCGCGGACGGCACCCGAGCCGCAGGCAGGGTCGATCACCTTGCCGCGCGTGGGTTCGATGACGTTGACGATGGTTTCAACGATGCTGACTGGGGTGAAGAACTCGCCGTTGTCGTGGGCCTTCTGGTCGGCGAACTGGGTAAGGAAGTATTCGTAGATGCGGCCAAACACGTCGCCGTCTGCCCGTTGCAGCGACGGATCGTTGAAAGTGCGCAGAATCTGGCGCAAGACGACGTCATCCAGTTCCGCGTATTCCTGTTTGGGCAACAGGCCTTTCAGTGTCTCGTAGTCGCCCTCGATGCTTTCCATGGCCGCGATCAAGGCAGAGGCCGCACTTTGGCCCTCGGGAAGGCTGACCAATGTGTCGAACTCTGCCTGTGGCCGCAGATAGATCGAGCCGCGGCGGGAGAAGTCTTCCTTTGTCAGATCGCGGACTATGCCACCCCTGCTTGGCAACGTGGGGATAATCTCGTCGCGCACCTTCAAGAACCTGGAATAGGCGTGGCGCGAGAAAATCAGGCCCATTACGGGCATGAAATATTCGTTGCTTGCGAAGTTCGAGTTGGCACGAAGTGTATCTGCTGAGCCCCAGAGGCGCTTCTCAATGTTGCTGATCTGCTCCACAGAGCGCCCCCTTGCATATTTCTTAGCCGTTCAACTTATAGCGTGCCGTTTCTTGGCAAAGCCAGCCTAACAAAGGTGTTTCATTCGGAAATTCAATAATTTAGCCTGTTCGCACCTTCGGGCAGGCATGCAGTTTTGCTGCCGTCCTACCAGTTCAGGTCACCTGCATGATCTCACCGGTATCCAGTTTCTTCACGTAATCGACAGTGCTTCCGTTCCAATGATATGCGAAATGCGCTCCCTGCGTGGGAATTGGCACCACATCCGGCCAGAAAGCGGCGATGCAGTTGCCACCATTAAAGCGGACGCTTGGCCAGGTGATCCCACTTGATCCGGCAGCGCGGCGCTGGGCGCCGAAGACCTGCGAGGCGGCATAGTCGTCAGGTTCGACTAGGTCGGTCAATCCTGTGACGTCATCAAGATCAGCATCCACCGATCCGATCAGTTCGCGGAACTGGGACGTCCAACCGGGGGCTTCTGCAGTGGCCAGCATGGTTTTCGTGTGGTGGTGGATGGTTTCGGCGATGGCCACTTCGGTGCTGTCGCTCGCATAGTAGAGGCCGAACGTCCCGTCCGAGAACCTGCCCGGCCGCAGCGGTGAGCAGTGAACGAAGGGCGCCATGACCCAGCTGGCACCGGGGCCAGTGACGCGACGGGCCACCGGCACTTTGGCCAGATCGCCGATGCTATCGCGGATGCGCGGGTTGAACTTTGCTTCGGCTGAGGCCAACGCCTCCCAATCGGCGGGGTCAGCGATATCCTCAAACAGGTCGATCGGCGGATAGATCGAGCGGATGATCCGGGCGCTGCGCGGCCAGACCACCCGACGCACGGGCGCTGTCACCATGCACCGCGCTCGGCGTCCAGGTAACTGCGAAGGTCGATCAGGTCGGTGATTTCGCCGCGCATCATGATGTCGAGAGCGCTTTGGCCGCCGAAGTTGGCGTTGGGTTTGCGGATCCACGCATAACCGCGCGCCGCATCGCTGAACAGATAGCGAAGGCCCTTGTGGATCCCCATGAGGATGGCCATGCGCGCACGTAGATCGCGATCGATCCGGCCAATGCTGCCCTCTTTCCAACGCGCCCATGTGCGCTGCGCCATGTCGCCTAGCAACGTC
This sequence comes from Novosphingobium sp., assembly GCA_031419035.1. Taxonomy (GTDB): domain Bacteria; phylum Pseudomonadota; class Alphaproteobacteria; order Sphingomonadales; family Sphingomonadaceae; genus Novosphingobium. Next base: position 1,602 of record JANOKC010000184.1, on the reverse strand, counting down.
CGGGCTTCGATGTCGCTAAGTTGCCATGCGCGGAACAGGTTCACGGTGGCGCGCGCTAGGGCGGCGGCCTCCTCGTCTGTGATGGCGGGGAGGTCCGGGCGGGCGGCAGTGGGGTGGATCGTGGCAAATTGCATGGCGGCACCTCTTCGACATGAATATAGAGGATAGATGCCATTTGGCAAGAAATGGTTTCCAAGGCGGTCTGTATGGCCGGTCATGACCACGGCCGCACCTTTGGCATCGCGCCCGTCACCTCCATCTCCCGCAGCATCCCGCCCGCCACAAGCCCATCCCGTACCCAGTCCAGCGCCTGCCACCAGTCCTCATATCCGCGCCTGGCGGAAGCGATCTGCTCGCGATGCGGCCGCCAGGTGACCGGACAAGCCAGCAACTCGACCGTTCGCCACTTGCCGCGCGTCTTCACCCAGATCGTTGCAGCCGAACGCGCCGGGCGGCGGTACTTCGCGATGGAACTGGACCCAGTTTATTGCGACGTGGCGGTGCGACGGTGGGAGATGGCGACGGGGAGAAAGGCGATGATCCCTGCACATTGACGCCCGCACAGTTCGCCGCCACCGTCTGCTATGCGGACCTTGCTGCCGTTCGCTCCAGCTTCTCATTTCCCGTTCGAGTTGCGGCAGGACCGAAATGGAGGGCCACAAGCAGTCCGAGCTTCGACTTTTCGCTGCCATCCTGCGGCCAGCCGCGGAACTGCGACCATCGCCAGATTGCAAAACGGCGTGATCGGCCCGGTTGTCATTCATTCGCTAGAAAACCATGTGATAGCTTTCTCATGGTGAAGGTGAGATCGGGTTCACGGCCAGCAACGGGCAGGCATCACGGCTTTGGAGAGACGGTTTCTCCGAGCGATTCTTTGGCTTGAGGCGTTGCTGGCGGCACATAGGCCGCGACATTGGGCAGTTGGCTTTTCAAGACTTCATCCAAAAATGCAGCGTACTCCGCGTTGAAGCGATTCTTCACCAATGGCCAGACCACAGATGCGCCTGGTGCTGAAAAGAACGAGTGCAGATCGGCAGAGCTGGCTTTCCAGTCACTTTCGCGCAGTGTACCGATTTTGTGCTGGAACCAGGCATTCTCAAAGCTCTTGACGTAGCCCATGACAAAAAAGCGGAAGCGCGCCTTTTCAACGCGGTTGAGGGCGGAAAAATCGTCCGCGCCGCGCAATATGATGCCCGTTGTTTCGCCATTGTGCGCCAAGCCGAACCAAACCTGCATTGTGGTAACACTGAGCTGTTGATAGGTCGCAGCGCGCAAGGCACGGGCACTGTTGCGGATTTGAATGCCGACGTACACGATTGACGCGATGACGCCAACGCCGCCAAGGAATTGTGCTGTTTCTTGTAGGGTCATGGTTTCCTACCTTTGCTTTTAGAGGAATGACAGGAAGCGGCGGCTGGGCCGCCGCTGCGTAGCGTTTGGAAACCTCGTCGAGACAAGCTCGTGACCTGCCCCCCGGAAACGCCCTCACTTTAATGTAGAGTCTGCCCAACCCTGAAGGAGCAGACGAATGCGCAAGAGCCGTTTCACCGAGACGCAGATCATCGGGATGATCAAGGAACAGGAAGCCGGGCTGACTGTTGC